>JBOHAY010000274.1:0-16311 GCA_050697935.1 Gaiellaceae bacterium | reverse complement strand
GCTCCCGGCCGGCCTCGTACCCGGGGCCCCCAGAAAGTGCGCAGCACTCTCTGGGGCAAGAGCCGGCCTCCGCCGCGGCCTGACGCCGCTCGCGGCACCAGGCTCTCCGGGCCCGTACCGGAGTACTGTGCCCTCCGGCCTGGCACCGCGAGCGATGCCCGAGGAACGCGCATGAAGGCTGGGGCTGACAAAGGGCGCTTCACGCGAACAAGCCTCGCAGATGCGCATGCTCCGCCGACGTGAGCTCGAGCGAGAGCGCTTCCCGCACCGGCTCGAGATGCCCTGCCCGCGTCGGACCGACGACGACCGCCGTGATCTCCGGTACGCCGAGAACCCACGCGACGGCGAGCCCTGCCATGGACACGCCGCGGCCCAGAGCCTCGCGCTCGAAGGCCTCGAGCCCGTCGAAGACGCGGTCGTTCGCGTAGCGGAGGTAGGAGTCGGGCCGCTGCGTCATGCGTGACCCTTCCGGATACGGCTGGCCGCGGCGGTACTTGCCGCTCAGCCAGCCTCCTGCGAGTGGCCCGAACGCCTCGTATCCGAGGCCGTGCTCGTGGCAGACCGCGAAGACCGTCTCGGCGTCGGTCCGGTCGAGCAGGGAGAACGAGTTCTGTACCCACTCGTAGCGGGCGAGACCTTCGAGCTCTGAGATCTCAACCGCCTCGGCGAGCTGCTCGGCGGTGAAGTTCGATGCTCCGACCGCGCCGACCTTGCCGGCGCGAGTGAGCTCGTCGAAGACCGCGAGCGTCTCCTCGTGCGGCGTGTCCGGATCGAAGTCGTGTGCCAGGTAGAGGGACAGGCGCTCGACTCCGAGACGCCGCAGGCTTGACTCGAGCTGGCGGCGGATCCGGGAGCGCGAGAGGCCGTGATCCTCTCCGGTCTCCATCGGGTTGAAGGTCTTCGTCTCGATCGTGAGCGCGTCGCGGACTGCAGTGCCCTTCGCTGCCAGCCACTCGCCGATCCATGCCTCGCTGCGACCGCCACCGTAGGCGTCGGCGGTGTCGAAGGTCGTGAGCCCGAGTTCCCAGGCGGCGTCCATGATCCGGAACGCCTCGTCCTTCGGGATCCCCTGTCCGAAGAACGCAGGCGAGGAACCGACGCCGCCGAAGTTCCCGCAGCCGAGGATGATCCGCGTGACGGAGATGCCGCTCCGCCCGAGCTCGCGCTGCTCCATCACGCGGGATCCAGTACGGGAGTCGCGCGCGGCACGGCGATCCGGGTGAGCACGAGCACCCCGCACAACGGCCCGAGCGCGCACACGACGAAGACGCCGTCGTAGCCGAGGGCGGAGGCGACCGCGCCGAGCATGAGCGTCCCGACGATGAAGCCGAGCTCCGTGAACGCCGTGAACGTACCGACGACCGAGCTCCGCTCGCTCGCGGGAGCTCCGTTCACCGCGAGGGTCATCAGGGACGGGAACACGAGCGCGTGCCCGAACGCGAAGACGACGGTGCCGAGGTAGAGGCCGGCGGGGACGTTCCACAGCCCGACGATCAGCAGGCCCGCCGAGACCACAACGAGCGCGACGCTCGAGGCGCGCTTCGGCCCCAGCCGGTCCGGAGCCTGGCGCGCGATGATCCGCGTCGTGACCACGACGGCCGAGAACGCGAGGAAGACGCCTCCTGCCCCGTCCAATCCCAGCTCGCGCGCGTAGAGCGCGCCGAAGGTTCCGATGCCGGCGAACCCGAGGACGGTCAGCGCGAGGACGACCCCAGGACCGATCGCGGCCGGGTGGACGAGCCTTGTGCGAGGAGGGTCCTGCCCTGCGACGCGTGGTGGAATGGTCTCCGGGAGCATGGCCCCGAGCGCGGCTGCCACAAGGCAGAAACCGGTGGCGAGCAACCAGACCACGTCGAAGCGGTCCCCCCCGAGCACGAGCTCGCCGAGGAGCGGGCCGAGTGCGAGTCCGCCCCAGAGACCGAGGCTGTACAGGCTCAACGCCTCGCCTCGGCGGTGCTCGGGCGCGAGGTCCGTAACCATCGTCGCCGCCCCCACGAGCAGCATCACCTCTCCGACGCCCGTGAACAGCCGAAAGGCGATGAGGAGCTCGAGCGAGCTTGCCAGCGTGTACGAGACGACGCTCGCCGCCGCGATGAGTGCGCCTCCGACGATCAGGACGCGGCGGCCCTTGCGATCCCCGATGCGCCCCGCGATCGGCTGGGACAAGAGGATCATCGGACTCACGGCGCCGACAGCGAACGCGACGCCAAAGCTGCCCGCACCGAGCTCGTCATGCGCGTACAGCGGGAGAATCACGATCAGCATCCCGATCGACATGCACAGGGCGAACTCGGCGGCGACCGCGAGTACGAACGGCTTCGTGAGGACGCGGTCGGACTGCATCCTCCGATCCAAGCAGAACCGACTAGGCTCGCGACCGTGAGCGAGCCAATCAGCCTCCAGGAGCTCCAGCTCGCGGCGCGCAATCACGGCATGCCGCTCGAGGCGCTTCGCTGGGACGTCACGCCGATCGGGCTCCACTACCTCCTGACCCACTACGACATCCCCGACGTCGATGTCGCCAGCTGGCGGCTGGAGGTCAGCGGGCTCGTCGAGCGGCCCCTGTCGCTGTCACTGGACGAACTGCGCGCTCGACCAGCTGTCGAGATCCCCGTCACGATGGAGTGCGCCGGGAACGGGCGCGTGCACATCGAGCCTCACGTCGTCAGCCAGCCGTGGTTGCTCGAGGCTGTCGGCACCGCTCGCTGGCGCGGGACGCCGGTCGCCGGGCTTCTCGAGGAGGCGGGCGTGCAGGAGCGGGCGGTCGAGACCGTCTTCACGGGACTCGATCGGGGTATCGAAGGTGGGGAGGAGCAGATGTACGCCCGCAGCCTTCCGCTCGACGAGGTTCTCGCAGGCGATGCAATCCTGGCGTACGAAGTCAACGGCGTCCCGCTCCCGCCGCAGCACGGCTTTCCGCTTCGCCTCCTCGTCCCGGGGTGGTACGGGATGACGAGCGTGAAGTGGCTCGCTCACATCGCGGTGGTCGACGAGCCGTTCGTCGGCTACCAGATGCGGCACAGCTACCGACTTCGGCAGGACGAGGACGAGCCCGGCGAGCCGATCATGCGGGTCGCGCCGCGCTCGCTCATGGTCCCGCCCGGTATACCCGAGTACCAGAGCCGGTCGAGAGTTGTTTCAGCCGGCGCATGTGAGCTAACTGGCCGCGCATGGTCCGGCGAGGCGGAAGTCGCTGGAGTCGACGTCTCGACTGACGGCGGGGCGACGTGGAACGAAGCCGTGCTCGGCGACGTCGCGCTCGGTCGCTGGGCGTGGCGCTCCTGGAGCTTCACGTGGGACGTCGAGCCAGGTGAGTACGAGCTGTGCTGCCGCGCCCGAGACGCTGCAGGCAACATCCAGCCTCTCGACCCGCCGTGGAACGTCGGCGGCTACATGAACAACGCGGTCCAGCGCGTTGCCGTGTTCGTGACGGGATAGCCGCAAACAACGAAGCCCGCCTCGTGGCGGGCTCCGTGTGGTGAAGCGGGCTTCCTGCCCGCGCAACGTTGACAGCCCTCGTGATTGTAGAGGCTGTGGGCGCGGAGGGCGCCGGACTCGAACCGGAACCGGCTCCCGCCGGCCGCAGACGCTGTCAACGTCGCACCCCGCCTCGGGATTTCACCCTCCGGCGCCGCGATCCACGGTAAGGCAGCTCGGTCTGTAGGTGCGATGGCATGACTCAGTTGGCGCGCAATTGGCACACTCCGTTGCCTATCGTGTAGTCGTGACCTCTCGACTCCCCCGAACGTTCGCGCTTCTGGCAGCCGCGATCACCGGAGCGGTCGCGGTCGCGATGGCCGGGGCGAGTCCCACCGCGACCCCGCTCCGACTCGACGGGGTGCCGTTTCGGCCTGAGCTTGCTCTCACGTCCGCCAGTCGGTCGCTCGGCCTCATGAACCGGCGCCGCGCGCCCGCCGACGGGATGCTCTTCGTGTTCCCCGAGGAGACGACCGGCGGCTTCTGGATGAAGAACACGCTCGTCCCACTTACCATCGCCTTCTTCGACGCGCAGGGCAAACGCGTGCGCAAGCTCTCGATGACGCCGTGCCGCCAGGAGTCGTGCCCGATCTACAGCCCCGGCAGGCGGTACCGCTTCGCGCTCGAGCTCCGCGCCTCGGATACGAGGCACGCGGCGAAGCTCGGCCCGCTAGCCGAACTTCGGCGACTCGGGCGCATCGCGAGCTGACGCGTCCTTAGCTGCCGCGAGCCGCTCGAGGAACCAGTGTCGCCATTCCTCCGGCAGTGCCTCGAGGGCGGCCGCGCGCTGCATCGTCTCGAGATCAGCTCGGTCGTGAGCGTAGAGGCGGGTCACGTCAGCGACACTCACGCGACCCGGGTCGCGCGAGACGATCTCGATGTCGTCTCCAGCGGCCACCAAGCCCTCCTCGACGACTGAGAGGTAGAAGCCGGTCCGTCCGCTCGCCAGGAAGCGCTTGACCATGTCGGCCCGCCCGAACCGGATCGACAGCTTGAAGCAGGGAAGACGCGGTTGGGTGACGGCGAAGAGCGCGGAGCCGGCGCGCAGTCGATCGCCCACGAAGATCACATCCTCGGGCGGTAGCCCGGCGACGGTGAGGTTCTCGCCGAACGAGCCCCATCCCAGCTCGGCGTCGGGGAGCTCCCGGCGCCAGAGGTCGTAATGGTCCGCGTGGTACGCGTAGACGGCCTTGTTCGGCCCGCCGTGCACTGACAGGTCGGACTGCTCGTCGCCTTCGAGATTCAGGGCCCGCACGGTCACGGACCCAGCGACCGGCTCCTTGAAGATCGACGTCCGGACGAGGTCGCCTCGCCACTCGACTTCTCGCGGCTTGCCGACGTTCACGGAGACGATCTCCATCAAACGATTGAACGCGGGCGTGCTGCCGCCGCATTCCTGACGGCGAGCTGCGCGAGCTCAATGCGCAGGCGCGGCCGTGCTCCATTCACCGGCGTTCTCGAAGGCGACCTCGTCAGGAACGCCTACCGAGAAGTGACCGTGCTGGATCTTCCACTTGCCACCTTCTCTGAGCATGACCAGGCTGAGTCGGATCGGGGCTCGTATGTCGCCGACGACGAAGGCGGGCCGGTCGGCCGCCCAGGCGACGTTACCGTCCTCCCAGGCGACAGGGTTTCCCGGTTCGAGCCCGACACCCTCCATGCCCCACGACTGCGTGCCTCTCTCGCGGCCGGCGACCCATTCGTGGAACGCGGTGCCGACGATGAGCAGGTCGTCCTCGCGCGTAAAGACCCGGTCGAAGAGCTCGATGTCTCCGGGCGCAGCCTTTGAGAACGCCTCGTAGAAGGCGAGGAGTGCGTCTCGCGCTTCCGGCGATTCTTGCATGTCGACCTCCTCCCAGTAGCTGCCCGGCACACTACGACCTGTGCTGGCCATCTGCGCCGTCGTCGCAGGCGCGCTCCTCGCGCTTTCGGCGAGCGCGTCCAGCGCCGCGAGTGCGCCCGTGCCCGTGGTCGTCCTGGATCCGGGCCACGACCTGCGCGCGAATGCCGCGACCGAGCCGATCGGCCCGGGCTCGTCGACCCGCAAGATCAAGGACGGCGGTGGCACGCGGGGCGTCGTATCCGGGCTCGCGGAGGCTCAGTTGAACCTCCGCGTCGCGCTGCGCTTGCGTTCGCTGCTGGAGGCCGCCGGCATCCGTGTCGAGATGACGCGGACGAAGACGGCAGGGGTGAGCATCGGTAACGTCGCTCGCGCGCGCGTTGCGAACGAGGCGAAAGCGGCGCTCTTCCTCCGCATCCACGCTGACGGCTCGAGCGATCCGAGCGCACGCGGAACACACACGCTCTACCCGGCTCTTCGTCGCAGCTGGACGGATGACGTCTACGTCGCGAGCAAGCGCGCGGCGAGAGTCGTGCAGGCGGAGCTCGTGCGCGCGATCGCCTTCCCCGATCGCGGACTCCAGGAGCGATCGGACTTCACCGGCTTCAACTGGGCGAACGTTCCGGTGATCCTCGTCGAGATGGGGTTCATGACGAACGCCACCGAGGACCGGCTGCTGGACACCAAGGCGTACCAGCAGCGGGCCGCGGTCGGGCTTTGCCGAGGCACTCTTCGCTTTCTCAGCAGGTCGGTAGCAGCCTGCGGTTGACCCTCCTTCACGCCGGGGTGCAGGCTATGGTGAGTCCGCCGGTTTCGTGTTTTTGGTCGCGCACGAGCCTCAGAGAGGAACGGAAATGAGCTCGAAGAGACAGCAGACGATGGCGAAGGTGGCGCGCGAGCGTACGGTCAAGGAACGGCGCGCCCGCAAGCTGGAGAAGAAACAGGCGAAGAAGCTGGCGGCCGAGAGCGGCGAGCTGCTCGTCGATGAGAGCGCGGATCAGCTCCCGCCGGATCTGAACGCGCGGTACGTCGACGGCGGTCCGCCCGAGCCTGTCGCCGAGGCTCCGGCGCCTGCCGAGCGCACTCCTGCCGCCGACGCGAATGTGGAGTAGGGTGAACGTGACTGGCCCCGCGTTCAGAATTCGGCCCTGAGCCCGCACTCCACCGACGCGCACGAGCGCGCAAGGCGAGGAGCTCGAGGCGAACGGATTCGGCCCGCGGGGCCCAGCCTCGCAGGTCGCAGCGCTCAAGTCTCTCGATCTAGGCGCGCTCTTCGATCCGCATCAGGCCGATCGTGACGATCGTCCGGTACGTCGTGAACGCGTGGTGTCCAGCTTGGAGCAGGTACTGGTCTCCGGCCTCGACCATGCGGCGGTAGACGTACAGCGGGACTCGCACCGATTTCTCGCAGTCGACCTTGTTGCACTCGCAGGCGAACTCGACGAGTCCCTGCGGATCCGTCGCAGGACTCGAGCCGGCGGCCTTCTTCTGGTTTGCCTCCCGGCGGGAGGTCTGCTGGACGAACCAGTCTTCGGCGAGGCCGGCGTCAGTCGCCATGTACAGCTCGCTCGAGCGGGAGTCTCTTCGGAACGGTGCGGCCCATGAACGCTCCTCCTGCCATGAACGGATAGGGAGGGCGCGGGCGGCGCCTTCGGTATTCGTCCCGTGTCATCGGAGTGTAGCGGGCGATTCCCGACAGATCATCATCGCCAGTCCACGGAGACGACCTCGACCGGGTCCTCGAAGCCCTTCAGCCGCTCGGCTCGCGGCTCGGACAGACGGAATGACGACGCGGCTCCATCGAGCGTCTCACGACTCACGAGGATCTCCGCTCCACTCGCTGCAGCGCCTATGCGTGCCGCGATGTGAACACTCTGGCCGCCGTAGTCTCCGCTGTCGGCGTCCGTGCGAAACGCGCCGCCGGCATGCGCGCCGATCCTCACGTCCGGCGCAACCAGCTCCGCATGCAGCGCACGCTGGATCGCGATCGCGGCGTCGATTGCAGCCTTCGGGCTCTCGAACGAAGCGAAGAAACCGTCGCCGGTCTTCTTGACCACCTCGCCCCCGGATTCGACGATCCGCTCGCGAACGAGCTCGTCATGACGGGCGAGGAGCCTCTTCCACTTCTCGTCCCCGAGCGTCTCGAGGAGCCTTGTCGAGTCGACGATGTCGGTGAAGAGGAACGTGCGGCGGGTTTCGAGTCGGCCCAGCAACTCCTTCGCGCGCTGCTCGTCAGGTCTGGCTCCTAGCCGCTCGAACACCGCGAGTGCGCCTTCGAGCTCGGCGTCTCCGCTATGCATGTCGCCTTGGCGGCGATACGCGATTCCGAGCAGCAATCGCGCCTGCGCGGCCTCGTACGGGGCACCGACGCTCTTCCATTCGTCGCGTGCACGCTTGAGACACCGGACGGCGTCGCCCCAGTCTCTCTCGGAGAGCCTGATCTGACCGAAGGCGTAATGAACGGTCGCATCGAACGCGACGGCGCGCCGATCGCCGATCTTGTACGAGTCGACGATGTGCTCGAGCTCGTCGACCGCGGCACGGGCTGTCTTCAAGTCGGCGGCCGCCACCGCGATCTGCACCTGCGCGGGTAGTCGTCGTAGACGGGACAGCGGGTCCTCGATCTCCGCCAGGTTTCGTGCGATGCCCGCAGCGGCAGCGTCGACCTTTCCTTCGGCGAGGCGGAGCAGGGCCAGTCCCGGCTCCGGGCTCCGTCCGAGCTCGTCAGAGGTTCGGTACGCCTCCTCCGCGCCCTCGAAGTCGCCCCGTCGGCGGCGGATCTCACCGATCTCGTAGAAGCCGCCGGCGGTGATGCTGCGATCGAAGTCGTGGAGCTCCTCGCACGCGGCGATCGCCTGCGCTTCGGCGGCTGGCCAATCGCCGCGTAGCCGCATGACCTCTGCGCGATGGATCCGGCAAGCACCCGGGAACCCCGTGACGTCGAGCCGGTCGCACCACTTGTTCGCCGCCTCGGTCCACTCGGCTGCTCGGCGATAGTCGCCGAGGTCCTGGCAGGAGCTGATCGTGATGCAGTAGACGAGGCCGGCCGAGTGCGGGCGTAGGTCTCCGCAACTCGCCGATGCCGTTGCCTCGTCGAGGAGAGCCAACCCCTTCTCGATGTCGCCCGACTTGATGTACGCCCTGCCTTGTCCGGAAAGAGAGAGCATCTGCACGTCGCGATCGCCGACTCTCTGGGCGAGCGCAGATGCCTCGTCGAAGAGTGCCAACGCCTTCTCGAGGTCACCCTCGGCGAACAAGGCTGTGATGGCGTGAATCATCAACAGCCGGCCATGCTCGGGGGCCTCCGGAAGGTCGTCGAGCAGGCGCTCGGCACTCGCGAGCCAGCCGCTCGCGCCGGCAAACGCGCCCTTGGCCTCGTAGTCCCAGCTGAGAGTCAACGCCATCCTGCTCGCGCCGAGCATGTCTCCGGCTGCGGTGAACGCCGCGTACGCCCGCTCGCGCAGGGTGATCGCCTCGTCGAGCTTGCCACTCCACCAGGCAGCCTCTGCCCAGCCCTCGAGGTCGGAGGGCAGCAGTTCGTCCGCAGTGTCGAGGCCGGAGAACGCCTCGTACGCCGGGCGCCATGCCTGGCGCGCCGCTGCGGCGCGTGCTTCTTCGAGCGAGTCGATTATCTGGGACACAGGAACTCCCTCATTGTGGCCTGGGGTGCAAGCCTACGCCAACCGCTGGCCTCCTTTCCCCGAGCCCTGCCAACTCCCCTAGCGGTCTCTGCCAGCGCCCAACTGCGCGCACGCCTGTGCGTGATTGACTGCGGCGATGGCGCCGCCGACCGTCTCTCACCAAGCGCAGCTCGATCGGCGCCGCGGTCAGCTGTTCGTCGCTCTGGCCGCGATCGCGTGGTCGACAGCGGGCGTCATGCAGCGCGAACTCTCCGTCGACACGGCGACACAGCTCGCCGGGCGCGCGTTCTTCGCCTTCCTCGCCCTCCTCGCCTTCGTCGCCGTCCTGAACCGTGGCCGTCCCCTCGCAGCTTTCCGCTCCATGGGTACGGCCGGGCTCGCCGTAGCCGTATGCACGGCTTTTGCGTCGGGCTTCTTCATCGTCGCGCTCAACTACGCGAACGTCGCAAACGTTCTCTTCATGCAGGCCGTGGCGCCCATCGCGGCCGCACTACTCGCCTGGATCGCGCTCGGCGAGTCGATCTCGCGCCGGTCGTGGGTCGCCATGGCCATCGCTGTTCTCGGAGTAGCGCTGATGGTCGGCGGCGCGGGCAGTGGCGGCGTCATCGGCATCGGCTCCTCGCTGGTGATGACGCTTGCCTTCGCCGTGGCGATCGTCATCACGCGCCATCGCCGCGACATGTCGATGGCGCCGGCGATCTGCCTGTCTCAGCTCCTCGTCGTTCTCGCAATTGCTCCACTTGCGAGCTTCGGAACCGTGAGCGAGCACGACCTGACCTTCCTCGTGCTCCTTGGTGTCGGGCAGATGGGGCTCGGGCTGGCCTTCCTCACGATCGGAGCCAGGTTGATACCCGCGGCCGAGGTTGCGCTGATCACTCTGCTCGAGGTCGTACTGGCGCCGCTCTGGGTGTGGCTTGCGATCTCCGAGAGACCGGCACCGGCGGCAATCGCGGGCGGCATCGTGGTTATTCTCGCGGTCGTTCTGCAGACGACGCAGAAGACGCCAGCTTCGGTTGCCCAAGCCCCTGTCACTGCACCTGAGGCGGCTCGCTAGCACCGATTCAGCTGCGACCTCGACCGCCGAGCCACGCGCGGCGTCGGATAGCGTGCGCGCCATGAGCGACGACGAGAAGCGCGAGGACAAGCCCGATCACGAGCCGCCTGCCGGGGCCGAGACCACCGCCACGTGGACCGGTGGAGCGAAGCCGCTCGACTACACCGCCACCGCCAAGTGGCTCGTGCTGCGGAAGAAGGAGAAGCCCGCCGCGGAGATCTTCTCGGTCTCGTATGTCGCCGCGGGCGGCGACGAGAGCCGACCGGTCACGTTCGTCTTCAACGGCGGACCCGGGGCGTCGTCTGCCTTCCTGCACATGGGCGCCGTCGGGCCGATGCGGATCGCCTTCCCGCCCGACGGCTCGTTGCCGGAGATGCCCCCTCGCCTCGTGCAGAACGAGTCGTCCTGGCTCGCGTTCAGTGACCTCGTGTTCGTCGACCCGGTCGGAACGGGTTTCAGTCGCATCATCGAGCCCGAGAAGAAGGGCGAGGGCAAGGACGCGAAGCCGGAGGACGCTCACGATCCGAAGGAGTACTTCGGGTACAAGCGCGACCTCGAGTCGCTCTGCGAGTTCATGGGCCGGTGGCTGTCGGATCACGGCCGCTGGGGCTCGCCCGTCCTCATCGCCGGCGAGAGCTACGGCGGCTATCGGGTCGGGCGCCTCGTGCGGGTGCTCCAGGAGACCGCGGGCATCGGCCTGAACGGCGCGATCCTGATCTCACCCGCACTCGAGATCACCGGTCTCGCGCCCACGGACTACGACGTTCTCGGGTGGGTCGATCGTATTCCGACAATGGCCGCCGCCGCCGTACACCACCGGCGCTCGCGTGCCTTCAGGAAGGGAACCGGTCTCGAGCGCGTGCTGCATGAGGCCGAGGAGTTCGCCACGGGCGAGTACGCCTCGTTCCTCACCCGGGGAGCGTCCATCCCGGTGAAGGAGCGTGCGCGGATTCTGTCTCGACTTGCCGACCTTCTCGGGCTTCAGCTCGACATCGTGGAGCGCGCCGAAGGCCGGGTCTCGTTCTTGAGCTTCGTGCGCGAGCTCTTACGCGACGAGCGAAAAGTGCTCGGCGTCTACGACGCGACGATCACGGTGACCGATCCGTTCCCCGACCGCGACGGGCTGACGTGGCCGGATCCGACGCTCGCCGGGATCAGTCCCGCGTACACGATGGCGGTGAACCGGATGCTGCGGTCGGAGATCGGCGTCGAGACGGATCGCGAGTACACGCTGCTGTCGTACGAGGTCAACCTCGCGTGGAAAAACGACACCGAGCACCACGCGTTCGCTCCTCCTCCGGGCGCTACCGACGACTTCCGTTACGGCATGGCTCTGAACCCGCACATGAAGGCGTTCATCACGCACGGCCAGTACGACCTGATCACGCCGTACTACACGAGCGACCGTCTCAGGAATCTGATGCGGCTCGACCCGCAGATGGCCGAGCGCTTGACCGTCCGCCACTTCGGCGGTGGGCACATGTTCTACGCCTGGGAGAAGAGCAGGCAGGATTTCACAGAGGCGATCGCCACGTTCGTCGGCGACGCTACGAGGGGTTAGCGCCGAGGTACTCCGTGGCGAGGCGCTTGGGCGCCTGGATCAGCCACGCGTCCTCGAGTCGCTCGCGAAGCTCGTCTCGCCCGATGAGTTCGAGCCGGATCTGGACCCCGGGCCATCCGTCATAGTGCGGACTCGAGAAGTAGACGTCGAGGTTCGCGTCGAGGATCAGCTGCTTCTCCTCCGGATCGACGCGTACGCCCAGACCTCCGCCGTCACGCTCGCGAGCCTCCCACGCGAAGAGCTTCCCGCGGACCCGAAATGCTCGCCGACCGGACGTGTCTTCGGCGACCTCGGGAAAGGCGAGCGCGATCTCGCGAACCGTCTCCCAGTCGGTCACGCGAAGAGCGTAACGCCGTCGCTACGGATCGATCGGCTTGTCCATCGTCACGCCCGCGATCGTGAGCCCGTCCGGCAGCGGGATGTCGACCTCTTCGAGCGGCTGGAAGCCGTATGCGAGGTAGAGCGGGAGTCCGGGCATCGTCGACATGAGCGCCAGCTGCCGGAAGCCCTCCCGTCGCGCGGCGGCTTCGCACTCTTCGAGAATGCGGCGACCGAGGCCACGACGGGTCCAGTCCGAACGCACGAACATCGCCCGCACGCGAGCCGGCTCGGTCTGCGGGTCGAGAAGCCGTGCGTCTCCGTCGGCGTCGCCGCTCCCCGTGTACAGCCTGTCGCGCCTGCTCCAGCCGCCGCACGCGACGATCTCGCCGTCCGCCTCCAGCACGAAGTAGGTCCCGTCTTCGAGCAGCGTCGGATCGACCTCCGCGATGTAGCGCACGGCGCTCTCTGCTGCCTGCGCGTCGTACGTGCGTGGGAAGTGAGCCGCCGCCGACTCCTTCATCAATGCGTCGACGGCACTCCTGTCCGCGAGCGTCGCGATGCGGAGCACAGGTTCGTCACGTTCCATCTCGGGAACGCTAATGCCGCTGGCGGCATGTGTTCGGACTGACCGGTGACTTTGGAGCGAATAAGCTCGGGCCACTTCGTCGACACGGCGGCAAGTCGTCACGGTTGTCAAGTCCGTTTCAGGGCCTTGGAAGCCCATTTGGGCGGGCTCCGCGTCGTGAAGGGCTTTCGTGCTCTTAGCATGGGCCTCGTGCACGAGGCATCACTCGCCCCATCCCCTGCGGTCGGTGATCAGCTCGAGCAGTATCGAGTCGAGCTGACCGCCTACTGCTATCGCATGCTCGGATCCGTCGACGCGGAGGACGCCGTCCAGGAGACGTTCATCCGCGCCTGGCGAGGCTTCGACCGCTTCGAGGGACGGGCGGCACTTCGCTCGTGGCTCTACCGCATCGCGACGAACGTCTGCTTCGATCTGCTCGAGAGCAGGAAGCGGCGCGCCCGCCCGATGGATCTCGGGCCCGCGGGCGAGCCTGTGTTCGAGAACCTGAACACGCTTCCCGAGGTCACCTGGATCGAGCCGATGCCCGACGGACGCGTCGTACCGGAAGGCGATCCGGCAGAGGTAGTGGCCGCACGAGAGTCGGTCCGACTCGCGCTTATCGCCGCGCTCCAGTATCTCCCTCCGCGTCAGCGGGCCGTGCTGATCCTCTGCGAGGTGCTCCGCTGGAAAGCGTCCGAGGTGGCGGAGCTCCTCGACACGAGCGTCGCTTCGGTGACAAGCGCACTCCAGCGAGCGCGCGCCACTCTCGAGGCGAGCAATGTGTCGCCGTCGACGACAGCGCCGTCTGTCGATGCCGCAAGCGCGGAGCTTCTCGCCCGCTACGTCGAGGCCTTCGAGCGTTACGACATGGACGCGCTCACGTCGCTGATCCACGAGGACGCGACACAGTCGATGCCGCCGTTTGATCTCTGGCTTGCCGGGCGCGACGACATCCTCAGCTGGTGGGTCGGCCCGGGCGGCGGGTGTCGCGGCTCGCGAGTGATCCCTGTGCTGGCGTCGAACGGGGCGCCGGCGTTCGGGCAGTACAAGCCGACCGAGAGCGGGGAGGGTTACGAGCCTTGGGCGCTGCAGGTGCTCGAGATCGAGGATGGTCGCATCGTCGAGTTCACCTTCTTCCTCGACACCGAGACACTCTTTCCGCTGTTCGGCCTGCCGCTCGTGTTCGAGTCGTAGCGACGGAACGACGATTGGGCGGGGATCGACCTTGTGGCTCTGAGCCACAAGGTCACTGACGAAGCTCGCGCGGTCGTGAGTTAGTGCTGGATCGCAGTCGAGGTCGGCTGGGCGTTTGCAGGCTCGTGCTGTTCGATCGCGGCCGGATCCATCCACATGACCTCCCAGAGGTGACCGTCGAGGTCGTTGAAGCTCCGCCCGTACATGAAGCCATAGTCCATCGGGTCATTGGCGGCGGAACCACCGGCCGCGAGCGCCGCGTCGGCGAGCTCGTCGACCGCTTCCCGACTCTCCGCCGAGACCGCCAGGATCGCCTCGGTCTGCGCGGAAGCGTCCACGAGCTCCTTCTTCGTGAACTCCTTGAACTTGCTCTCGACGAGCAGCATCACGAATGCCTCGTCGCTGATGACCATGCACGTCGCCGTCTCGTCCGTGAACCGCGGGTCGAACTCGAAACCGAGGGTCGTGAAGAACTCGACGGAACGGTCGAGGTCCTCGACCGCGACGTTGACGAAGATCTTGCGGGCCATTGTTGCCACCTCCTGGATTGCTGTTGTCAGTCGTTCAGACCGAGGTCGTGGCGGGAACTCATCGGTCCGGAAGGACGTCCGTGAGCCCCATGAGGGCGACGAGCTCGAGCAGCTCGTCGGATGCGTTACACAGTCGGATCTGACACCCCGTTCGCTTTGCTGCGAGCTGCAGTCGTGCCAACGCATCGACTGTCACGGCGTCCGGGTCGACGCCGGTCACTCTGCAGATTGCCAGCTCTGCGCCGCTCCGGGTCAGGACCGAGCACACCCTCGCGCAGAGCCCAGGCAGGTCGCTGCGGGTGATCGGGCCGCTGATCGCGAAGTCGACCGTATGCGGCCCTGATGTGGCCATCGTCGTCTAGACGGCGCAACTACCTGAAAGTCATCGGCTAACGGCGTCATCCTCGTGCGATCGCGCGACCAGGCCGTCGAGGAGCACGTCGAGCCCGAAGTCGAAACGGACATCGGGGCCACCCGAGGTCAGCTCCACGGCGAGCTCGGAGATGTTGGGGAACCCATCTGCGGGGAGCGAGGCGAAGTAGTCACGCAGCTGGCCGATGAAGTCGTGAACCGTTGCACCGTCTCCGGTCGGAAGCGCGATGCCAAGACACTCCTCGTACGAGAAGGCGCCGATGTAGAGGTAGATGAGGTCGCCCGCAAGCGCGGCGACCCGGTTCGAGAGCCCGCCCGAGCGGAGGATGGAAAGGTGCCACTCCATGTAGCGGACTGCGTTCGGTCCGACCGGTATGCGTCCGAACGAAAGCTGCGCGATGCCCGGATGGCGTCTCATCATGTCACGCTCGTCACGAGCTGCTGTCTTGATCCGTTCGCGCCAGCGCTCGGGATCGGGCTCGGGCATCGGCAGCTGCCCGATGACGCGGTCGAAGACGAGCTGGAGCAGCTGCTCCTTGTTGGCCACGTGCCAGTAGACCGCACCGGCGCCGACGCCGAGCTCCTCGGCGAGGCGCCTCATGCTGAAGCCGGCGGCGCCGTCCCTGTCGAGAAGACGCAGGGCTGCGTCGACGATGAGCTCGCGGCTGAGCGGAGCTCGCACACGAGGCTTTCGCGGGGTCTTGAGCCAAGGAGCCTCTGGGACCGCGGGATCGCCGGCGTCGGCGAATGTATCGATGTGGTGGTCGGTCTCGGATTCCACTTGACCTGAACATCATACAACTGCTAGAACGCTGTTCAAGTGAACGGCGATACTCACGCAAACGAGATTTCGCAGACGCCCGGAAGGGAATCCAGTCCGGCTGCGTTGTTCCAGGTTCACGCACTCGACCGATGAGTTTCCGCACCGCAGTCGGTCACTAGACAAATCGGCAGCAACCGAGGGGCAGGTCATGACGGATCACACGCACGGAATTGAAACGAACGACGAGCGGCTGGCAGCGCATGAGCGAATGTCCACCGGCGCGCTCGCGAGCTGGATGCGCGCCTGCGCATCGCACCCGTGGCGCGTCATGGGTGCCTGGGTCGGCATCATCGCCGGCCTCATCCTTCTCGTCGCCACCGTCGGTGGCAGCCTCAAGGACGAGTTTTCGATCCCGGGTTCGGACACGCAGCGGGCGACGGACCTCATCGAGGCTGAGTTCGCGTCTGAGCAGGGCGGTGTGCTGAACCTCGTCTTCGCGGCGCCGGAAGGCGAGCGTCTGGACACCCCCGAGCGCAAGGCCGCGATCGCCGACGCGGTCGCGAAGCTCGAGACGTCCGAGTTCGCCCCGAGCAAGGACAAGGCGGGCATCGAGAGCGTCGGCGACCCGTTCGACGAGCAGACGTTCTCCGAGAACGGGCGCATCGCGTATGCGGAGGCCCAGTTCGACAGGATCATCTACGACAAGGATCGCGAGGCCGTGCTCGCCGTGCAGGATGCCGTTCGCGAGACGGTCGCGCCGACCGGCGTGATCGTCGAGTACAACGGGGACGCCGAGTTCCCGCCGATCGAGCAGGGCACGCAGGAGCTTCTCGGCCTGCTCGCCGCACTCATCGTCCTGCTCATCGTGTTCCGCACGCTCGTCGCGACGGCGATACCGCTCGCGCTCGCGATCGTCGCGCTCATGACGGCGTTTCTGCTCCTCTTCATCCTCGCCGGACTGACGGACATCAACACGATCACGCCGTTGCTCGT
>JBOHAY010000273.1:0-3395 GCA_050697935.1 Gaiellaceae bacterium | reverse complement strand
GCTTGCCCGCTCGTACACGAGCAGCCCGTCCCGCTTCGAGGCAGAACCGCCGACCGACCTCGAGTCCGGCGAGATCGATCACCGCTTCATCGCTGTGCGACCCGACACGAAGCTCGAGACGCTCGTGCAGCACATCCGCGACAGCGAAGGGCTGACGCTCGTCTTCGTCCGCACGAAGCGTGGCGCCGACAAGCTCGTGCGCAAGCTCGCGTTCCACCAGGTGGATGCCGTCGCGATGCACGGCGACCTCTCGCAGTCAGTGCGCCAGCGCGCGCTGCAGCGCTTCTCGACGGGCAAGGTGCCGGTTCTCGTGGCCACCGACGTCGCAGCACGCGGGCTCGACATCGAGGACATCGCCCACGTGATCAACTACGACCCGCCGGACGAGGACAAGGGCTACGTCCATCGCACCGGCCGGACGGGTCGGGCGGGGCGCAGCGGCATCGCGATCACCTTCGTGCTCCCCGATCAGCAGGAGGAGACGAGTCGCGTCGCGAACCGCCTCGGACACCGCGAGCAGTTCGAGGAGGCGGGCCTACGAACCGCTCGCCCGCGACTCGTTTACACAAGTCGCCGTGGCCGTCGCTCGAAGTGGTAGCCCCGGACCGGGTTAAGAACCCGCGTATTCGCGCGTCAGCTCTTGCAAGCACGCCGCAGTCGGCAGTTACCATCCTGACATGACATTTCTGATCGCCTTCATCGTTCCGATGGTCATCGGCTTCTGGGCGCAACACCGCGTGAAGAGCACATTTGCGCGCAATCTCGAGGTGCCAGTCGCGAACGGCATGACGGGCGCACAGGTTGCGCGTCGCGTACTCGACGCCAACGGGCTCACAGAAGTCCCCATCGAGGAGACTTCCGGGTCCCTCTCCGACCATTACGACCCGCGCAACAAGTCCGTCCACCTCTCCCCCGAAGTGTTTCACGGGGTGTCGATCGCCTCGACCTCCGTCGCCGCACACGAGGTGGGCCATGCGATTCAGCACGCCCAGGCCTACGCGTTCTTCCGGTTTCGCAGCGCGATGGCCCCGGCCGTTCAGTTCGCGTCCAACATCTGGATGCTCTTTCTGATCGGCGGCATCTTCTTCCAGATCGCGGGATTCATCGTCCTCGCGGTCGCGCTCTACTCGGTCGCCGTGCTCTTCACGATCGTGACGCTTCCCGTGGAGTTCGACGCCTCGAGTCGGGCAAGGAAACAGCTGAACGAGCTCGGGCTCGTCGTTGCGAGTGAAGGCGCGGGTGTGAAGAGCGTCCTCAAGGCCGCGGCGTGGACGTACGTCGCAGGCGCGCTTGCAGCGGTAGCGATGCTCCTGTACTACCTCTCGCTGCTCAACAACAGATAACTCCTGCCATTCGCTCGACCCGAGGCCGGGCCGCAAGGTCCGGCCTCGGCGCGTCTCAGCGCTCGCGCGGCATCCAGCCGAAGCGTTTGAGCGCAACTGCGAGACCGGCTGTACCCCACGCGGCGACTACCCCAAGGGCCTTCGGATCCGCGAAGAGCGACTCACCGCCGAGGTAGACCCCGTTCACGATGTCGAGGAAGTACGTGAGCGGAAGAACGTCTGCCACGACCTCGAGAAACGCAGGGAGGCTCCGCGTCGGCCCGAACGAGCCCGAGAGAAACGCCATCGGCAGCACGACGACGTTGACGACCGCCGAGACACCCTCCGCCGAGCGGATCAGCGCGGCCGCTCCGACGCCCATGCTCGCGAAGCAGGCGACGCCAAGGACGATCGAGCCCAAGAAGCCGAGCCAGTTCGCTGGTGAGCTGGCACCGAACGCGAGCACTCCGAGTGCAAGAAGGGCCGCTGCCTGGAGCGCGAACGTCACGAGTGTCGAGAGCAACACCGCCGCGAGGTAGGTGGTTGGGGGGAGCGGCGTCGAGCGGAGTCGCTTCAGGAGTCCAGTCTCACGACGGCCGACGAGGATGATCGCGAGCCCGGCGAACGCCGTGTTGGCAGCGCCATAACCGAACAGACCTGCGAGGAGGACATTCGCCGAGGGAACTCCGTCGATCTCGTCCGAGTACACGGAGGCGAGAAGCGCATACAGAAGCAGCGGAAAGACGAAGATGAAGATCGCTGCCTCGCGGCTGCGCCAGAAGACACGTTGTTCGTAGGCGAGCTGATGCGCGAGCAGCCTCATCGCTCATCTCCGTCCCCGTCACGTTCGTCGACGTCATCGACGAGCTCGAGGTAGACGTCCTCCAGCGTCGGTCGACGGATCTCGAGGTTCTGGAGCTCGCGCCCGCTCTCCAAGGCGTCCGAGGTGAGCTCGTGCAGGACTCGGGTCAGATCGTCCGTCTCGATCACGATCGACTCCCCGTCCAGCTGGTAGCGAATCTCCGAGCGCCGAGTCGCGCCGATCAGCTCGGCCGGTGTGCCCAGCCTCACGATCCTTCCCGAGCGGATCACGCCGACTCGATCCGCCAGCTGCTGTGCCTCGTCGAGGTAGTGAGTCGTGAGGAGGATCGTCTTGCCCAGCGAGCGGAGGGAGCGAATCATCTCCCACGCGGAGCGCCGTGCAGCGGGATCGAAGCCGGTCGTCGGCTCGTCGAGGAAGACGAGATCCGGATCGCCCACGAGCGCTAGACCGAGGTCGAGCCGCCGCTTCTGTCCGCCCGACAACGTCTTCACCCGCGCGTCTCGCTTCTCGCCGAGGCCGACGAGGTCGATGACCTCGTCGGGATTTCGCGGACGGGCGTAGTAGCCGGCGAACTGGCGGTGCACCTCGCGGACCGTGAGCAGCGAGACGTTCTCGGATTGCTGGAGGACGACGCCGATCCGTTCCCGCAACGCGCGCGGCGAGTCGCCAGGGTCGTGGCCGAGCACTAGCGCGTCGCCTCCGTCGCGACGGCGGTAGCCCTCGAGGATCTCCACTGTTGTCGTCTTTCCGGCGCCGTTGGGCCCGAGCAGCCCGAACACCTCGCCTTCGGCGACCTCGAAGGTGACCCCGCGAAGCGCCTCGACGTGGTCGTACGACTTCCGCAGATCTCGAACGACGATTGCGCCCGGCACGGCCGGAGACGATATGCGCGCGAAGCACCCCGAGGAGCCTGATGCGATGGCGGAGCGCGCGGCCGCGAAAGCGGCCGCCTTTAGGGATCTCCGCGCGAGCGGATTTCGGTCTTGCGCCAAAGATAGGGTGCGGCCGTGCCAACGCTTCGCTATGTCATCGTGGACGTCTTCACCGATCGCGCTCTAGCAGGCAACCAGCTGGCGGTCTTCACGGATGCGCGGGGCGTCGAAGCTGAGGCCATGCAGGCGCTTGCGAAGGAGATCGGCTTCTCGGAAACAACTTTCGTGCTGCCGGCCGAGGACGGCGGAACTGCTCGGATGCGCATCTTCACCCCGTCCGCCGAGCTTCCGTTTGCCGGTCACCCGACTCTCGGAACC
>JBOHAY010000272.1:0-10938 GCA_050697935.1 Gaiellaceae bacterium | reverse complement strand
CGTCCAGGTCGAGAACTACATGGTCGCGACGTCGCAGATCGCGCAGACGACGCTTCGGTCCGTGCTCGGCCAGCATTCCCTGGACGAGCTCCTCTCCGAGCGCGACAAGATCAACGCGATCCTGCAGGCGATCATCGACGAGGCCACGTCGCCCTGGGGGATCAAGGTGTCGGTCGTCGAGGTGAAGGACGTCGAGATCCCGGCCAGCATGCAGCGGGCGATGGCGCGTCAGGCTGAGGCCGAGCGCGAGCGCCGCGCAAAGGTCATCTCGGCCGAAGGCGAGTACCAGGCCTCGGAGCGGCTCAAGGACGCAGCCGCAGTCATGTCCCAGGAGCCGATCACCGTGCAGCTGCGCTATCTGCAGACGCTGCTCGAGATCGGGGCGGCGAACAACTCGACGATCGTGTTCCCGATACCGATCGACCTGCTCACCGCGCTCAAGAACGTGGCCGACGCCGGCGAGGCGTAGCTAGGCAGTCGGCTCGTCGGCGGCGGGCTCGAGCACTGTCGCGTCCATGTCCGTCGGTGGTACGGGGATGTCGACCTCGGCCTCGTCGTCCGAGCCGATGACCGGCGCGAGCGTCGCGACCTGCTCGCCCTCGCGTAGCCGCATCACGATCACGCCCTGCGTCGAGCGCCCTGCGCGACGAATTCCGTCAACCGGAATCTTGATGACCGTGCCGCCGTCCGAGATCAGCATCACCTGATAGCCATCGCGCACGATCCGCGCGCCGGCCAGGCGGCCCTTGCTCTCGACGAGCTGCACGGTTTTCACACCCATCGTCCCACGACCCTTGACCGGGTAGTCGCCGACCCGCGTGCGCTTCCCGTAACCGTTCTCGGTGACGACGAGCAGATCCGCTTCGTCGTCGGCGATGTCGACCTCGATGACCTCGTCTCCGGCGCGAAGCTTCATGCCGGCGACGCCGGTGGTATCGCGACCCATCGCACGCGCTTGCTTGGCGTGGAAGCGAACCGCCTGGCCCATACGCGAGACCATGAGCACGTCGTCGGTGTCCCCCGCGAGCCGCACGCCGATGAGCTCGTCGTCCTCGCGCAGCTTGATGGCGATGATCCCGTCCGCCTTGAGCGTCGTGTTGTACGCGCCGAACTCCGTCCTCTTCACGATTCCCTTGCGCGTCGCGCAGACGAGATACTTGGCTTCCTCAAAGTTCCGCGTCGCGATGACGGCGCGCACGTACTCGTCTTGCCGGAACGGCAGCAGGTTCACGATCGCCCGTCCCTTGGACTGGCGAGAGCCGAGCGGTAGCTCGTGCACTTTAAGCCGATACACCTTTCCGACGGTCGTGAAGAAAAGGATGTAGTCGTGGGTCGAGGCGACGAAGAGGTGCTCGATGTAGTCGTCGTCCTTCATGTCCATCCCCATCACGCCGATCCCGCCGCGGCGCTGCTCGCGATACGTCGTGACCGGTAGCCGCTTGATGTAGCCGGACTTGGTGATCGCGATCACCATGTCCTCCTCCGCGATCATGTCCTCGAGCTCGAGTTCGGTCTCTCCTGCCACGATCTCCGTCCGGCGCTCGTCGGTCTTGCCGTAGATCTCTTTGATCTCGAGCAGCTCCTCGCGAACGACGGCGGCGACGCGTGCGGGATCTCCCAGCAGCGCACGAAGCTCCGCGATCCGCTCCTGCAGGTCGGCATGCTCGTCTTCGACCCGCTTCCGCTCGAGCCCGGTGAGCGCCCGGAGTCGCAGGTCGAGGATCGCCTGCGCCTGGATCTCGGAAAGCTCGAAACGCTCCATGAGCGCCACCCGCGCTCCATCCGTGTCGTCGGCGGCGCGGATCAGCGAGATGACCTCATCGAGGTTGTCGAGCGCGATGAGGTAGCCCTCGAGGATGTGAGCGCGATCGACGGCCTTCCGCAGCTCGTACTTCGAGCGCCGGGTGACGACCTCGCGCTGGTAGTCGAGGTAGTAGGTGACGAGCTCGAGCAGCGACAGCGTCCGCGGTACTCCGTCGACGAGCGCGACGGCGTTGTAGCCGAACGTCGCCTGGAGCTGAGTGTGCTTGAAGAGCTTGTTCAGGACAACCTGGGGGATCGCCTCGCGCTTGAGATCGATCTGGATCCGCATCCCCGAGCGGTCGGAGTGATCCTTGACGTCCGAAATCTCGCTCAGAACCTTGTCGTTGACGAGATCGGCGATCTTCTTGATAACGCCCGAGTCACCGCCCTTCTTCACGCCGTAGGGCAGCTCGGTGACGATGACGGCGTTCTTGCCGCCCCGGAGCTCCTCCACGTGAGCCCGCGCACGCATGATGATCCTGCCTCGGCCGGTGCGATACGCGTCGCGGATCCCGGATCGGCCGACGATGATCGCGCCCGTCGGGAAGTCGGGGCCCCGCACGTGCTTCATGAGATCCTCGACGTTGGCGTCTGGCTTGTCGATCAGCTGCACGATCGCGTCCGCGACCTCGCCGAGCCGGTGTGGCGGCATGTTCGTCGCCATACCGACGGCGATGCCGGCCGATCCGTTGACGAGCAGATTCGGGAACCGCGAAGGAAGCACCAGCGGCTCGCGACGCGATTCGTCGTAGTTCGGCCCGAAGTCGACCGTGTCCATGTCGATGTCACGGAGCATCTCGGTCGCGAGCCGCGTGAGCCGACACTCGGTGTAGCGCATGGCAGCAGCCGGGTAGTCGTCGATGTTCCCGAAGTTCCCCTGACCGTCGACCAGCGGGTAGCGCAGCGAAAACGGCTGCGCCATGCGCACGAGCGTGTCGTAGATGGACTGATCGCCGTGCGGGTGGTAGTAGCCCATGACGTCACCGACGACGCGGGCGGACTTGAGCCGTGGCCGGTTGGGCTGGAGACCCGCTTCGTGCATCGCGTACAGCACTCGCCGGTGCACCGGCTTGAGGCCGTCGCGGGCGTCCGGAAGAGCCCTGGCAACGATCACGCTCATCGCGTAGTCGAGGAAGCTCGAGCGCATCTCCTGCTCGAGCTCGCGCGATTCGATCCGTCCCGAGCCCAGAGGCTCGGTCACGTCAGACATCCAGGAACCTCACGTCCCTCGCGTTCTGCTCGATGAAGGCGCGCCTCGGCTCGACCTGGTCGCCCATCAGAGTCGAGAAGATCCGATCTGCTGCGGCAGCATCCTCGACGTCGACGCGGATCAAAATCCGATTCGCCGGATCCATCGTCGTGTCCGCAAGCTCGTCTGCGTCCATCTCGCCCAGGCCCTTGAACCGACTCACCTGAATGCCCTCCTTCGCAAGCTCGAGCGCCATCTCACGGAGCTGGGCAAAAGTCTCGGCGCGCCGGGTCTTCTTACCGAAGGAGATCTCGAACGGTGGTCGTCCGACGATCTCTGCGAGACGTCCGTACGTCTTGCGGACGTTCGCGTAGATCGGAGACGCGAGCAGCGCGCTCGGCACCACGACACTCGACGCGGCCCCCGTCTCGCGCTCGACGACCTTCACGTGCGTTCCGTCGTCGCCCGACTCGAGCACCGCCAGCTCGAATCCATTCGGCCCGAGCGCTGCGAGAGCGCTCTCGACGGTATCGGCGACGTCGGCTTCGACGAGCCTGTGCTCGACGACAAAGTTGGCAGCTGCGACGCCGAAGTCCTCGCGCAGCCGCGAGACCCAGCCGTCGAATTCGTGCAGGACACGCTGGAACCGTCCGTAGCGGGCCTCGGTGAACGTCTGCTTCTCGCCCACCCGATCGGTGACCTCCATGTCCTTGATCCGCTCCCGCGTCAGCAGCTCTTCGAGTTGCGACTCCTTCTCGACGTAGCGCTGCTGGCTCCCGATCTTGACTCGGTAGAGGGGAGGAACGGCGATGAAGACGTTGCCACCGTCGACCAGCTGCTGCATCTGGCGGTAGAGGAACGTCAGGATCAAGGTCCGAATGTGGGCGCCGTCGACGTCCGCGTCGGTCATGACGATCACCCGGTGGTAGCGGAGCTTCGACGCGTCGAATTCCTCCCCGATCCCCGTCCCGATGGCGGTGACGATCGCCTGGATCTCCTCGTTCGACAGCACCTTGTTGATGCGGTTCTTCTCGGCGTTGATCACCTTGCCGCGGAGTGGCAGGATCGCCTGGAAGCTGCGATCGCGTGCATCGACGGCGGATCCGCCAGCGGAGTTCCCCTCGACCAGGAACAGCTCGGCGACCTCGGGATCCGAGATCTGGCAGTCCGCGAGCTTGCCCGGGAGGGAGTTCGACTCGAGCGCACTCTTCCGGCGCGTGAGCTCGCGAGCCTTGCGTGCAGCCTGGCGTGCTCGAGCGGCGGAGACGGCCTTGTTGATGATCTGGCGCGCCTCGGTCGGGTTTTCCTCGAGAAACTGCGCCAACCGCTGGTTCACGGTGGTCTTCACGAGGCCCTCGATGGGCGGATTGCCGAGCTTCGTCTTGGTCTGGCCCTCGAACTGAGGGTTGCGGAGCTTCACCGAGATGACTGCCGCCAGGCCTTCACGAACGTCGTCGCCCTCGAGGTTCTCCTCCTTCTCCTTGAGTAGGCCCTTGTCGCGCGCGTACCTGTTCAAGGTGCCCGTCAACGCTGCCCTGAAACCCGAGAGATGCGCGCCGCCCTCTGTCGTGTTGATGTTGTTGGCGAACGAGAAGACCGACTCGACATACGAGCTGTTCCACTGCATCGCGACCTCGACCTGTCCATCGTCGGTCTCGCCTTCGAAGTAGACGACGTGCTTGTGCACGGTGTCCTTCGATTCGTTCACGTGGGAGACGAAGTCTCGGATCCCGCCTTCGTAGTGGAACTCCTCGGTCTTGCCTCCGGCGCGCTCGTCCCGAACGACGATCCGCAGCCCGCGGGTCAGAAAGGCTGTCTCGCGTAGACGCTGGGACAAGGTCGACGCCGAGAACTCGGTCTCGTCGAAAACGTCCGGGTCGGGAAGGAACGAGATGGTCGTTCCGGACTCCTCCTTGGGAGCGACGCCCACCGCTTGCATGTCGCCTGTGGGCTCACCGCGCGCGAACTCCTGGCGATAGACCTTCCCGTCGCGACGGACCTCCGCGACCAGCCACTCCGAGAGCGCGTTCACGACCGAGACGCCGACGCCGTGGAGCCCGCCGGAGACCTTGTAGCCGTCGCCGCCGAACTTCCCGCCCGAATGGAGCTTGGTCAAGACCACGGTAAGCGCGGGAAGACCCTGCTCCGGGATCACGTCGACCGGAATGCCAGCGCCCGAGTCGATGACGGTGACGGAGTTGTCCGGGTGGATCGTGATGTCGACGAGGTCGTTCCGTCCCGCGAGTGCTTCATCGACAGCGTTGTCGACGACCTCGTAGACGAGGTGGTGGAGGCCTCTGGCACCCGTCGACCCGATATACATCCCAGGGCGTAGGCGAACCGGCTCGAGGCCTTCGAGGACCGTGATGTCTTTTGCGGTATACGCTGCTTCGGCCATTAAAAAAGCCCTGCAAATCGCCATATTGCGGGGCCAAACAAGTCTATCAGAAATGGCGGCCGGAGCGGGTCTTGGCGAGGCTCGCCCGGGCCGCCCGGGCGACGAGCTCGCGAAGGTCCGGATCGTCGATGACCGCCGCTACGGCCTCCGCCGCGAGGACATCCTCGGGCGTCGGTGTCAGAGCCGTCAGCGACGCGGCCAGATCGTCCTCAGTGGGTGTCGCCGGCTCGGGGACGGGTCCAACGGCGAACCGCAGCTTCGCCGGCACCTGGTCCGCTGCCAGCTGGGTCGCGAGACGCTCGAGAATCTCGGGCGCGAGTCGGTCGAGCTCGAACGCCCAGGTCGCCGACGACGTCGCCACATGGAGCGTTCCGTCGCGACCGCTCCGGAGCGGCCAGGCCTGCCTCGCCACAGTCTCGCCCACTGCGCTCGCCCATACGGACGTGACCGCAGCCAACGGCAGCGCGTCTCGGCTCCCGCCTCGGGCGAGCTCCCGCTCGACCTCGCTTCCGATCCGGTCCATCAGCGCACCGTTCCCGGAGAGACCGCGAGTGCCTGGGCAGGCTCGGCCGGTAGGGCAGCTGCAGCCGTCGCCGTTATGACCGTCTGGCCGCCCTTCGACACGATCGCGGCCAGTGATCGCCGGCGTTCGCCGTCGAGTTCGGAGAGGACGTCGTCGAGCAGGACGAGCGGTGACGCGCCTGTTCGAGAGTGGAGGATCTCCGCTTCCGCGAGAACGAGCGCGAGGACGGCTATCCGCTGCTCACCCTGCGACCCGAACGAGCGCAGCTCCCGCCCGTTTGCTTCGAGCCGCACGTCGTGGAGATGCGGCCCGGCACCGGTGAGCCCGCGGTCGAGATCACGGTCGAGTCGAGCATCGAGCTCGGTCACGGTCGGTGTCTCTCCCTCGTAGCCGAGGGTCGCGGAAGCAAGCCCCAGCTGGTCCGCGAGCTCCGCGTAGGGCTCCGCGAGTGTCGCTGCGACTTCTGTCCGGGCGAGCACCAGCGCCTCGCCGAGCGCGACGACCCTCTCCGTCCAGGGCTGCAGGGCATCCCGAGACGAGTTGCCGGCACGAAGCCGGCGCAGACATGCGTTCCGCTGACCGACGGCGGCTGCGTATTCGACCGGAAGCACAGCTCTGGCGGGCATCAACCGGCCGAGGCTCCGATCCAGGTACGCCCTCCGCGTCGCGGGCGCACTCTTGACGACCGCAAGGCGATCCGGGGTGAAGACCAGCGTGCGGAGCTCGTGTCGGAGACGCTCTGCCGACGCAAGTCGGTCGCCGTTCAGGTGCGCACGCCGTGCATCGCCTGCCGCGAGGACGACATCGGCCTCGAACGCGGCGTCCACGTTTCTCCCGCGAAGGGTGACTCTGCCGGCCGTGGCGCCGAACCGCACCATCTGCGCGTCACTCCGGGCACGGGGTGAGAACCCCTGAGTTCCGACATGCAGGGCTTCGAGGAGATTCGTCTTGCCCGCTCCGTTCGGGCCGTGGAGCAACACGACGCCTGGCTCGAGTTGGAGCTCGAGGCCGGGGTACGAGCGAAAGTCCCGGAGCGTGACCTCGCGGACGATCAGCCCGCAAGCCGGATCGGCATGATCAGGTACCAGAAGCTCTCGTCGGGCGATGAGATGAGTCCCGGGCGCAAACGATTGATGAGCTTGAGCTGGATCGTGTCGCTCGCGACGGCTTCGAGCCCGTCCCGGAGGAAGTCGGGATTGAACCCGATCTCGATCTCCTCGCCGGCGAAGTCGATCGGGAGCGACTCCGTGGCCTCGCCGACGTCCTGAGTCTGCGCGGAGATTGTCAGTTCGCCATCCGCAAACCGCAGGCGAAGCGGCGCGTTGCGCTGGGCCATGACACCCGCGCGGCGCACGACCTCCAGCAGCGCCTCACGCTTGATCGTGATCTCGGCCTCGAAAGTCTCGGGCAGGAGCTGTTTGTAGTTCGGGAACTGTCCGTCGATGCGCCTGCTCGTGAGCCACGCGTCGCCGGCCGAGAAGATCACGTAGTTCTCGTGAACGCCGAGCTCGACGTGCTCTGCGCCTGCAGCGAGACGAACGAGCTCCTGAAGGGCGCGAGCGGGGATGATCGCATCGAGCTCCGGCGCGGCTGTCGTGAGCCCGGTCTCCTTCACCGCGAGCCGGTACGAGTCCGTCGCGGCCATGATCAACTGTTCGCCCTCGAAGCGAACGAGCACTCCGGTGAGGACCGGCCTCGACTCGTCCCGTGACGCCGCGCGTCCGACCTTGTCGATCGTCTCGAGGAGCGCTGGCGCCTCGACCTTCTGGAGTGGAATGTCGAGCGGGGGCAGGCGCGGAAAGTCCTCCGCGCTGAAGACGTTCAGCCGTGACGAATGGTTTCCGGAGACGATTGCGAGGACACCCTCCGCTTCGTCGTGCGTCAGCGTCACGGAGTCGTCAGGCAAGAGCCGCACGAGATCGGTAAGGAGCCTTCCCGGCACGACTACGGAGGCCTCGCCGCTGATCTCGCCCGAGATCGACGTGCGCATGGAGATCTCCATGTCCGTCGCGGCCAGCGTGAGACGTCCTTCCTCCGCCTGGAGAAGGATCCCACTCAAGACCTGCACGGCCCCGCGGCTCGACAAGGCACGCGCGACAACAGCCAGCGCAGCAGCGAGCTCCGTACGGGAGCAGGTTGCGCGCAAGGTGGTTCCGGAGGCTATTCCTGTGTTCATTACTTAAAAGAACTCGTAGACATAGTAGGAGTGTGAATCACGTGGATGACAGGGCGAATGTGCCGTAGGAGCGGGGGAAACAGCTGTGGGACGATGTGTGGAGCGAAAGTATGACTTCCACAAGTCGTCGGCAGGCGGTGTGCGGGACCCACAACATCAGCGTGCCTGCTTGATGCGCGCGGTGAGTTCTTGCACAAGGTTGTACACGGAGCGATCTTCGCGGATGAGTCGCGTTATCTTGTCCTTTGCGTGAATCACCGTCGTGTGGTCACGCCCGCCGAACTCCTTGCCGATCTTGGGAAGGGAGGAGTCCGTGAGCTCGCGGGAGAGGTACATCGCGACCTGGCGGGGGTAGGCGACCGCCTGAGATCGGCGGGGGCTCACGAGCTCGTCGAGAGTCACTCCGAACCGCTGCGACACCGCTTCCTGAATCCGCGAGATCGTGACCTCCGGCGCTGCCTCTCCCTGCGGGTAGACGTCCTTGAGCACGTGCTCGGCAAGATCGACCGTGAGCGGGCGGTCAGTCAGCGAGGAGAAGGCGACAACGCGCGTAAGCGCGCCCTCCAACTCGCGGATGTTCGAGGAGACGCGGCCCGCGATGAACGTCAGCACCTCGGGATCCGTCACCGCGATTCGCTCCGTGTTCACCTTCTTGCGGAGGATCGCAATACGTGTCTCGAGATCCGGCGCCTGGATGTCCGTGAGCAGACCCCACTCGAAGCGTGAGCGAAGTCGTTCCTCCAAGGTCGCGATCTCACGGGGAGGGCGATCGGACGAGATGATGATCTGCGCGCCGCCCTCGTAGAGCGAGTTGAACGTGTGGAAGAACTCCTCCTGAATCCGCTCCTTTCCCTCGAAGAACTGGATGTCGTCGATCAGGAGGACGTCGTAGTTGCGGTACCGCCGCTTGAACCCCTCGATCCGCTTGTCGCGGAGTGAGTCGATGAAATCGTTCATGAACGTCTCGCTCGTGACGTAGCGCATGGTCAAGCGCCGCGAGTGCTGGCGAACGTAATGACCGATCGCCTGCAGGAGATGGGTCTTGCCGAGACCGGTTCCGCCGTAGATGAAGAGAGGGTTGTATGCCTGTGCCGGCGCCTCGGCGACCGCGAGCGCTGCGGCGTGCGCGAAGCGGTTGGACGAACCGATCACGAAGAGGTCGAACGTGTACTTGGGATTGAGCTCGACATCCGGCGTATCCCGGTACGGGAGCTCTGTGTCACGACTGCGAACCTCGGTCTGGACGCGATTCGGCGCAGCAGGAGGCGCCGTGCGGCTGTGACTCACCGAAAAGGACACGACCACGTCGCGACCGAGGGATTCGCGCGCAGCACCGGACACGAAGTCGAAGAAGTGACCCTGGATCCAATCCCGGGTGAAGTCGTTCGGGACCTCGACCACGAGCATGTCGTTGCGCAAGGAAACAGCGCCAACATGGCCGAACCACGTCTCGTAGGTCGTCTCGGTGAGCGCCTCTCTGAGTCTGCCTGCGATCGACTCCCAGAGGTTCTCGGCTGTGGTCTCGGTGGCTTGCTCCACCCGTCCTCGCGCTGATTCGGGTCGTGGGAAGGGGCGGAGCATAGCACCGCTACGAAGGCGACTCAATGCGACAGCAACGGGCACCTGTGGATGAAAAAGCTGCTGATATGCAGGGGATTTGTGGGTTCCACACCTCTTTCCACACCTGTGGAAGATGTCCGGCATGTTCTCGTCGAAGCCAACGCCGAATGCCACGGAGCAGCGATTTCGAGACCCCACCCGCGTCTCGGTGACTGTGGAAAACTTCTCGCTGAGCGGGTCGTCTATACTGCCCGCTCCCCCGGCCTCGCAACCTGTTCGAGAGCGGAAGACGACGTGAAACGCACCTACCAGCCGAACGTACGTCGCCGGAAGCGGCGGCACGGATTCAGAGCGCGAATGGCCTCGCGCGGAGGCCGCGCGATCCTCAAGCGGCGTCGTGCGAGAGGGCGCAAGCGCCTCTCCGCCTGAGGCGCCCGCCCGTGCAGCGCCGCAACCGGCTTTCCCGCTCACGGGACTTCGACACCGTCTATCGCCGCGGTCAGTCGGTCTCCACGCGCTACCTCGTCCTGCACTGGTTCCCGCGCGACGAGGATCTCGAGGGAACGCCGCGTCTCGGCTTGGCCGTTCCTCGTTCGGTCGGCTCCGCGGTCGTGCGGAATCGCGTCAAGCGCCTCCTGCGCGAGGCGTGGCGCGAGCTTCTCGAGACGGTGCCATCCGGCCACGACTACGTGCTCGCCGCACGTCCGGGCCTCGCCGAGCCCGCGGAGACTCGGGGTCGCGAGTGGCTGTTGAGCGAGATCTCGGAAGTGCTCGCGAGGGTTCGCACGTGAGGTACGTCGGGATCGCGCTCGTCCATGCCTGGCGCTGGACCTTCGGGCTCCTCACGCCGCGGGGGACCTGCAAGTACCACCCGAGCTGCTCGCAGTACGCGATCGATGCACTTCGTGAGTACGGGATCGTGCGGGGCACCGTTCTCGCCGGCTGGCGCCTCCTTCGCTGCAACCCCTGGAGTCACGGCGGTGTCGACTACGCGCGCGACCAGTCCCTGTTCCCGCTGTTTCGGTCCTGGAGGACTCGCGCGTGATCGTCGGCGGCGTCCTCTCTCCGCTCGAGAACGTCCTCACGGAGGTCTTGATCTGGCTGCACGAAACTGCCGGGTTCACGTGGGCGTGGTCGATCGTCGTGCTCACTGTGATCGTGCGGATGCTGCTCGTCCCGGTCGCGATACGTCAGATCCACTCGATGCAGAGCCTCCAGATCCATGCGCCCGAGATGAAGGCGATCCAGCAGCGCTACAAGGCCGACCGGCAGAAGCAGTCGGAAGAGCT
>JBOHAY010000271.1:0-4477 GCA_050697935.1 Gaiellaceae bacterium | reverse complement strand
GTTACTCACCCGTTCGCCGCTGTCCCCGAGGCCGAAGCCTCGGTTCTCGCTCGACTTGCATGTGTTAAGCGCGCCGCCAGCGTTCGTCCTGAGCCAGGATCAAACTCTCCGTGAAGAAAACGGCCTGCCCCATCCTCGCGAGGCGAGCGCCCCAAAGGACGCCGCCGAGCGAGCGTAAATGCAGGGCAAACTGATCTTCCTTCGAGCTTGTGCTCAAAGGCCACGTCCCGTGGGACGTGACGAGGTTTACTTTAGGCAGGATCGCGCAAGCGAGCCTGCCTGTCTCGACGTTTCACGCTGTTGAGTTTTCAAAGACCGCGCCGATTTGCGGCAACAAAAAACCTCTGACTCGCACCAGAGGCTCTCGAGGACGGAACACAAGGTCGTATCCGCTCGCTCGAAGGCTCTCCAGTCGTCGAGTTACAGGCTTCCTGCACCCTCCTTCCGGAAGGCCGAAGGATGGTAGCACAGCAGATTCTGGTGTCAACCAAGCCGTTTTCGAGCGCGCGAGCGCTCAGTCGACAAACCTGACGAAGCGGCGTTTGCCGGCCTGTACGACTGCGCCCGAAAGCATCGAGCGCGAGATGTCGAGGTCGGCCACGGTCGCGCCCGCCACCTTTACCCCGCCTTGCCCGATCATCCGACGCGCCTCGCTCGTCGAGAGCCCGAACGCATCCGCCAGCAGTGCGGGTAGATGCACGGGGTCGCCGGGAGGAAGAGCGATCTCGGGGACATCGTCGGGCGCCTGGCCTTCACGCACGACCCGTGTGAAGTGCGCCTCTGCGGCGCGCGCCGCTTCCTCCCCGTGTGACCTCGTAACGATCCAGCGGGCGAGCTCGAGCTTCGCCTCGAGGGGGTCGCCTGCAAACGGGTCGACGTCCGACTGCATGACAAGCCGGTACCACTCGGGGAGAAGCTCGTCCGAGATCCTCATCGTGCGGCCGAACTGCTCCTCCGGCTGCGCGGTCAGCGGGATGTTGTTGCCGACACTCGAGCTCATCTTCTCGCCGTCCCACGAGACAAGGAGCGGCGTCGTGAGGGCCACCTGCGGCTCGAGCCCGTACGCCTGCATCACCTCACGGCCCGCGAGCAAGTTGTAGAGCTGATCCGTGCCGCCGAGCTCGATGTCCGCCTCGACCGCTACCGAGTCGTATGCCTGCATCAGCGGGTAGAGCAGCTCGGAGACGGAGATCGGCTGCCCCGCCGCGTACCGACCTGCGAAGTCGTCCCGCTCGAGCATCTGCGCGACGGTCATCATTCGCGTCAGCTGGATCACGTCCGCGAAGCTCAGCCCGGCCAGCCACTCGCTGTTGAAGCGGATCTCGGTCTGCTCGGGGATCACGATCTGGTACGCCTGCTCGACGTACGTCTTGGCGTTTCGGTCGATCTCTTCGTCGGACAGGATCGGACGCTCGGCCGAGCGTCCCGACGGGTCTCCGATGCGCGTTGTGTAGTCGCCGATGATGAGGACTCCGACGTGGCCGGCGTCCTGGAACGCGCGCATGCGCTGAAGCGGTATCCCGCGCCCGACGTGGATGTCGGGAGAGGTGACGTCGATGCCGAGCTTGACGCGGAGCGGGCGGCCCAGCGCGAGCTTTGCCTCGAGCGCGCCCGCCGGGAGAACGTGGACGGCGTTTTGGGTGAGATCCCCCAGGCTCACGGGGTCAGGCTCTGGTGACGTGCGCACGAGTGACTTCGGCCGGAGAGCGACAGCCGAGGAGCGCGAGCGCATTCTCCGTCTCCTCGCGGAGGATCTCGAGAACCTGACTCACACCCTTGTCTCCGCCGAAGGCGAGGCCGTACATCGCCGGTCGGCCCACGAGGACTGCGCGCGCTCCGAGTGCGAGCGCCATGACGACGTCGGAGCCGCAGCGGACGCCGCCGTCGAGGTAGACCTCCGCACGGTCGCCGACAGCGTCGACGACCTCGGGAAGCGCCTCGAGCGACGCGATCGCGCCGTCGAGCTGCCGGCCGCCATGGTTCGAGACGACGACTCCGGATGCGCCGTGCTCGCAGGCGAGAACGGCGTCCTCGGCTGTCACGAGCCCCTTCACGATCACCGGGACCTGCCACCGCTCACGAAGCTCGGTGACGTAGTCCCACTCGAGCCCGGACTCGAGGAGGTCGAGCGTGTGGTGCCCCTCACGAGCCTCTGCGCGATCCCGCGCGGCCACGATCGCCGGAACCTCCTCCTCGGGAACCTCGAACCCTAGGCGCGCTTCTCCATGGCGGATTCCGTAGACGGGCAGATCTGCGGTGAGCACGAGTGCCGAAAAGCCGGATTCCAGCGCCTCGGCGATCACCTGGTCTGAGACCTCGCGGTCACGGAAGACGTAGATCTGAAGCCATCGAGGTGAGGCCGGCGCTGCCGCGGCGACGTCACTCGGAGTGGCCGTGGCGACGGTGGAGAGGCACATCAGCGTGCTTGCCGCCGCGGCGCCGCGAGCCATGGCGAGCTCGCCCTCCTCGTGCGCGATCTGCTGGAACGCCATCGGTGCCACGAGCACGGGCATGGAGACGGGTGAGCCGAGAACCGTGGTTTCCGTCGTCACGTCGGAGACGTCGACGAGCACCCGCGGCCGTAGACGGAATCGGGAGAACGCCTCCCGATTCCAGCGCAGCGTGCGCTCGTCTCCCGCGCCGCCGACGATGTAACTCCACGCGTCGGGTGCGATGGCAGCCTCGGCCAGCCGCTCCGCGTCGTGGACGGTCAGAAGGCTTTCCATGGCCGCGGAGCCTAGCGGCTCCCCCCGGCCCGGATTTCATGCCTCCGTAAGGGACGGCGCCCTACCCTTCGCTCGTGCTCGTCCTGCTCGCGATCGCGTTCCTCGCCGGCGTGATCACCGCGATTTCCCCGTGTGTCCTTCCGGTGCTACCCATTCTCCTCGCCGGAAGCGCCACGAGCACGAACCGGAGACGTCCATACGCGATCGTCGCGGGCCTCGTCGTGTCGTTCACGACGTTCACACTGGCCGGCGCCGCGCTCCTGAGCGCTCTCGGGCTTCCCGAGGATCTGCTGCGCGACATCGCGATCGTCGCGCTGTTGATCCTCGCCGCGAGCCTCCTCTCGCAGCGCGTGGCGTGGGTGCTCGAACGCCCGTTCCTCGTCCTCACGCGGCGACGCGTCGGCAGAGACTCGAACGGCTTCATCGTCGGCCTCAGCGTCGGCCTCGTGTTCGTGCCCTGCGCAGGGCCTGTCCTCGCCGCGGTGACGGCGCTGGCGGCGAGCGGCGAGATCACGTTCCGAATCGTCCTCGTCACCGGCGCGTACGCGATCGGCGCTGCCATCCCGATGCTCGCCATCGCGATCGGGGGACAGCGGCTCGGCGCCAGCATGCGCATCGTTCGCACCCACGCCGGCGCTGCGAGAAAGGTCGCGGGTGTCGTCGTCGGCGCGACGGCGCTCGCAATCGCATTCGGCGTCGACCAGCGGTTCACGACGGCGGTTCCCGGCTACACCGAAGCTCTCCAGGAGCGAATCGAGCGGAACTCGGTGGCGAGAGAGGAGATCGAGAAACTCAACGGCGAGGGCGAAGCGATCGCCGCAACTCCGGGGAGCATGCCTCGCGCCCCCGACTTCCGGGGCATCAAGCTCTGGCTGAACACGCCCGGCGGCAGATCGCTCTCGATCCCCGAGCTCCGCGGGAAGGTCGTACTTGTGGACTTCTGGACGTACTCGTGCATCAACTGCCTGCGCACCCTCCCCCACCTCGAGGCCTGGGATCGCGCGTACCGGAAAGCGGGACTCACCATCGTCGGCGTGCACAGCCCTGAGTTCGCGTTCGAGCGCGTGCCCGACAACGTCCGCTCGGCCGTGCGCCGGCTCGGCGTTCGGTACCCCGTCGCCCTCGACAACGACTTCGCGACCTGGCGCGCCTACTCGAACGACTACTGGCCGTCGAAGTACCTGATCGACAAGTCGGGGCGTATCCGCTACGAGCACTACGGCGAGGGCGCGTACGGCGAGACGGAGAGCGTCATCCGCCGCCTGCTAGGGGAGAAGGTGAAGGTTCGCCGCACGTCGGTCGCCGACGAGACTCCCAGCGACATCACCACCCGCGAGACCTACCTCGGTTACGCCAGGATCGAGAACTTCGCGAGCCGCGGCCCGATCCAGTTCGACACCGAAGCCGACTACAGGTTCCCGAACGGACTTCTCGGCCCGGACAAGATCGCGTACGCAGGGAAGTGGACGGTCGAACCGTCGCGGATCATCGCGGGTCGCAAAGCTCGGCTCCGACTCAACTTCCAAGCGAACGACATCTTCATCGTGCTCGCAGGCTCCGGCCGCGTCCAGGCGCTCGTGGACGGGCGTCGCGTCAAGACGATCCGCGTCTCCGGAACGCCACGTCTGTACACGATCGCGCGCTACCCGAAGCTCAGGCGCGGAATTCTCGAGCTCCGCTTCGACCCGGGGCTCGAGGGCTACGCATTCACGTTCGGATAGAAGGAGAAGGGCGAGGGCCCGGTCGCTGCC
>JBOHAY010000270.1:0-14588 GCA_050697935.1 Gaiellaceae bacterium | reverse complement strand
GGCGGTGAATGCTCGAGTGAGGCGGCGGGACTCCCGAGTGCTCCGCGAGCACGGCCGCTGCAATCGCAAGCTTGAGCGTCGAAGCTGCAGGAAACTGCGCCTTCGCATTCCACGCCGCCCCCGTGCCGCCCGTGAGGCTCTGGACGTAGATCCCGGTCGTGCCCGCATAGTCCCGCGCAAGCCCGCGTAACTTCCGCGCCAGAACGGGATCCTGTCGCGAGCTCACGATACGCGGCCGCGATTCAGCAGGGAGGCCGAAGACCTCGTCGACGGTGCGGGAGGAGCGCCTCCCGTCTCGCGCGACCGTCGTCACCCGTACGGTGACGTCCCCACTCGGAAGCGAGACACGGAGCGAGAAGCGTCGTCCTCGAAGCGGTCTCGACGACAACCTCCGGCCGTTCGCGGACACGATCACCCTGACCGTCCCGCGAGCGGCGCGTCCGGTCACGATCCCGTAGGAGACCTGATGCGAAGCCGGCTGCTCGATCGCCGGCGGCGGAAGCGGTGCGTCGATCACGGATCAACCATAGAGCCACTGATCTCAGCCCGATCCGCGCTCACGCACCGAAATCCCTTGTAACAACTTGTAACTTGCTCCCGCGCCCCTCCGAAAACTGCTCGGACAAGCCATATCTCAAGACGTTCGGACGCAGTGTGGCGGCAAGTTACAAGTTGTTACAAGCACGTCTGGCGGCACTCGGGGGAGGTCCGACTCGCGTGGGTCTAGCCTTGCATTGATGACGGCATCTGACGTACGCCGGGTCGGACGACCGATCCTCGCGCACCTCGATCTGGACGCCTTCTTCGCGGCCGTCGAGGAGCTCGAGGATCCCGAGCTTCGAGAACGGCCGCTGATCGTCGGGGGCGATCCGCACGGACGAGGCGTCGTCTCGACGGCGAACTACGTCGCGCGGAGGTTCGGAATCCATTCGGCGATGAGTGCTGCCGAGGCGCTGCGGCGCTGCCCGACCGCCGTGTTCGTGCGGCCTCGCCATGCGCTCTACCGCCAGTACTCGCGCGTCGTCTGGGACACGGTGAGTGAGATCGTGCCGCGGATCGAGCGCACCGGCATCGACGAGGCGTACCTCGATCTGGGCACAGTCGTGGCTGATTTCACGAAAGCACGAGGAGTCGCGTCGGCGATACAGACCGCGGTGCGGGGGATGACGAGTCTGACCTGCTCGCTCGGCGTCGGAACCTCGAAGGTCGTGTGCAAGATCGGCTCCGACCGGCGCAAGCCAGGCGGCGTCACAGTGGTACCGCCCGGAACCGAAGCACAGTTCCTCGCACCCCTCTCGGTGCGCGTTCTTCCCGGCGTCGGGCCACGGGCTGAAGCCCGCCTGCGGGGGGCGGGAGTGGACACGATCGGAGGACTCGCCACACTCGCCGATCCGGAGCTGAAGGCACTTCTCCCGGGCTCGCTCGGGACGCTTCTTCGCGACCGCGCACGAGGGGTAGACCCTCGCGACCTCGAGCTCGGCGGCGAGCCCGTCTCCGTGTCGGCGGAAGACACGTTTGCGCGCGACGTCTTCGAGCGCGCGGTTCTGCACGAGGAGGTCAGGCGCCTCGCCGAGTTGGTGTCCGAGCGACTGCGGAGCTCGAGCCTCTCCGGCCGGACCGTCACCGCGAAGCTGCGGTACGGGGACTTCTCCATTCGCACGCGCTCGACGACACTCGCAGCGGCGGTCGACGAGGCTGACGTCATCGGGACAGTCGCCTGCGGCCTGCTGGACCGCGGGCTCCGCGACCGGCCCGGGGCGCTGCGGCTCGTTGGCGTCGGGGTCTCCGGGCTCTCGCCGTTTCGCCAGTTGACCCTCGAGGAGACGTAGAGTCGGCGAATGCTGGAAGCGGCGTTCTGGGGCCTCGTCACTGCCGGCTCGCTCTGGGTCGGGTTCGCTATTGCGGCCGCGCGGCCGAGCAATCGCTGGATCGGCCTCGCAATGGCATTCGGGTCCGGGGCGCTGATCGCGGCCGTCGCCTACGAGCTAGTGCTCGAAGCGTTCGAGACGGATCTGACACTGGCCGCGGTCGGCTTCGCAGCCGGCGGTCTCACCTTCTATGTCGGTGACTGGGCAATCGATCGCCGCGGCGGTCACGGTCGAAAAGGCGTGACGGGAGAGAGTCAGCTCGCCGGGAGCGCGAACGCGATCGTCCTCGGCACCGTGCTCGACGGGATCCCTGAGTCGTTCGTGCTCGGAGCGTCGCTCCTGCAGGAAGGCGTTGTCCCGATCGCCGTCGTCGTGGGAGTGTTCGTCTCGAACGTCCCGGAGTCGCTCTCCGGAACGAGCGGACTGCTCGAGGCCGGCTGGACGCGGGGACGGATCTTCGCGATGTGGAGCAGCGTCGTCTTCGCCTCCGTCTTAGCCGCCGCAGCGGGGTGGCTGCTACTCGACGCCATGCCGACGGCCGGAGGTGCGTTTGCTCTCGCGTTCGCCGGCGGGGCGCTCCTCGTCATGCTCGCGGACACGCTCATGCCGGAGGCGTTCGAGCTGGGCGGCCGCGAGGCCGGCCTCGCCACCGCGCTCGGTTTCGCGCTGGGATTCGCTCTCTCGTAGGCGCGCTCAGGCGCGAAGCAGCGGCCGGGTCAGGCACGTGGGCCCGCCGTCGCCTTTCTTCGAGATCTCGTCGCCTCGGTACACCGTTACCCCGACTCCCGCCTTCTCCATGCGCCTGCGCGTTTCCGGGTTGCCGTCGAGGGCGAGCGCGCGCCTCGGCCCGAGCGCGAGTACGTTCGACCCTTGCGACTCGAACTCCTCGTCCGGGACTTCGACGACGAGGACGTCGCGCTCCGCGAGAAGCCGCAGGAGGCGAACCGGTGCGATGCGCGGGTAGACGAGAGCGAGATCGCGGTCGAGCGGTGAGATGAACGTCATGAGGTGCATGACCTCACCGGTGCCATTCCAGTGCGGGAGATCGAAGGGAACGATCGTCACGCCCGGAAACACTGCCTCGAGCGCGGGAACCGCTTCGTCGTTCGTTCGGTACCCGATGCCTACGAGCAGGGTCTGCTCGTCGAGCCAGACCGTGTCGCCGCCCTCCGCGAACGATGGCGCGCCGAGCTCTGCTGCGATCGGGACACCGGCGCTCACGAGCGCCGATGCGATCGCCGTCGGCTCGGTTCGACGCCTCTCCTTACCCGGTCGAAGCAGCACGGCCCCTTCTGCCCCCACGAGAACCGGGTCATACACATAGATGGCGTCGGGGTTTCCTGGGTCGTGGCGCGAGACGACGACCTCGGCTCCCGCCTCTTCGAGCAGTCCGCGGAGAGCGTCGTGCTCGGCCGCGGCTGCCGCGTGGTCGGGCGCCGCCCGCCAGCCGTACTCGCTCCAGTGCGCGCTGTCCTCGACGAGCGGTGGCCGCACGAGGACGCGCTTCAGCGTCCCGGTCATCGACGCGCTCCCGAACAGCGACATCTTCGGACGCTAGGAGTCGAGGAGGCGAGGTCGGTGCGACGACGAGTAGACGTCCTTGCGGAGGATCAGGCCGCGTTCGAACGGGAAGATGTCGATGCCGTCCCACTCGACGCGATGGCCCGCTTTGTTGGTCGCGGTCGCCGTCCATTCACTGACGACCAGCCCATCGCGGGCGTAGAGCCGTCGGCCGCGAAACGAGAGGTCGGGCGCGTTCTCGAAGATCCGGGAAATATGGACACCGACGTCGTCGCCCTCGACCCGCTCTCCCGCCGTGTGGTTCTCGAACACCATCCCGGGAGCGTGGAGGGCGAGGATGGCCTCGACGTCGTGGCTGTTCCACGCGTCGTTGTAGCGCTCGATCGTTCTCTCCAGGGCTGCTGCCGAGTCGCGGGCGTCCACGCGCCGAGTATCGCAGTCCTGGGTTGTCCCAAGACATTGACAAACATCGATTTATGCTGCTACCGTACGCATCGATGAACGTCGATCTTTCCGCGATGCTGGCTCCGGCCGATTGCTGTCGCCCGCTCGACGACGAGCTCACGACCGGCGACGCGGAGGCGACGGCGGCGCTGTTCAAGGCGCTCTCCGACCCGGCGCGAGTCCGCATCGTGAGCATGCTCGCGCGCAGCCCCGAACCGGCCTGCGTCTGCGAGCTGACACCCTCACTCGGGCTCTCGCAGCCCACTGTCAGCCACCACCTGAAGAAGCTCGTGCAGGCCGGCCTGCTCAAACGCGAGCAGCGCAGCGTCTGGGCCTACTACACCCTCGACCGCGGCGCCCTCGAGCGTGCGGCGAGCGTCCTCGACCTGAAGGGAGTTGCGGTATGAGCACCGACGTTCACGAGCACGTGCGAGAGCGCTACGCAGAGGCCGCCCTCAGCCTCTCCGCAGGATGTGGCTGCGGATGTGACTGCGAGGCAATCGGATGTTGCGGCGAGGAGGAGACGACGCTCTTCGGCAAGGGTCTATACGCCTCCGCCGATCGCACGGATCTTCCCGAGAACGCTGTGGCCGCGAGCCTCGGCTGCGGAAACCCCGTCGCGGTCGCAGAGATGCACGAGGGCGAGACCGTCCTCGATCTCGGTTCCGGAGGCGGAATCGACGTGCTTCTGTCCGCCCGGCGCGTCGGGCCCACGGGCACGGTCTACGGGCTCGACATGACCGACGAGATGCTCGCTCTCGCCCAGAGCAACGCTCGCAACGCTGGCGTGACGAACGTCCACTTCCTCAAGGGGTTGATCGAGGCCATCCCGCTCCCCGCCCAGAGCGTGGACGTTGTGATCTCGAACTGCGTCGTGAACCTCTCTCCCGAGAAGCCGAAGGTGCTTGCCGAGATCGTCCGAGTGCTGCGCCCCGGCGGCCGCGTCGGGATCTCGGACATCGTCGCCGAGGACCGGCTCTCATCCGCCGATCGTGCGGAGCGCGGAAGCCACGTCGGCTGCATCGCCGGTGCGCTCTCCGAGAGCGAGTATCGGGAGGGGCTCACAGCGGTTGGTCTGACCAACGTCGAGGTCGAGTTCACGCACGTCGTCGCAGACGGGATGCACGGCGCGATCGTGCGCGCACACAAGTCAGCGTGACATTGTCGCCGCCATTCTTCCGGCGTTATGAAGGTGCTGTTCGGCGTCGCGATGGCCGGGCGGGACGTGCACGATCCGTACAAGGACTGAGGCCCGCGCGAGTGGGGCCTCGGCTCGTTTCGGGCTCAGGCGAGCAGTTGCCTTCGGGCGGCTAGCGCGGCGACCACGCGATCCACGTCGTCGTCGATGTTGTAGAGGTGGAGGGCGATCCGGAGCGCGTCGTCGCGGTGTGACGTCACGATCTGTTCCTCCTCGGCGAGCTCGGAGCAAAGCCTGACCACGTCTGTCGAGCGAACGCACACGAGCGGTCCTCGGCGCTCGGGCTCGCGCGGGGTCACAACGGTCGCGCCTATCTCGTCGAGGCGGTCGATGAGGCGGCTGCCGAGCTCGAGCACGTGCTTCTCGATCGCCGGGACTCCGACTTCGGCGATGAGCTCGACTCCGGCCGCCCCCGGATACAGAGACGGCACCGGTGGCGTCCCGCTGTCGAAGCGCCTCGCTGTCGCATGTGGCGAGTAGTCGGCGATCGACATCGCGAAGATGTCCTCGTCGGCGAACCAACCCGTCTGCGTCGGCACGAGCGTCTCGAGCAGCGACCCGCGCAGCCACATGAACGCGAGACCGGCCGATCCGAGCAGGTACTTCACCGTTCCACCGGTGACGACATCGGCCCCGAGCGTGCGCACGTCGAGTTCCACGGCGCCGACGGCCTGGTAGCTGTCCGCGAGCAGCAGCGCGCCGCTCGCATGCGCGATCTCGGCAACCGCCGCGATGTCGTGTCGATGACCCGTGCGGAAGGAGACGGCGGTGCAGCAGACGAGGGCGGTGCGCTCATCCACGTGCCCGGCGAAGCGCTCGGGCGGGATCGAGCCGTCGGCCTCGGGCGAAATCCGCACGACCTCGGCGCCACGAAGCGACTGGGCGTGGGCGATCTGACCGATCGTCGGGAACTCGTAGTCGCTGATGACGATACGGTTGCGCTCACCGCCGAAGTCGAGCGCCGAGACGAAGGCGCTGACCGCCTGCGAAACGGACGTCGTGACGGCGACCTCGTCCACGGAAGCATGCAGGAGGCCAGCGAAGCCGGCGCGCGCGACCTCGTTGCGCTCGACCCAGAACTCCCATTCGGCGCCGTTCGCGTCCCAGCCGTCCAGCCATTCCTCCGCGGCCGCCCGGACGCGGAGCGAGAGAGCGCCTTGCGAGCACGAGTTGAGATACGTCGAGTGCTCGAAGATCGGGAAGTCGCCGCGGATCGCCGCCCCGACTCCTGGTACGAATCTGTTGTTTGGCTGCATTGGTCAGCGTCCCAGGTAGGCCTTACGTAGCTCGTCGTGCTGGATGAGCTCCGACGCCTTGCCCTCGAGGACGATTCGGCCCGTCGAGAGCACGTAGCCACGGTCGGCGATGGAGAGCGAGACGTTCGCGTTCTGCTCGACGATCAGCATCGCGACCCCGGAATCGTGCACCTGCTTGATGATCTCGAAGTTCTTCTCGACAAGGATCGGCGCAAGCCCCATCGAAGGCTCGTCCATCAGCAGGAGCTTCGGTCGCGCCATGAGCGCCCTCCCCATGGCCACCATCTGCTGCTCGCCGCCGGAGAGCGTGCCCGCCAGCTGCCGACGACGCTCGTAGAGCAGGGGGAACAGGGTGTAGACCCGCTCGTAGTCTTCAGGCCGGCCTCCGCCGTGGAGGTAGGCGCCCATCTGAAGGTTCTCGAGAACCGACATCGGGCCGAACAGCCGACGATTCTCCGGAACTATCGCCATGCCCTTCGCGATGCGATAGCTCGTCGCACGACCGGTGACGTCTTCGCCGCCGAAGAGAACGCTGCCCGTGCGCGGTCTGACGATCCCGAGGACGGTCTTCAGGGTCGTCGACATCCCGGACGCGTTCACGCCGAGCAGGCAGACCAGCTCGCCCTCCCCCACTAACAGGTTCGCGTCCTGGAGGATGTGCATCTGACCGTAGTAGGTGTTGATGCCGTCCAGGCGGAGCAGCGGCTGGGATCCGTTCGTGCTCTCGTTCATCCCCGCTCGCTCGCTGACGTTCCGAGGTAGGCCTCCTCGACTCGGGGGTCGGTTGCAACCGCCTCGAACACTCCTTCGGCGATCTTCACGCCGTGGTCGAGCGCGACGACGCGATCGGAGATCCCCTCGACGACGTGCATGTCGTGCTCGATGACGAGGATCGTGTAGCCACCGTCGTCGCGCAGCTTGGCGATCAGCTCCGTGATCTCGTGCGTCTCGACAGGATTCATCCCGGCTGCCGGCTCATCGAGCAAGAGGACTCGCGGATTCGTCGCGGTCGCGCGCGCGATCTCGAGTCGGCGTCGGTTTGCATACGAGAGGCTATATGCCGGCTGATTCCAGCGATAGCCCACCAGCCGCTCGCCGAAGAACGAGAGTCTCTCCTCCGCGAGACGCGTGATCTCATGCTCTTCGCGTCGCATTGCCGGCGTACGCAGGATCGACTGAAGGATGTTGGCTTTCGTGTGCCCGTACGCCGCAGCCATCACGTTTTCCTTGACGGTCATATTGAGAAACAGACGCAACGTCTGGAAGGTGCGTGCAACGCCACGCTTCGTGATCCGATAGGGAGCGAGGCCGGCGATACTCTTGCCGTCCAGGAGGATGTCTCCCTCGTCAGGCGAGTAGACGCCCGTGACGACGTTGAAGACGGTCGTCTTGCCGGCACCGTTCGGGCCGATCAGGCTCACGATCTCGCGCTCGCCGACGACGAGGTCGAGCTCGTCGAGCACGCGCAGACCGCCAAACGACTTGCCCACCTTGCTGAGCTCGAGTACGGCCCGTTCGCTCACCTGCTACACCGCCTCGACTCGAGTCTTTCCGATTAGTCCGTGCGGCCTTGCAGCCATCAGCACGACGAGGAGCACGCCGAGGAGCATGAAGCGCGTGGCCGCCTGGGCCTCGAACGAGGCCATCAGCAGGTTTTCCCACTCGAACGCCGCGAGGTAGATCGTCGGCACGAGCAGGACCGTGCGCCACGGATCTTTGATGACCGTGAGCAGCAACACGAGCACGATCAGCAACACGAAGCCGAAGTTGCCGATCTGTGTCGTGTGCTCAGAAGGATGGACGACCCAGCTCTGCACACCGCGCCCGATGGCGTCGCCGCCGGCGGCCTCGCCTCCGGTCGCGGACGGCCAGAGCGCATCGAGTATCGCGCCGACGGCGTAGCCGAAGGCGACGAGCGAGCCGAGCACGGCCGCCAACTTTCTCCACGGCCGAAGCTTCGCCACGAGCGTGATCAGAATCACCGAATAGAAGAGCCAGCGCGCGTGATTGGGGTCACGAAGCACTTCCAGCGAAACGTTGATGGCGATCGCTCCGACCACGGCTCCCGCGAGGCTTCCTGACCCACCGAGGATCAGCATCGCGTAGATCGTGATCAGGAGCGGCACGTCGTAGCTCGTGGGGAACACGCCGCCGAGGAGCGCTGCCTGGATCGTTCCCGTCAAACCGGCGATGCCCGCCCCGAACATGAAGGCGAGCAGCTTGAGACGGTTCACCGGCATGCTCATCAGTTCAGCCGCCAGCGAGTCCTCCCTGAGCGCATGCCACGCTCGGCCGGTGCGTGAGCGAACGGCGAGGTACAGCACCGCGATCACGAGCGTCATCGTGCCGAGGCCGAGGTAGAAGTATCCCTCGAGCGATTCGATCTGGAAACCGAAGATCGTGAACGGATCGAGCCCCGCGATCCCGTTCGGGCCGCCCGTGAGATCGGTCGTCGGCGTCAGGCCGAGGAAGCTGATGCTGTTGCCGTTGGTCGTGACGACGACGAACGCCTGTAGGAAGAAGAGCGTGACGATCGCCAGGTAGTCGCCCAGGAGCCGCCACGACGCGAGGCCCAGCAAGAGACCCACGAGCGCCGTGCCCGCGACGATGAGGGGCACCGTGAACTGGGCTTCCCAGTGGATTCCGAACTGGTCCGAGGAGAGCAGCGCGTAGCTGTACGCCCCGATTCCGAAGAACGCGACGAACCCGAGGTCGAGCAACCCTGCCCAGCCGACGACGACGTTGAGACCGAGGACGAGCAGCGCGAAGATCAGCGTGTCGACCGAGACCCGCAGGATGTACTGGTCCGACGTCAGCACGGGGATGAGCGCGACGAGTCCGATGAAGATGCCGAAGCGAGCGAGGTCGGGGACGCGTTCGAACCTGCGCCGCAGGTGTCCGAGCACTCCATGATGGCTCTCGTCGCGAGCATCCGCGGTCGCGACCCACTCGTCGACGCCGATCTGCGGTTGTCCTGGCTCGAGCTCGCTCATCAGACCTTCTTGATGTCTGCCTTGCCGAGCAGGCCCCTTGGTCGCACGAGCATGACGGCGATCAGGATCGCGAAGACGATCAGGTCGGAGAACGTGGACGACACGTAGGCGATCGAGAACGACTCGGCGAGACCGATAACCAGTCCTCCGACCATCGCCCCAGGGATGCTGCCGATGCCGCCGACGACCGCGGCTGCAAAGCCCTTGAGCCCGGCGATGAAACCCATGGTGTGGAACACGCGCTCGAACACGAGACCGACCATGACCCCGGCCGCCCCGGCCAGAGCCGAGCCGAGCAGGAAGGTGATCACGATCACGCGATCGACGTCGATGCCCATCATCGAGGCCGCCTCACGATCGTGCGAGGTCGCCCGCATCGCGCGACCTATCTGCGTTCGCCCGATGACGAGCGTCAGCACGATCATCAACCCGAGCGCCGAACCGATCACGAGAATGCGCATCGGGGAGATGTGGAGCGGCCCGATCGACAGCGGCAGAAAAAGTCGGCCCTCGTACAAGGAAAAAGTGTCGTACGAGCGGAAGTTCGGCGAAAAGAGGAGAAGGGCGGAGTTCTGCAGGAAGAAAGAAACGCCCAGAGCGGAGATGAGCGGCGCGATGCGCGGTGCGTTTCGCAACGGCCTGTAGGCAAATCGCTCGATCGCCATCCCGAGGATGCTGCAACCGATCATCGCGGTCAGGAACATCGAAACGATGAGGAGCGGGATCGGAATGTTCGGACTGGCTGCGCCTCCGAACAATGCCAGCACGCCGTAGCCGATGAACGCGCCGATCATGAACACGTCGCCGTGAGCGAAGTTGAGCAGCTTGAGGATCCCGTAGACCAGTGTGTAGCCGAGGGCGATCAGCGCGTAGACGCTGCCGAGCGTGAGCCCGTTCACGATCTGCTGTACGAAGAACTCCCAGTCCACAGGGACTTCAGGTTGTCACAGGACGACGAGTGCGGCCCACCGCGAAGGATGGGCCGCACTCTTCAAACATCGGCACTAGCCGACGAGCGTCTTCTTCGAACCGGTGATCCTGTAGATGTAGAACTTCGCGAACCTGTTCTGGCCCTTGCCGTCGAACTGCACGGGAAGGCCGAGAATCGTGTTCGGAAGCCGGGTCGTCCGGAGGTTCTTGAGGACTTCGGCACGGCTCGACTTCTTGTCCTTGCACGCCTTGTTCATCGCCGTCAGTAGCGCTTGCACGGACACGTAACTCGGCGGTCCGAACGTGCCCCAGTTCTTGCCGTAGCGATCCTCGTATTCCCGGATCACCTTGGCAGTTCCCTTCAGGCCGCGAATGTCCCGAGCGAACGTCGAGATGTAGCGGCCAGGGGCGGTGAAGTCTCCGGAGTCGAGGCCGTCCGAGCCGAAGATCGCCGCTTTCTTCCCCTGCTCGACCATCTGCCGGTAGAAAAGCTGGGCATTCGCAGCGACCTGCCAGGGCAGGAAGACGACGTCCGTGTCGCTCGAGATCTTGCTTACGAGCGACGAGAAGTCAGTGGCCTTCTGGCTGACCGACTCCCTCTGCGCCTGTACGCCTGCTTTCCGCAGCACGTTGCCGGCCACGTCGGCGATCCCGGTCGAGTACACAGACTGGTCATCGACGATGAACACCTTCTTGGCCTTCAGCTTCTTGACCATGAAGAGGGCGTCACCCGACCCCTGCTGGGTGTCGCTACCGACGACTCTGAAGAAGGTCGGGTACTTGCCGGATGTCAGGGGGGCAGCCGTCGCTGACGGCGAGAGGAATGGCATGCCCGACTTCTTGTAGACAGGGCCCGCCGCCCCGACTTCCTGACTCCCCGCTGGCCCGACGACGCCGAACACCGACTTGTCGGCCGAGAGCTTCGTCGCGCCGAGTGCCGCAAGCTTCGGATCCAAGTCTTGCGTATCGAACTGGCTGAGCGTGAAGCTCGTCCCGTTCTTCTTGTTAAACGTGTCGAGCGAGTACTGCGCCCAGTGCAGCTGCTCGGTGCCGATGAACGAAACGAAGCCCGTGATCGGCGCCATGAACCCGAGCGGTAGGCCGTCGCATGGAACTCCTTGGGCTGCCGAATCTGTCGTGCGCGCGCCCAAAGCAGCGGCGAACGCGGCGGCCAAAACGACGAGAGCAAGGCCAGTGGCTTTCTTCATGAAGCGAACCCTCCTTGGAATGGATTGCACGATCTACCTCTTGGACGCATAGGGCGCCCGCTAGTTAACACAGGGAACCCCACCAAGGCCCGCTCAAGGGGCTTGTTGCAAGAATCTGACACCGGGTTGGTGGCATGTCAACAGCCGCGCTTGCGCCGCGGGGCTTCGGCGGAGGCTATACGCGCTGAGGGCCGTTTAGAATTTCGGGCATGGGTCGCGTCGTAGATGCGGAGGGTGCGCAGCTCGCAGCGGTCCTGCGCGCGGCTGATTTCGCGGGCACGCGCGTGCTCGAGGTTGGGTGCGGCGAGGGGAGGCTGACCTGGGGTATTGCACCAATAGCTGCCTCGGTGCTTGCGTTCGACCCGGATCGCGACGATCTCGCGACGGCACGCGCGAACTGCCCCGTCGAGCTCCGCGAGAAGGTGCGATTCGAGATCGCGAGTGCGGAGGAGCTCCAGGTCACGCCGAATAGCGTCGACCTCGTCTTCTTCTCCTGGTCGCTCTGATGAATGGAGCCGAAGGGCGTCGTGAACGTCCTACGTCGGCTCCTGACGGCTCTCGTTCCCGGCGGTGATGTCGTCGACCTGACGATGTCGCCACCGGACGAAGTCGTCGAGTCGGGAGGCGAGATGCTCGGCCGGCTCGACGGAAGCTTGTTCTTCCCGCGCGCAGAGGCGGCAGGCGCCGGTCTCGACGAGCTCGCCGCAGCGGAATTGCTCGAGCTCGCGTACGAGGAACCCGTCGCCGTGATCGTCCGCTACCCAACCGGGAGCGATGTGCTCGAGGACGTCGCTGGCCGGTCGTACACGCGCATGCCGACTGCGCTCGCCGACCGCCTCGCGACGGTCGGGACGGAGTGCCTCCTGCACTCGAACTGCGTCGTGCGAGCGTTCAGGAAGGTCTAGCCCTAGAAGTAGAACTGCTTCCAGGCTTCCCACCAGGTGTCCGCGCGCGACACGATCGTGCGGTCGTCGACGCGCTCGACACCGGCGCGGAAGCGAAGCTGATCAGGGGCGGTCGTGTTCTTGTACTCGACGCGAATCTCTGACGGCTGTCCCGGGTCCCACGGCGGAACGGCCGAAAGATCCGCGAGCGTCTGCTTGGCGCCCGCCTCGATCATCTCCCGGGCCCGGACCGGCGGGATGATCCTGGCGCCGAAAGCCCCGAAGCCGCTCTTGACAGCGACGGTCGTGAGCCCGTCGCCGAGAAGCTCCTTGCCCTCGCGGCAGGAGGCTTCGTCCCCCGTGACCAGCAGCACCGGGCAGCCCCAGGTTCCGCACAGCGCCGCGTTGATCCCGGTCTCGCCGACGAGCGTGCCGTTGAACCAGAGGTTCTGGAAGTCGCGGCCGGAGATCGTGTGGTTCATGACGCCGTCCTGCGTTCCGGCTCGAGCGTGCATGCCGACGAAGAGGGCCGCGTCACAGCCTTGCTCGAGAAACTCGGTGTACTCGGTCCACTCGTTCTGGACGACGTACTCGCACGCCGGGTCGAGATCCTCGTGGATCAGCGAGTTGAAGGTCCAGCCCTTGCCGGCACCATGGCAGTCCATGACCACGATCTCGGTCGCACCGGCTGCCTTCGCCCCGCGGATGGCGGCGTTGATCTCCTCTGTGTAGAGCTTGCGCCCTTCCTCGTAGAGGGGCTCGCCACCCGTCGTCTGCTCCCACTTGACGATGCCGGCGACGCCTTCCATGTCCGAGATGACGTGGACGCGCACGCGAGTAGCCTACGCCGCATGGACGCAGGGCTCCAAGGCAAGGGCGTGCTCGTCACCGGGGCATCCGGGGGCATCGGCGCTGCCTGCGCGCGGGCGTTCGCAGCCGAGGGCGCTCGCGTGCTCGTCCACTATCACCAAGGAGAGGAGCGGGCACGTTCGCTCGCAGAGGTGCTCGGCGGCGCGCCGATCGCGCAGGCGGATCTCACCGTGGAGGCAGACGTCGAACGCCTCTTCGAAGTGGCCCGGGAATCGCTAGGGCACGTCGATGTGTGCGCCACGGTCGCCGGCGTATGGCCGAGTGAGGACACGCCGGTCTGGAACCTCACGCTCGAACGGTGGGAGAGCACGATTCGCGAGAACCTGACCGCGACGTTCCTGACCGCGCGTGCATTCCTCCGCGAGGTCGAGCACAATGGCCACGGATCGCTCGTTCTCGTCGGCTCGACGGCCGGAATCTTCGGCGAGGCGGGCCATGCCGACTACGCGGCTGCCAAATCCGCTGTCCTCGGCGGGCTCCTTCTGTCGCTGAAGAACGAGATAACGCGGATCGCACCGTTGGGACGGGTCAACGCCGTCGCGCCCGGGTGGACCGAGACGCCGATGACGCGCGGGTTCGTCGATCCGGATCGCGTTAGAGGTGTCTCCCGCACAATGGCCCTGCGCAAGGTCGCGCGGCCCGAGGACGTCGCCGCCCAGGTCGTCGTGCTCGCGTCCGACACGATGTCCGGCCACGTTTCCGGACAGGTCGTGGTCGTCGCCGGCGGCATGGAAGGACGAACCGTTCACCCCGACTGAAGGAGCAACATGAGCGACACGGCCGAGGGCCGCAAGACCGTCAACGCGCACACGACGCCGTTCCTCCCGTACGACCTCGAGGGCCCCGTGCAGGCGGAGATGAGCTGGCTGCCGGTCAGCTTCGACCGCGTGTCCCAGCAGGGCACGTATCTCATGCGCATGGAGCCGGGCGCCGTGACGATCGCGCACGACCATCCGGGAATGGAGGAGTTCCTGATTCTCGAGGGTGGCCTTGTCGACTCCGACGGGACGGTGTTCGGGCCAGGCGACTTCGTGAGCTACGAGCCCGGAACGCACCACAACTCGTGGACGGAGAAGGGCTGCCTCCTGGCCGTCTTCGAGTGGCGCCCTTAACAATCGGTGTCTGACACCGAATGTTGCTGGCCTTAACAGAACGTGTGGATAACCCTTGGTGTTCGCTCGATGCTGCTGGAAATCCGTGTGTAGCGATTTGCGCAGATTTGGCTCCTTTGCCCTTGACACGAGGCGGTGTCTGACACCGGAGTCACTAGCCTTGCTGTGCAGAGCGGCTGAAGGAGAAGTGCGGCAGCCGCGGCGAAGCCGCGGCCTTCAGGGATTTCGCGCGAGCAGGGGTCACGTCCGTCAAGGTGGTGTATGAGGCTGAGCGCGCCATCCTCGCCTGAGCTCTACGCGGCAA
>JBOHAY010000269.1:0-1819 GCA_050697935.1 Gaiellaceae bacterium | reverse complement strand
GTGATCGATCGTCGGAGGTCGCCGCGCAACTCGAGGGAGCGCAAGCGGTGCCGGTCGATCTGTCCGCGCAGTTGCCGGTAGAGCTCAGCGAGCATGCGGTTGCCGGCCACTTCGAAGAAGCGTTGGTGGAACTCCGTATTCGCCTCGAAGAAGCTCTGCACGTTGCCGGCCTCGGCGCGCAACGCCATCTCCTCGATCAGTTGCTCCATCGCCGCAAGATCCTCGGCCGTCAGCTTCGGGACCGCCAAGCGCACCGCCATCATCTCGAGCGCCTCACGTACCTGGTAGGCCTCGATGAACTCCTCGCTCGAGAGCGCGCGGACGACGGCGCCCCTCCTCGGGCGAATGGTGACGAGCCCCTCCGTGGCGAGTCTCCCGAGCGCCTCGCGGATCGGGCCGCGGCTGACGCCGAACGACCCCGCGAGGGTGAGCTCGTGAAGCTCGGTGCCGGGCCTCAGCTCCCCAGAGATGATCTCGTCGCGGAGCTGATCGTGCACCCGTTGCCAGAGCGTGCGGTGGTCGAGGACGACCCGCCCCGAGGTCGACCGAGACTCGGCATCGGCGTTGGTTGACGTTTGCATCGGGCCCTTGAGAAGGTTATAAACGCTCCGTTGAGTGTCAACGGTCGACAGCCGACCCTAACACCGCCGCCCGATCCCGGCAACCGGCAACCCGTGGCGGGAACGGCGTGATCTTCGACGCTCACACGCACGTCGGCGACTTCGGCCCGATGTTCAACGTGTCGCTCGACCGCGACGGGCTGGCGACGTTGATCGACGAGCACGGGTACGTCGGGTGCTGTGTCTTTCACCCCGACAACGAGTACGTCCGCACGGTCGTCGAGTCGATTCCCGAGGCGTACGGGCTCGTGTGGGGGAATCCACGACTCCCGGGATACGTCGAGGAGGTCGAGCGCTTCCTCGAGCACCCGAAGTTCCTCGGCCTCAAGCTCCATCCGCTGATCGACGGCTACCACCCGAACGACCCGGCCGTGCATCCCCTCATGGAACTGCTCCTCGAGCGCGGCGGACTTCCGGTGCTGATCCACTCCGGACACCCGATCTTCACACTGCCCTGGTCAATCGAGGAGCTGGCGGTGGCCTACCCGGGAGTGAAGGTGATCATGGGGCACATGGGCCACGGGAACGTCGTTTACATCAACGCATCGATCGACATCGCGGCGCGTTGTCCGAACGTCTACCTGGAGACCTCGGGGATGCCCATGCACACGAAGATCAAGGAAGCGGTCGACCGGATCGGCGTCGAGCGCGTGCTCTACGGCTCGGATGCCCCTTTCCATCACCCTGCGGTCGAGATCCTGCGCGTGCAGGTGAGCGGACTCGGGCCGGGGGACCTCGAGCGGGTCCTCGGCGAGAACAGCCGCGCGCTCTTCCTCGGCGAGAGCGCTGCCGCCGGCGAGGACGTGGCGAGCGCACGAGCGATGGGATAATCGCGGAATGGCAGGGACAACGAAGAAGAGGAGGAGAGATGCGTAGAAGTCTGAGAGTGAGTGGGGTCGCGAGCTTGGTGCTCGTGGCAGCCGCCGCCCTCGTCCTGGTCGCCGGAGGCGCGGCGAGCTCCCAGAAGGTGTCGAAAGTCGGGTTCGCCGCTCCCGAGAAGGCGAACGACTACGGCTGGAACCAGCAAGGGTTCCTCGGAGCCAAGAAGGCAGCGAAGGCCAACGGGGCCACCGTGCTCGACGCGACGGGCAGCGGCTACGAGAACGTCGAGCCGAACCTTCGTCGCCTCGCCCAGCAGGGCGCCGACCTGATCATCGCGCACGCATCGGGGTACAACTCGGCTGGACCTGCGATCGCGC
>JBOHAY010000268.1:0-29984 GCA_050697935.1 Gaiellaceae bacterium | reverse complement strand
GTGTTGCGGGCAGAAGTCCTCGACCGTCGCGTCGAGACCGGGCTGGGATCGCATCAGTGCTGTGCGCACCGGGTCGATCGTCCGCATAGACGACTCGATCGCGTCTCGCTGGGGACCGCGGCTCGTGAACTTCTTCCGCGCGATGTCCTCAGCGCTCGCGCGGCTTCGCCAGTAGCCGCATGGCAATCGCGGAGCAGGCAGCTGACGTCCGGGCGCGCGGGCTCACGCCCGTGTGGACCTGCTCCGCGGTCGCGTTCCTCCTCGTCTCGCTTGCGATCGGAGTTCTCGCCGGCCCCATCGACCTCGGAGTCGGTGCGGTGCTCGAGTCGACCGCGGCGCGCTTGCACCTTCCCGGGGCGTCGACGACTCTCACTCCGACCGAGGAGGCGATCCTGTGGGAGATCCGAGTACCGCGCGTGGTCCTCGCCGCACTCGTGGGCGCCATGCTGGCATCGGCCGGCGCGACGTACCAGGGTGTCTTTCGCAACCCTCTCGCCGATCCGTACCTGCTCGGCGTCGCGGCCGGCGCCGGCCTCGGGGCGACGATCGCGATCGCATATCTCCCCGAGGGCCTGTCCGGACAGCGCGCGCTTCCCGTTGCGGCGTTCGTTGGCGGATCGGTGGCGGTGCTGCTCACGTACGCCGTCGGCCGTTCGGCGAAGCGGGAGCGCGACGCGGCGACGCTCGTTCTCGCGGGAGTGACGGTCGCGGCGTTCTTCACCGCCTGGCAGACGTTCGTCCAACAGCAGAACTCCGAGACGCTCCAGCAGGTGTACTCGTGGATCCTGGGGAACATCCCGAGCACGGGCTGGTCGGACGTCGTCCTGATCCTTCCGTACGTCGCCGTAGCGGTCGTCGTGATCCTCGCGCTCCGCCGGGTCGTCGATGTGCTCAGCCTCGGCGACGACGAGGCGGCCAGTCTCGGTATCGATGTCCGTCGTGTGCGACTCGCCCTCGTCGTCGCGGCCACGCTCGGGACTGCGGCCGCCGTCGCGGTGAGTGGGCTCATCGGCTTCGTCGGAATCATCGTCCCGCACGCGATTCGCCTGCTCTCCGGAGTCGGCTATCGGGCGCTGCTCCCGCTTTCCGTGATCATCGGAGCCGGCTTCCTCGTGCTCGCTGACGTCGTTGCCCGCACGGCTCTGTCGCCTGCCGAGATCCCGCTCGGCGTCGTGACGGCGTTCTTCGGGGCGCCGTTCTTCGCGCTCGTGCTGCGCACGACGCGCGGAGGTGCGTCGTGATCGAGATTCGTGGTGTCACCGTGCAGCTCGGCGGACGACCCGTCGTCGAGGGCGTCGACGCCGATGTCGGAGACGGCGAGTGGCTGGCGCTCATCGGCCCGAACGGCGCAGGGAAGACGACGCTCTTGCGGGCGATCGCTCGGCTTGTTGCGTTCGCCGGCGAGATCGCGCTCGGGGGCCGCTCGGTCACGGAGTTGAGCCGCTCCGAGCTCGCGCGCCTCGTCGCCGTCGTCCCGCAGGAGCCGTCGACACCCTCGTGGATGACCGTGGCCGAGTACGTCCTCCTCGGCCGGACGCCACACCTCGGACCGCTCGCCAGGGAAGGGGCACGCGATCGCGACGCGGCTGCTCGGTCGCTCGCGCGGCTCGACCTTCTCTCACTGGCCGACCGGCGGCTCGGGACGCTGTCAGGCGGCGAGAAGCAGCGCGCCGTGGTCGCTCGCGCGCTCGCGCAGGAGGCGCGGATCGTGCTCCTCGACGAGCCCACCGCGGCGCTCGACATCGGGCATCAGCAGCAAGCGTTCGACCTGCTCGACACCTTACGAGCCGAATCGGGGCTGACCCTCGTCGCCGCCATGCACGACCTCACGCTCGCGGCGCAATACGCCGACCGGATGCTTTTGCTGGACGCCGGGCGTGTCGTTGCGGACGGGTCGCCGGCCGACGTGCTGACGGAGGCGGCGATCGCGGAGCACTACGGCGCCGTGATCGACGTGATCCGGATCGGCGAGCGACTGGCCGTCGTTCCGAGGCGCTCGCCTCGACATACATAGAACGTCTAGGTATAGTCGTCAACGTGGACGAACCGAAGGGCCACGTCGACCTTCTCCTCCTGGCGCTGCTCGAGGACGGCGACGCACACGGATACGGGCTCGTGGAATCGCTCAGGGAACGAAGCGGCGGCGCATTCGAGCTTGCCGAGGGCACGGTCTACCCGGCGCTCTACCGGCTCGAGCGAAGGCGGCTCGTTGCGAGCGCATGGGAGACCGTCGGCGGGCGCCGCCGGCGTGTGTATCGGCTTACGCGGAGCGGCCGAGGCGAGCTCGCACGGCAGCGGTCGGACTGGCAGGCGTTCGCACGAGCAGTGGAATCGGTGCTCGCGTGACGATCGACTCCTATCTCTTGGAGCTCGAGCGGCGACTTCCGCGCATAGCTGCACAGCGGCCGCGGGCCGAGGTTCGCGAGCACCTCCGTGATGCGGCGGCACAGCACGAGGCACGTGGGCTCTCGCGCGCGGACGCCGAGTGCGCGGCCGTCCGCGACTTCGGGCCGGTAGACGAGATCGCCAAGCGGCTCGGTTTCGAGATCGCGCTCCGCCAGACCCGCGTCGCGGCTGCGCTCGCGCTCGGGGCGACGGCCCTCTTCGTCTTCCCCCTCTACGTCGTCCCCGAGAACACGCTTCCTCCGGCGCCGTGGCTCGAGAAGCCTCGCGACATCGCTGTGATCCAGCTCGTCATGGTCGCGCTCTGGGTGGCCGCCGGTGTCCTCGCAGCTGCCGCGACCGCCGTAGCGTGGACGAGGTTGTCGACGTTTGCAGCCCCGATGCTGACTGCCTCACTCGTGGCACTCGCGGGCTCGCTGGGCGCGGTCGTCACGCTCGCGGTGCGCTGGTACTCGTATACGCCCTCGACGCCGAACTGGGCGCTTGCAGCGCCGCTCGCCGCCGTCTGCCTCGTCGTCTGCGCGGGTGCCGCGGCGTGGGCTCGCTCGAGCCACAGTCGGCTCGAGCTCTCCGACTGACACCGCTCGGGTCGCCTCCGCTGCGACGGCTAGAGTCGGACGGTGAGCGTCGCAGCCCCCGAGAGCTACCTCGCCGACCTGAACGAAGCTCAGCGTGAGGCCGTTCTCGCGACGGAAGGACCGCTCCTCGTCGTCGCCGGAGCGGGATCCGGCAAGACACGCGTCCTCACCTATCGCGTCGCTCATCTGATCCGCGCGTGCGGGGTCAAGCCGAACGAGATCCTGGCGATCACGTTCACGAACAAGGCCGCGGGGGAAATGCGCGAGCGCCTGGAACGGATGCTCGGCACGACCGCGCGGGCAATCTGGATCCTCACCTTCCACGCTGCGTGCGGCCGGATGCTGCGCCGCGAGGCCGAGCGGCTCGGCTACCGCTCGACGTTCACGATCTACGACGACCAGGACCAGGTGCGCCTCACAAAGGCCTGCCTCGAGCAGCTGGGAAAGGACCCGAAACGGTTCTCACCTCGCGGTATCCACGCGCAGATCTCGCGCGCCAAGAACGAGCTCGTCTCGCCCGAGGAGTACGCGAACCGCGTCGCATCGTTCTGGGATCAGACGGTCGCGGAGACGTACGAGCTCTACCAGCGCCGCCTCCACGCCTCGAACGCGGTGGACTTCGACGACCTGCTGATGCTGACCGTGCAGGTCTTCGAACGCTTCCCGGAGGCGCTCGAGCGCTGGCGCAAGGCGTTCCGCTACATCCTCGTGGACGAGTATCAGGACACGAACCACGCGCAGTACCGCCTGCTCCAACTCCTCGGCGGCGAGCATGGGAACGTGTGCGCGGTTGGCGACCAGGACCAGTCGGTGTACGGCTTCCGGGGAGCTGACATTCGCAACATCCTCGAGTTCGAGAAGGACTTCCCAGGAACGGTCGTTGTCACGCTCGAGCAGAACTACCGCTCGACGAACATGATCCTGCGCGCGGCCAACTCGCTCATCGAGCAGAACCGCGAGCGTAAGCCGAAGAGCCTCTTCTCCGAGCTCGGAGAAGGCGACCCGGTGCGCGTGATCGAGGTCGAGGACGAGCACTCCGAAGCGCGGTTCGTCGCAGCCGAGATCGCCTCGCTCATCGACGGAGGTCGCTCGGCCAGCGAGATTGCCGTCTTCTACCGGACGAACGCTCAGTCTCGCGTGCTCGAGGACGTGCTCGTCCGTCAGGACGTCCCGTACCAGGTGATCGGCGGGCCACGGTTCTACGAGCGGGCGGAGATCCGCGATGCGACGGCCTACCTCTCGGTGCTCGTCAATCCGCAGGACGCGACCTCGCTCCTGCGCATCGCGAACCGCCCGCGCCGCGGGATCGGGGACACCTCGCTCCAGCGACTCGTCACGCATGCGGAGAACACGAGCCGCACGCTCTTCTCCGCGATGGCGGATCCCGAGGCCGCAGGGATCGCGCCCGCCTCGTGCCGGGCAATCCGCGGGTTCCACGCCACGATGGAGTCGCTCATGGCGCTCTCGCAGGAGCTCCCGGTGGATGAGATCCTCGAGCGCGTGCTCGAGAAGGCCGGGACGCTCGATGCGCTCGAAGCCGAGCGGACGATCGAGGCGCGCGGACGGATCGAGAACCTGCAAGAGCTCGTCGGCGTCGCCCGCGAATACCGGCAGCAAACCGCTGACGCGTCGCTTGCGGGCTTCCTCCAGGACATCGCGCTCGTCTCCGACCAGGACACGATCTCGGACGACCGCGGCCTCGTCACGCTGATGACGTTGCACAACGCGAAGGGCCTCGAGTTTCGCGCCGTCTTCGTGATCGGGATGGAAGAAGGGATCTTCCCGCACGCTCGGGCGATCGAAGAACAGGGGGTCGAGGAGGAGCGGCGTCTCTGCTACGTCGGGATGACCCGCGCGATGGAGCGCCTTACGCTGACGCACACGCTGTCGCGCTCGCTCTTCGGACGGAGGAGCTACAACCTCTCGTCCCGGTTCCTCGACGAGCTGCCACGCGAGGTCGAGCGGGAGCGGCTTCGCCCGTCCTCGTGGAGCGGCTACGGTTCGCCGTCCACGGCCGCCATCGAGCCGCGGCCCGGGATCGCGCTCTCCACTGGGGACTCGGTTCGCCACGGCTCGCTCGGAGAGGGCATCGTCACCGGGATGGAGCCGGGCGGAGTGGTGACGATCCGCTTCGCCGAAGATGGAACCGAACGGAGGCTGATGGTGGAGTACGCGCCCCTGGAGAGGATCGGGTGACGGGCATCGAGGTTCGTACGTGCGAGGGTTTCGAGGAGTACGTCGGCGCCATTCGAGCGATCGGCGAGTACGGCGCCTGGAGCATCGACGAGGACGCTGCGCGGAGCTTCATGCGCGTGCTCCCGCTGGAGCGCATGCATGCCGGTTTCGACGGAAAGCGGGCTGTCGGCGGTGCCGGCGCATTCTCCTTCGACTTCTCGATTCCCGGCGGCACCGTCGCGTGTGCGGGCATCACCGTTGTCGGGGTATATCCGACCTACCGGCGGCAGGGGGTGTTGACGGCGATGATGCGGGCGCAGCTCGACGCTGCCCACGAACGGGGCGACCCGATCGCGGCGCTCTGGGCGTCCGACGAGCGGATATACGGCCGCTACGGCTACGGGCTCGCCTCGCTCGCCGGGCGGATCGACCTGCTCCGTTCGGACTCGGCGTTCGCGCAATCGCACGACGCTGGCGTCGCGGTTCGCTACGTTGAGCCTGCCGAGATCCCGGCTCTCGCCGGCCCGATCTGGGACCACGTCCGTGGCGAGAGGCCCGGTATGTTCGCTCGCACGAGCGACTGGTGGGAGTCCCGCGTTGCCGACGACCCCGAGGCCTGGCGTCCGCCCGGTGCCGGCCCGAAGCGCTTTGTCGTGGCCGAGGCCGACGGGATCGTCGAGGGCTACGCCGTCTATCGGCATGCTCCGAAGTCGGACGACGGGGAGGACGTGGGCAGGGTCCGGGCCAACGAGGTCATGGGAACGTCGCTGCGCGCGACTGCCGCGCTCTGGCGCTACCTCCTCGACATGGAATGGGTGCAGGGCGTGGTCGCGTTCCAGCTCCCCCTCGACCACCCGTTGTTCTTTCTCCTCGCGCGGCCGAGGCGCCTGCGGTTCCGCGTCGGTGACGGTCTCTGGGTGCGACTCGTGGACGTCCGTGCCGCGCTCTCCGCGCGGGCGTACGGCGTAGAGGGCTCGATCGTGCTCGACGTCACGGATGACTTCTGCAGATGGAACAAGGGGCGCTGGAAGCTCGAAGGCGGCGAGGCGATGAAGACGCGGGCAACTGCCGACCTCGCCTGTGACATAGCAGCGCTCGGGTCCGTCTACCTCGGAGGCTTCACGTTCGAGCAGCTCGTGCAAGGAGGCCGAGTCGACGCGCTCGAGCCGGGTGCTGCGGAGCGCGCAGACGCGATGTTCGCGACCGCCCGTGCGCCCTGGTGCCCCGAGATCTTCTGAAGCTCCCACAGGCAGCCGGCCCGCGGCCGGTTAGCTCAGTTGGGAGACCAGCGCTTCCTGCACGTACCTCGACGTGGTCAGCGAAGATCGTCGATGACGTAGTGCGCGGGGGTGTCGAAGCGAGGTTCTTCAGGGCGGAGCCACATTGAGACGCCGACCCGCTCCGTGCGATAGCCGCGGGCGAGCAGGCGGCGGTACGCATCGAGACGTCCCGTGCTGACTCCCGCCACGACTCGGCCCAACTCAGACTCCGCGGCGAACGCTTCGCAGGCGTCGACGAGCCGTTCGAACTGCTCTGGTGCTTCCTCGCCCGGGCGAACCGCCGCGAACTTGACGTAGCACGTGTCGCTGCCCGCCTCGCTCCCGGCGCCGGAGTGACACACGGCCATGCCCTCCAGCGTTCCCTCGCGGCGCAGCAGAACCGTGTCGCCGATGCCCTGCTCGTTTGCGGCGACGATCTCCCGACCGAGGTCGAGCCCGCGGATGACCTGATCCGTCAGTCCGCGGATCTCGGCCAGGACGAGTCCGCGACGCCGCTCCTCTGCCTCCTTCGAAACGAGCGTGAACGGGCTCTGCGCCTGTGCGCCGCTTGCCTTGGTCATCACGACCGTCAGCGATCCGGGCCAGAAGCCGTATTTCTGGTAGAGACCGAGGTGCTTGGGGCTCGTTGCGAAGGTGAAAAGCCCGGCTTGCCGGAGATCCCAGCGCGCGAACGCCTCGAGTACGGGCTGGAGCAGTCGGCCCCCGATGCCCTGATCCCAGAGCCTGGGGTGGACGCTCAGCGGACCCAGGAAGCCGAACGAGCCCCAGCGCGCGGCGAACACCGATCCCACGACCTCGCCGTTGAGGTCGGCAGCCCAGGCGCACTCCGGCGCCGCTCGAAACCGCGTGCGCACGCTGTCGCTGTCGCCGAACGTCGCGCTCCGGTCGGGGAGACCGCGAACCGTCCCGAATGCCAGCCGCATGACTCGATCCGCAGAGTCGAGATCGTCGGCGTGCATGGGCCTTACGTGCACTGCGGCGCTGTCGGAGGCGCCGCTTCCGACTTCGAGTGACATCGGTGAACCCTCGCACAGCCGTCGCCTCTCGTCGCTCGACCTCCGATCGACGTGTGTCCCCGCCTTGATTCGACCATTCAGCATCTCTTTCGTCGTCGGATAGCGCCCGGAGACGAACCGCGCTTGTATACAAACGCAGGGCATATGCAGCCCGCGTCCCGCTTGCTGGACTCTGCACGGCGGGTGTTGTATACATCCGCCGATGTCTTCGCGACGCTCTCGTCGGGCCGCTCGGAGTTGTCCCGCGGCTCGCGCAACAACGAGAGTGGGTGCGTCGTCGGAGGTGTCGAAAGCGCAAGAGTTCGGATCGGGATATTGCTGACCGGCTCGGCGGGACGGGAACGTCTCGTCGCAAGCCAGCCTGGTCGTTGGCAGGCATGACGGAAGGAGTGAGGCGTGAAGCGGTACAGATTGATTGCAGCCGTCGGCGCTGTGGCGATGTTCACAGCCGTGCTGAGCGGGTCGAGTGCATACGGCGGGTCGAGCGAATCCGCCCAGGCGAGCCCGATCAAGCTCGGCGTGCTCACACCGCTCACGGGTCCATTCGCGCCCTGGGGCATCCAGGTACGCGCGGGGGCGGCACTCGCAGTGAACGAGATCAACAGGTCGGGCGGCGTGAAGGGACGCGGGCAGGGGAGACGGATCAACCTCGCCGTCGCAGACGACCTGTCCACGAACACGAACGCGGCCATCGACGGCTTCAGGCGGCTGACCCAGCAGGAGGGCGCCATCTCGGTCGGGGGCATCATCGGCAGCCCCATCGGGCTGGCGACAACGCGGCTCGCCGAGGAAGCAAAGGTGCCGCTGTTTCTCGTGAAGTCGGGTAACAACGAGGTCCTGACGCAGTCGAGCCGCTACACGTTCCGCACCTGTCTGCCCGCGGCTGCCATGGTGGCTGCCTCCGTCGTGCAGCTGGCACAGCGGCGGGAGATCCGAAGCGTCGGCGTGATGATCGCCGACTACGCGTGGGGCCAGTCGTTCAAGTCCTCGCTCGAGAATGAGGCCAAGAACGCGCCGAACATCAAGTTCAACGTCCAGGTCGCGCCCGTTCCGACGACCAACTTCACGCCGTATCTCCGTGCATTCGGCGACGTGTCCCTGATCGTGGCGATGGGTCATCCGCCGGGCGCGGCGTTGATTCTGGCTCAGTCAGGACAGCTCGGGATGAAGGCGCCGGTTGTCGGTGCGTACTCGCCGTACTCGCTTACAGCGAGGAACGCCGGATCGGCGGCGTTCGGCCGCTGGAGCGACTTCAAGTGCATGGGCACGGCGACCAAGGAGTACAAGAGCCTCGCGAAGCGCTACCTGCGGGCGTTCCCGCAGAACGAGTTCTTCGAGGACGACGCGCTTGCGGGCTACGCATACGTGAAGATCGTCGCGGAGGCGATCAGCAAGGTCGGAGTCAATAGCCAGAGGATCGCCGCCTACGTCCATGCCAACACGTTCAACATCCCCGCGTACGCGTGGCCGCTCAGGTGGACGCAGTGGGGGGAGATGGTGGGCGCGCGACCACAGTTCGCCGTCCTGACCAGGGGCTCGCCGCCTGAGGCCGGGTTGAACACTGCTTCGACCACCTTCTGGCCGAGAGTGCTGTTCAAGTCGCAGCCGCTGACTCCGTATCGTCCTTCGTCCTAGCGTTGGAGGCCGAATCTGCTGCTCGAGGTTGACGCGATCACGAAGCGCTTCGGCGGTCTCCCGGCCGTCGACGGCGTCACGTTCGGGATCGACGACGGCGACATCGTCGCCGTCGTCGGTCCGAACGGGGCCGGGAAGAGCACTCTCCTGAAGATCCTCGTCGGGCTGGAGCGGCCGACTCGCGGCAGCGTGCGGCTGGAAGGCGCGAGGATCGACGGCCTGCCCGCCCATCAGGTGAGGCAGAGAGGGATCGCGATGGCCATGCAGCGACCGCTTCCCTTTGGGTCGATGACGGTGCTGGAGAACGCCCTCCTCGGTGCGATGTTCGGCGGCGGTGACGGCATCGTTGCCGAACGAGAGGCGAGGCAGCGCGCCGCCGAGTCGTTGGCGTTCGTGGGGCTCGAGAATCGAGCCGAGCAGCCGGTCTCGAGCTTGAACCTCCATCAGCAGCGGTTTCTCGAGCTGGCCAAGGCACTCGCGGGACAGCCCAAGCTGCTACTGCTCGACGAGGTGATGGCGGGCCTCAACGAGGCGGAACTCGCAGCCTCGGTCAAGATCGTCCGGAACGCCCGCGACGAACTCGGAATGACCATCCTGTGGGTCGAGCACGTGATGAGCGCCGTCATTCAGCTCGCCGAGCGAGCGATCGTCCTCAACTTCGGCCGGGTCCTCGCCGAGGGCGCGCCCGAGGTCGTCATGCAGGACCCGCAGGTCGTCGACGCGTATCTCGGGCGGGCTCGGGTTGCTTGAGGTCGAAGGGCTGGCGGCCGGATACCTCGGCGAGCGGGTCATCGACGGCATCGACGTCGAAGTGCGCACTGGTGAGGCGGTCGCGATCGTCGGCTCGAACGGCGCGGGCAAGACGACCCTCTTCCGGGCCATCGTCGGTTTGCTTCCGGCGATGACGGGTCGAGTCGTGCTCGACGGAAAGGATCTGACGCGACGTCCCGCCCACCGCAGATCGCGGGCAGGAATTGCCTACGTTCCGGCGGAGCGGCATCTGTTTCCGGCGATGACCCTCAAGAGCAATCTGGTACTGGGCGCGTATCCCAGGCGACCCGACCCTGCGACCCTGGAACTCGTCTACGACCTCTTCCCGCGCTTGAAGGAGCGACAGCGCCAGCAGGCGGGAACCCTGAGCGGCGGTGAGCAGCAGATGCTGGCGGTGGCTCGTGCGCTCGTGGCGCGACCGCGACTGCTGATGCTCGACGAGCCGACGACCGGCCTTGCCCCGATCATCGCTCAGACGGCTTTCGAGGCGCTCGAGGGGCTCAAGAACGAGGGAATGACGCTGCTGATCGCGGAGCAGCAGGTGCCGCTCGCTCTATCGGTGGCCGACCGCGGCTACGTCCTCGAGAACGGCCGAATACGCTTGACCGGGACGGCGAGCGAGCTCGACCGAAACCCGGACGTACGACGTGCGTACCTCGGTGTCGCATGAGAGCTGTCCTCCTCGACGGAATCGTGCTCGGCCTCGCGTTCGGGCTGCTCGGCGTCGGGATGACGCTGGTCTACGGGCTCGGCGGCGTTCTCAACCTCGCGTACGGCCAGATCGTGGTGCTCGCGGCGATCGTCATCTCGCTCGTCATGGAGGACGGCGTCGCCACGGTCTTGGCAGCGCTCGTGGGCGTGCTGGCTGCGGCGGGCGTCGCTGTGCTCCTCGACCTCACGCTGATGCGGCCGGTCTATCGCCAGCACGGAGAGGAGCGCACGCTCATGGGACTCCTGCTCACGCTGGGAGCCGCCTTCGTCATCGGGGGGCTGCTCGTCTGGCGCTATCCGGCCGGTGCGCTGTACATCAACATCAGCGGGGAGCCCGTCTCGATCCTCGGCGTTCCGATGGCAGTCGGGAGCATCTGGGCCTCGGTGATCGCCCTGGCAGTGGGCGCCTTGCTGCTCCTGTTCTTCGGCGCGACGACCTTCGGGCGCGGCGTCCGGTCCGTGATCCAGGACGAGGTCGGCTCGCGACTCGTCGGCATCAACCCGTCCTTCGTCAGAACGGTCATCTTCGCGCTGAGCGGTGCGCTCGCGGGGATCGTGGCGATTACCCACTCGATGAGCGGGCCGTTGACCGTGAACGCAGGCTTCGAGCTGACCACCTTCGCGCTGATCGTCACCGTTGTGGGCGGTCTCGGCAGCGTCGCCGGAGCGTTTCTCGCCGGCGTTCTCCTCGGAGTCGTGAACAGCCTGAGCGCCCACTACATCGGGCAATACATCACGACCATCATCCTCCTGGGCGCCGCCGCCCTGACGATCCTCATTCGGCCCCGCGGGCTGCTCGGGCGGTAGCCGAGATGGCGAGGACCGGAAGCCTGCCGCGTCTCGGCAGGATCGGCTGGGCGCTCCTGCCGATCGTGGTCACGGCAGCGATCCTCGCGGCGCTCCCGCCCCTCTGGTTCGGCGACTCGCCGTACACGACGTCGCTCGCTGTGCAGGCGCTCGTGTTCGCGTCGTACGGCGTCGGCTTCAACCTGATCTTCGGGAGCACGAACCAGCTCTTCCTCTGCGTCGGCGCCCTGGCCGGGATCGGTGGCTACGGTGCGGCGATCCTCACGGACCAGACCTCCCTGCCCATGGCCGCTGGCGTGATCGTTGGCACGGCGAGCGCGGCAATCGTTGGTGGGCTACTGAGCTGGATCGCGGTGCGACGCTCACTGGGCATCATCTTCACCGGGATCGTGACGCTGGTTTTCTCCCTCGCGTTCGCCAACCTCCTCCTGGGTCAGCGCGAGCTGACGGGATCCGAGACGGGTCTGATCGTTACGGGTGTGCCCTCCGGCCTCGGCGACGATCGCGTCGGCGGCTACTACCTCTTCGCCGGCCTGCTCGTCGCGTTTCTCATCGTCTTCCGCGCGCTCCAGCTCTCGCATGTCGGCTGGGCGTTCCGCGCTCTCCGCGACGACGAGGTGGCTGCGGAGCTCGCAGGCGTGAATGTCTCTCGATACCGGATCTACGCGGCGACGATCGGGTCGGCGATGATCGGTCTGACGGGTGCGCTCCTCGCCTACAGCGCGGGCTTCATCAGCCCGGCGACGTACAGCTTCGACCGCGTGGACGTGCGCGTCCTCGTGCTCGTTGCCTTCGGCGGCCTCGGCACGTTGCTCGGTCCCGTGGTCGGCGCGGGCGTCTTCGCGATCCTGGACGAGAGGCTGACGGCGAGCCTCGAGCTGCGAGAGGTCCTCTACGGCGTCTTCGTCATCGCGATCTTCCTCGGCTTCAGGCGCGGCGTGGTGCATGCCGTCGTCACTCTGTACGACCGGCTCGGCGGCCCTCGCCGACGTGCGCAGCGAGACCTCCAACCGTCTCGCGAGTAGGAGGCGACGACCATGCCACGCGGGAACCACGCGAACTCACAGACCACGAAGGCGACGCTCGGGCTCCGCGAACTCCTGCTCAGCGGGGCCTTCAAGCCGCGCGAGCGCGTCCCTGAGCTTCGTCTGGTCGAGGAGCTCGGCGTGTCGCGGACCCCGCTCCGAATCGCCCTCGTGACACTCGAGCACGAGGGGCTCCTCGAGACACTCCCGGGCGGCGGGTTTGTCGTACGTGAGTTCACGCGCACCGACATCGACGACGCGATCGAGCTGCGAGGCGTGCTCGAAGGCACAGCGGCGCGCCTCGCGGCGGAGCGGCTCGAGTCGGAGGACGAGCTCGAGCCACTGCGCGAATGCTGTCGAGAATTGGACGCGATCGTCCGCACGCAGAGCATCGAGACGTTCATGGAGTACCTCCGCCTCAATGAGGAGTTCCACCACGCGTTCCGCGATCTGGCGAAGAGCACTCAGCTCGGCCGGGCGCTCGAGCACGTTCTCGCCCTCCCGTTCGCGCCGCCGAGCGCCCTGCTGATGGTTCACGCGGCGCTGCCCGAGTCGTGGGAGATCCTGCTCGTCGCGCAGCACCAGCACCACGCGCTCATCGATGCGATCAGCCGCCACGAGGGAGCCCGTGCGGACGCGATCGCGCGCGAGCACGCACGGATCGCGCGCCGGAATCTCGACATCGCGCTCGAGAACCGCCACCTCCTCGAGCACCTTCCGGGCTCGACCCTGCTGCGGCTCCCCGCAGCCTGACCCCGCCTGCCGGCCGGGTCACCGGCTCAGACTGCGGCGGCTCTCGTGCGCCAGCCTTCGGCGTCTTGCGCTCGAGCGACCTCGACGTTAGGGCACACGCGACCCGCGATCTGCGTCACCTGCCGTCGCCCTCCGCATCAGCATCGCGGCGGTTGTTCGCGCCGCAAGCCGTGCTAGTCAAATCATTTGCGTTAGGCTCGGAACGTTGAGCGCTCCCACCGTACGCGACGCCGTCACGGACGTTCTGCGCGAGCGGGGGCTCACGACGCTGTTCTCGAACCCGGGATCGACCGAGGTGCCGTTCCTTGCGGGCCTACCCCGTGATCTCGACTTCGTGCTCGCCCTCCACGAGGCGTCGGTCGTCGGTATCGCGACGGGCTACGCGATCGGGAGATCCGAGCCGGCGCTCGCGCTTCTCCATACGACCGCCGGTCTCGGCAACGCCGTCGGTGCGCTCGCGACCGCGCGCGTCAACCGGGCGCCGCTCGTGGTTGTCGTCGGACAGCAGGATCGGCGGCACCTCGCACACGAGCCCTTCCTCGCGGGCCGGCTCGAAGGCCTCGTCGGCGACTACCCCGTGTGGATCGATCAGCCAGTGCGCTCCCAGGACCTCCCGGGCTCGATCAGTCGTGCCTACCACGAGGCGACAACTGCTCGCGGCCCCGCCATCGTGATCGTTCCGATGGACGACTGGTCGGCGCCGGCTCTCGAACCCGCCGAGCAGCCCGCGGCGGCGGGCACTGTGATGCGGGCGGCAGCCGCGGATCCAGCTGCGATCGAGGCGATCGCAGCGCTCCTCGCGGAGGCGCAGCGCCCGGCAATCGTTGTCGGCGCCGGAGCGGATGATCCCGAGGCGTGGGAGGCGCTCGTCGAGATTGCGGAGAAGCTCGGAGCACCGGTTCTGCAGGAGTCCTTCAGCGCCCGTGCCGGCTTCCCGCAGGACCACCCGCAGTTCGCGGGGCATCTCCCGGCGGATCGAACGCGGCTGCGCGCGGTGCTCGAGCGCTACGACATCGTGCTCGTCGTGGGGGGTCCGGCGTTTCGACAGTACCCATACGTTCCGGGGCCGCTCTACGGCGCAGACACGCGCGTCGTGGTCGTCAGCGACGATCCGGCAGAAGCTCACCGGAGCGCCGCGGAGCTCGCAGTGATCGCCCCCGTCGGCGCGCTCTGCGCCGGGCTCGCCGGGCGTTTGAGTGCTCGCGAGGCCGCGCCCGACGCCCAGCGCGCCGAGCCACAGCTCGAGCCGGCGGCGCACAATCCTCTACGAGCCGGAAACGTCTTCGCGGCCCTTGCGGAACGCCTTCCCCGGGACGCGGTTCACATCGAGGAGAGCCCGTCGAACCGCCCTGAGCTCCTCGTGCGCGTTCCGGCCCGGGCGTCTCTCGGACACTTGAGCCCAGCGATGGGGGGGCTCGGATTCGCGCTTCCGGCTGGGATCGGCCTTCGTATGGCGCTACCCGAACGTCCCGTTCTCGCCGTCGTCGGGGACGGGTCGGCGATGTACTCGATCCAGGCGCTCTGGACCGCGGTGCACTATCGGATCGGGGCGCTCTTCATCATCCTCGCGAACGGTGGCTACGCGATCATGGATCGCCTTGCTGAGGTTCAGGGCGGTCGCGCGCCCTGGCCGCAACTCACGGGAATCGACATCGCGGGGATTGCGCGCGCCTTCGGCTGTCGTGCGGAGCGCATCTCCACCCCCGCCGAGCTTGAACGCGCCTTCGACGAGGTGGTTCCGGACCTCGCTCTCCGCGACGAGCCCCTCCTCCTCGAGATCGCGGTCGCCCCGGGCGAAACCTTTGAGCCGTGACGTGCGAGAGCGCGGCTTAGGACCTCGGGAACGGTGAGCCTCTCGCCGACAGGTAGCGCGCGGTTCACACGTCCGCGCGGCACCAGCAGCCAGCAGATAGCGAAGGAGATCCGCCGCTACATCGTGCAGCAGGGCCTTCGGCCCGACGAGCGCCTCGGGACCGAGACCGAGCTCGCGACTGAGTTCGGCGTCAGCAGGCCGACGCTTCGCGAGGCACTCCGATTACTCGCCAGCTCCCACCTCATCAGGGCGACTCGCGGCCCTGGCGGGGGCGTCTTCGTCGCGGCCACAGAGAACGAGGGGATCGGCCGGAACGTCAGCGAGTCGATCGCCGCGATGCTCGAGTCCGACAGCATGCCCCTGCTCGAGCTCGTCGAGGCTCGGATCCATCTCGAAGTGCCGCTCGCCGGGCTCGCTGCGCAGAATGCGACGGACGAGACCGTCGCGGAGCTGGAGCGGGCCATCTCGGACGCCCGCGGGCATCATCAGGCGTCGGACGAGTTCCGGCTCGCAGATGCCCGCTTCCATGGCGTGATTGCGCGAACTGCCGGAAACGAGCTTCTGCGCGCGTTCACGAGCTGGATCCTCGACGTCCTCCAGCCGCATCTGGTCGCACGGGTCGGCGGGGCGATCGACCCAGAGCTCGTCCTCCGGCAGCACCAAGACGTCGTACGCGCGGTTCGTCGGCGAAGCCCGATCGGAGCGCAGCGCGCAATGCGTCGACACCTCGAGTACGTGCTCGAGCGAACCCGTGAGGTGGAGGGCGCCGCACGATGACCGATGCGCTCGACGCCGGTGGCCGCCGCGGTAGCTGCTCCGGCGACGCCGGCGAGCGGGGGGTCTCCTTTTCTCAGACTTGCTCGATGCCGACGTAGTTCTCGGCCAGCGAGGTCGCGGCCGCAGTTGAAGTGGTCACGTACCGGAGTTGCGACAGCTGCAGCTTGCGTCCGAAGTCGTCGTCCGACTCGAGGCGATGGAGCATCGAGGTCATCCACCAGGAGAAGTGCTCGGCGCGCCAGACGCGCCGGAGGCATGCGCTCGAGTAGCCGTCCAGGAGCTCTGTGCGTCCCGTCCGGTACCACGACACGAGGGCATCGGCCAGCAGGCGAACGTCGTGGAGCGCCAGGTTCAAGCCCTTCGCACCGGTCGGCGGGACGATGTGCGCGGCGTCCCCGGCGAGGAAGAGGCGGCCGTACCGCATCGGCTCTGCGACGTAGCTCCGCATACCCGTCACGCTCTTCTCGAGAATCGGGCCTTCCTGCAGCGTCCAGCCTTCGAGTCCGAGCCGGAGCTGGAGCTCCTCCCAGATGCGCTCGTCGGACCACTCCGCGAGGTCCTCGTCGGGGCGGCACTGGACGTAGAGGCGGCTGAGTTCCTCCGAGCGGAGGCTGAGCAGCGCGAAGCCTCGCTCGTGGTGGGAGTACACGAGCTCGTCGTTCGACGGCGCCACGGCGGCGAGGACCCCGAGCCAGCCGAACGGGTACTCGCGGGAGAACTCGCTCAGCACGTCCGCCGGAATGCTCGGACGGCATACGCCGTGGTAGCCGTCGCAGCCGGCGATCACGTCGCACTCGAGCTCGTGATCATCCGAGTCGTGCCGAAAGCGGATCCGCGGGTGATCTGACTCGAGATCGTGGATGCTGACGCCGTCGACCTCGAACAGGAGCGGAAGGCCCGCTTCGAGCCGTGCTTCGATGAGGTCCTTCACGACCTCCGTCTGGCCGTAGATCACGATCGTGCGGCCGCCGGTGAGCTCGCTGAGGGGGATGCGATGGCGCTCGCCGCCGAACTGGACCTCGATCCCGTGGTGGACGATCCCCTCCCGCTGCATCCTTGCGCCGACTCCGGCCTCGATGAGGAGTTCGGCGATAGCGTGCTCGATCACGCCGGCGCGGATGCGGTGCTCGACATAGTCGCGACTCCGACTCTCGAGCACGACGGACTCGATGCCCTCGCGGTGGAGGAGCTGCGCGAGCGTGAGGCCGGCTGGTCCGGCTCCGACGATGCCGACCTGCGTGCGCATCAGCCTTGAGGTTCCTCCCGCTTTTCGCCGAGCACGTTCTGCGCGATCGCGAACGCACTGTTCGCGGCAGGCACGCCGCAGTAGATCGCGCTCTGAAGCAGGACTTCCTCGATCTCTTCCGGCGTGACTCCGATGCGGAGTGCGGCGCGGACGTGCATTGCGAGCTCCTCCTCACGGCCGAGAGCAATGAGCGCGGTCAGGGTGATGCAGCTCCTCGTTCGCCGATCGAGCCCGGGGCGCGACCAGATCTCCCCCCAGGCGTAGCGTGTGATCAGGTCCTGGAAGTCCGCCGTGAAGTCCGTCGTCCGCTCGATCGCACGGTCGACGTGCTCGTCCCCGAGCACCTCGCGGCGCGTGGCCATGCCGCGCGCATGGGTTTCGTTCATGCCGCCTCCTTCGAGTTCGTCGATGCCGTCAGGTGCCGGAAGAGCACCCGGTCGAAGAGGTTGCGCTGCTCGACGTTCGCAAGATGGGCGGCGCCGGGCAGGACCGATAGCTCGGCGCCGGGAATCGACTCGGCGAGAAACGCGGCGTCCTCTGGCGGCGTCGCGACGTCGTCGGCGCCGGCGATCACGAGCGTAGGCGCGCGAATCGCATCGAGGCCGGTACGCACGTCCCAGCCCGCAATGGCCTCGCAGCACGCAGCGTAGCCCTCCCGCGGCGTCCCCTCGAGCATCTGTCGGAAGTGCTTTACCGTCGCACCGTGCTCAGCCCTGAAACGTTCGGTGAACCAGCGCTCGAGCACCCGCTCCGCAACCGCTGCGGTTCCTCGCGCTCGTACGAGTCGTGCGCGCTCGTACCAACCCTCTGGGGGCCCTAGGTACGCCGCCGTGCAGCAGAGGACGAGTCGGTTCAACCGATCGGGTGCCTCGAGTGCGAGCGCCATCCCGACCATGCCGCCGAGCGAGAGCCCGCAGAACGAGGCGCGCTCGATCTCCAGGCGATCGAGGAGCGCGACTACGTCTCGCGCGAGCGATGCGACGGTGACGGGCTCGTCGGCGAGTGCGGATCCTCCGTGGCCTCGGTGGTCGTAGCGGACGACCCGAAAGTTGCCCTCGAGCGAGGGGATCTGCGCGTCCCACAGGTGGACGGTCGTCCCGAGCGAGTTGGAGAGCACGAGGACGGGCTTCATCTCAGGCCCGTCGGTACGGAAGGAGACGTTCACGGTCGTCCGGGGAGCTTTCGCCCGTACAGCTCGAGCGTGCGATCGACGAACGCCTCGGCCGAGCCGAGGTATGTCGTCGGGTCGAGCACGTCGTGAAGCTCCTCGTCGGAGAGCGCGACGCGCTCGTCCGCTCGAAGCTCCGTCTCGAACGTATGCCCGGACTCGGCAGCCCGCCGTGCGGCCTCTCTTGCGATCTCGTGCCCCTCGGCGCGACCGTACCACTCCGCAAGCAGGAAGCTCACGCGCTCAGCGACGACGAGGCCGTTCGTTGCGTCCAGGTTGGCCCGCATCCGGGTGGAGTCGATCTCGAGCGAGGTGACAGCTTCTGCGATGGCATGCGCAGCTCCTCCCGTGTACGCAAGCGCTCCCGACAGGGCTTCCCACTCGGCGTGCCACGCGCCGGCGGCACGCTCGTGCTCCTGGACGAGCGACCGCGATAGGACGGTGGCGTACCCATTCACCATCTGGGCGCATGCTCGCGCCAGCGCCGAGCGCACGGGGTTGCGCTTCTGCGGCAACGTCGATGACCCGCCGCCCGGACCCTCGCGCACTTCCCCTACCTCCGTCTGCGCCAGCAGGACGACGTCGAGTCCGATCTTCCCGAGCACACCGGCGGTCGTGTCGAGCGCGCCACCGAGTTCCGCGATCCGCGTCCGGTTCGTGTGCCACGGGAGCACGGGCTCGGCCAGCTCGAGTTCGTCCGCCAGCCGCCGGAGCACCTCAGGCCCGCGATCGCCGAACGCTGCGAGGGTCCCGGCGGCTCCGCCGAGCTGTGCCGCCAGGCGTTCGTTCCGAACATTCGCGAGGAGGGTCCTGGCCTCGAGCAACGCGACGAGCCATCCCGCCGTCTTGCAGCCGAACGTCGTCGGGACCGCCTGCTGGAGCAACGTCCGTGCTGCCATCGGCGTTGAGCGGTGCTCCTCGGCGAGTGCGGCGAGCATGCCTGCGATGCGGTCGAGCTCGGCGAGAATGAGGCCGAGTGCGCGCCGAGCGACGAGCATCGACGCGGTGTCCATCACGTCCTGGCTCGTCGCACCCCAATGGACGTAACGGCCAGCCTCACCGCCGGCTTCGTCTCGCAGAGCTCGCACGAGCGGCTCCGGAGGGCTTCCGACCGAGCGACCCCGCACGAGCAGATCGCCGAAGTCGTACAAGTCCGCGCGGCAGCAGTCGGCGATCGCAGCCGCAGCGTCCGCGGGGACGATGCCCGCCGCCGCCTCGGCCCGTGCGAGCGCGCTCTCGAATTCCAGCATCGCCTGGAGCCAGGCGCGGCCGGAGACCGCGTCGAGCAGCTCCTCCGGGACGAAGAGCGGCCCGAACGTCGTCATACGATGAAGAACGTCGTCTGTTCGTCTCCCTGGAGGTGGAGGTCGAAACGCAGGCCCCCGTCCTCGGGACGGGCGATCAGCGTCACACGCTCGGCCTCGTCGAGCTCCGACAGCACGGGATCCTCAGCATTCGCCTCCTCCTCGTCCGGGAAGTAGAGGCGGGTCACGAGCCGCTTCAGGAGTCCGCGCGCGAAGACGCCAACCACGAGGTGAGGGGCCTGCGGTCTTCCGTCGGGGGCCGGCACCGAGCCCGGCTTGACGGTGAGGAACTCGAACCAGCCGTCGTCCGCGGTGCCCGAGCGTCCGAATCCCCGGAACCCCTCCTCGAGGGGCACATCCTCACGCGCATCATCCGGATGGGCGTACCGGCCGGCCGCGTTCGCCTGCCAGATCTCGACCATGCCGTCGGGCACGGGATCGCCGTGGCCATCGATGAGCCGGCCCCGTATCCGGATCGCACGCAGGTCGTCGTCGGCAACGAGCGACGAGCCGATGACATCGCGGAAAAGGCCGATCGAGAGGTACGGGCCGGCGGTCTGGGACGGCGTCAGCAAAGGCGTTGCGTCAGTCATCGTGGGGTTCCTCGAACGGCGTCGACTCCCTTCCACCGACGACGATGTCGAACCGGAAGCCGAGCGCCCACTCAGGCTCCGTCAAGTCCAGCTCGAACCGGCAGATCAGCCGCTCGCGCACCTTCGGGTCGGGGATCGAGTTGTAGATGGGGTCAAACGGGAATAGCGGATCGCCTGGGAAGTACATCTGGGTGACGAGGCGCTCCGTGAAGGCCCGACCGAAGAGGGAGAAGTGGATATGGTTCGGCCGCCAGGCGTTCGGGTGGTTCTTCCAGGGATACGCTCCTGGCTTCACCGTGACGAACCGGTACTCACCGTTGTCGTCCGTCAGGCAGCGCCCGGCGCCGGTGAAGTTCGGGTCGAGCGGTGCATCGTGGATGTCGACCGAGTGGAGGTAGCGACCCGCGGCGTTCGCCTGCCAGATCTCGATGAGCTGCCCACGCACAGGCCGACCGTCCGGGCCGAGCACGCGGCCGGCGACGACGATTCGCTCGCCGAGCGGTTCACCGGCGTGCTGACGCGTGAGGTCGTGGTCGAGCTCGCCGAGCAGCCGGTCGCCGTACACCGGCCCTGTGAGCTCCGACAATGTGTGCGGTAACACGACGAGCGGCTCCTTCGGGTGGCGCGACCTCGTCCCGACGTAGTCCGGGTAGTCGTACGGTGGGTCGACGCTGGGACGGTCGATGTCCCGAATGCGTGTGAACGACGGGTGGGTCAGGCCCATGTCAGCCCTCCAGCTCGGTGGTGAAACGTGCTTGGGTCACCCTAGCCACGTCCTCGATCTTTGCCCCGCCGAGGAGCTCGGTGAGCGTGAGCGACCCTTCTCGGAAGCGGAACACCCCTTGCTCCGTCACGACGACGTCGACGGCTCCTCGTGCCGTGAGGGGAAACGTGCATTCGCGTACGAGCTTCGGCTCACCGGTCGGCGTCGTCGACGTCATTGTCACGATCACCCGCCGCGCACCGACGACGAGGTCCATGGCTCCGCCGACGCCGAGGACGTCCTTCCCGGGCATCGCCCAGTTGGCGATGTCGCCGTGCTCGCTCACCTGCAGTGCGCCGAGGACCGCGACGTCCACATGACCGCCGCGGATCATTGCGAAGCTCGCGGCGCTGTCGAAGTACGAGGCGCCCGGGAGCGCGGTAATCGGGCGCTTCGCTGCGTCGATGAGGTCGGGGTCGAGCTCCTCCTCCCTCGGTCTCGGCCCGACGCCGAGCAGGCCGTTCTCCGTGTGGAGGAAGATCTCGGTGTCGGCGCCGAGATGCCCCGGAATGAGGTTCGGGATGCCTATCCCGAGATTCACGATCTCGCCTGGGTGGAGCTCCTTCGCGGCGCGTGAGGCGATCAGCGTCTTGGGATCCGTCACGCCTTTGCCACCAGGTGGTCGACGTACAGGTGCGGGGTCACGATCGACTCCGGCTCGAGAGCACCGACAGGAACGATCTCTCCCGCTTCTGCGATTGTGACCCTCGCCGCGGTCGCCATAAGCGGGTTGAAGTTCCGGGCCGTATGCCGGTACCAGAGGTTGCCGAGCTCGTCCGCGCGCGCTGCGTAGACGAGCGAGACGTCGGCACGGATCGGGTGCTCGAGGATGTGTGGCACGCCGTCGATTATTCGCTCCTCTTTGGTCTCGGCGAGGAGCGTCCCCGCGGCGACGGGCGTGAAGAAGCCGCCGATGCCTGCGCCCCCTGCTCGGATTGCCTCCGCAAACGTGCCCTGCGGGACGAGAGTTGCCTCGATCGCGCCGGCGTTCACGGCGGCGACGGCTTCGGGGTTCGACGTGAAGAAGGACGAGATGCCGCGGCGGATCCTGCCCTGGCGAAGCAGCTTGCCGAGGCCCTTTCCGGGCTCGCCGATGTTGTTCGAGACCACCGTGAGGTCGGAGGCCTCGGAGTGGTCGGCGAGCGCGTCGATGAGCGTGAGCGGGGCGCCGACCAAGCCGAACCCGCCCACCATGACGGTGTCACCGGACCGGATGTGCGAAACGGCCTCCTCGGCGCTGATGGGTCCCTTCGTGGTCACTCGACGTCGCGCGATGCTTTCGGACCCTAGGGTGCGTACGACATACCCGCCGCCTGTCGCAGGAAGCCGGGCGTGAACATCATGTTGAAGGCCTCCCGTAAGGCGGTCGAGGTCTCGAGCTCGGTGCTCATGTCGATCTCCTCTCGATCGTTGACTCGAGGCGTCCTTGGATCATGACCGGATGAGGCCGGGTGGGCTCCACGAGGCGTCGTGTGTGCATGCCGACGCTATGTTCCTCCTTGTCCGGATGTCAAGACGCTGTTTTGATTGTTCGAACAATGACGAGTCGCGATCTCTCCGGATACTCGCAGTCGCTCGAGCGGGGGCTTGCGATCCTCTCGTCATTCACTCCGACGCGGCCGCTGCTCGGCGTCAGCGAGCTCGCGCGAGCGGTCGATCTGAGCCGGAGCACCGCCCACCGATACGTCGCGACGCTGGCCGAGCTCGGGTACTTGAAGCAGGATCCTGCGACCCGGAAATACCGGCTCGGACCGAGGGTGCTCGACCTCGGGTTCTCGGCGATCAGCTCGATGGAGCTCCGCGAGCTTGCGGCACCGCACCTCCAGGAGCTGAGCGACACGACCGGGCGCACCGCGAACATGGCCATCCTCGACGGAGCGGAAGTTGTCTACATCGAGCGCTGCCGGGCGTCCCAGCCTCGACAGCGCGAGATCGACCTGAACCTGCATGTCGGCTCCCGGCTGCCGGCCTACTGCACGTCGCTCGGGAAGGTGCTCCTCGCGTTCCTTCCGGACGACGAGCGGCGCTCGCTGCTCGCTCGTATGGAGCTCGTTCGTCGTGGCCGCAACACCATCGTGGGGAGGAGTGCCCTCAAGAACGAGCTCGTCCGTGTTCGGTTCTCCGGCATCGCAGTGAACAACGAGGAGCTGGCCAACGGGCTCCGCTCGATCGCGGCTCCCGTCCGGTCGCAATCGGGCGAGGTCGTCGCGGCCATCAACCTCGCGGTGCACCGCTCGCTCGGGTCGATGGACGAGCTCGTTGCGCAGCTACGTCCTGCGCTTGAACGCACGGCAGCGCAGATCTCGACGAGCCTCGGCCACCGGTCCGTCCCGACCTGAGGCGAACCTCCCGTGCCCGGCGGTCGAAGGGCCTCCCGTCAGTCCAGGCCGAGTAGCCGGGCGGCGTTCTCCTTCAGGATGAGTGGCCGCACCTCGTCCTTGAACGGCGCCTGCTCGAAGTCGGCGAGCCAGCGATCCGGCGTGATGAGCGGGAAGTCCGAGCCGAAGAGCACCTTCGTCCGAAGCTGCGAGTTCGCGTACTGGACGAGTTGCGGCGAGAAGTACTTCGGTGACCAGCCGGAGAGGTCGATCCAGACGTTCTCCTTGTGCAGGCACACCGAGATGGCTTCCTCTTGCCACGGGAACGAGGGGTGTGCGAGCACGATCTGGAGCTCCGGGAAGTCGGCGGCGACGTCGTCGAGGCACATCGGGTTCGAGTACTTCAAGCGGAAGCCCCCGCCGCCGGGGACGCCCGTTCCGATGCCGCTGTGCCCCGTGTGGAACAGCGCCGGAAGCCCGGCCTCTGCGATCGCCTCGTAGAGCGGGTACGCGTTGCGGTCGTTGGGGAAGAAGGCCTGCAGGTTGGGGTGGAACTTGAACCCTTTGACGCCGTGCTCGGCGATCAGGCGACGGGCGCGGTCGACCGAGTCCGAGCGCGCCGGGTCGACGCTCGCGAACGGGATGAGCACGTCGGGGTTCGCAGCGGCGGCGTCGGCGATCTCCTCGTTCGGGATCGGCGCAATGCCGCTCCGCGACTCCCAGTCGACGGTGAAGACGACTGCGGCCATGTTTCGGTCGCGGTAGTACGCGGCGACGTCGTCGACGGTCGGCAATGGCTCGTCACTGTGGAAGTACCGTGCGGCTGCCTCGCGCAGCTCCGGCGGCATTGGGTCGTGCCCGTCTCGCGTGCGCTCGGTGTGCACGTGCACGTCGATGGCGGTGACGGCAGCGACGTCGATCACGGCGACACCGTACCGAGTTCGTCCTGGAGTGCTGAGCCGGTGGCGAGCAGGTCCCAGTCGGTGCCGGGACCGCCGATCAGCGAAACGCTCACGGGCAGTCCGCTGCGGCGTCCGACGCCCGACGGAAGTGAGACGACCGGGAAGCCGGTCCAGTCCCAGTAGTGCGTGAGCGAGATCTCGGCGACGTCGGTGAAGGCCTCGTCGTAGCCGTGTCCGCGAGTCTGCGCGACGATGGGAACGGTCGGTTCGACGATCGCGTCGACACGGTGCTCCGCCAGCCAGTCGACCCAGGCGTGGGTCAGCTGTGCCCGGCGTGTCTGTACAGCGACGTACTCCTCGGCCGCCATCGCACGGCTCTCGCCGTACTCGAGGAAGCCACGTATCGACGGCCGGTAGAGGTCGCGCCTGTCGTCGAAGCGGCGGTGGTACACGAGCATCTCGGTGCAGACGACATCGAGAAGATCGAGCCCGAGGTCGAGCGGCGCTGGCGGCAGTTCGGGCTCGATGCGCTTTGCGCCCAGTGCTCGGAGCGCGGCAAGAGCGGTGTCGAAGCCGTCGGCGACATCTGGATCGAGATCGGCGATGCGAGGCGACACTGCGAAGCGCAGCAGCGGGCGGCGCGAGGCCGGCGGGACGACCCCTGCCATCGCGGCGAGCAGCGGCTCGCAGTCGTGCACCGTGCGCGTCATCGGTCCGGCGTGGTCGAGTGTCGTCCCGAGCGGGACGATGCCCCGCATGGAGACGAGGTCGCGGGTCGGCTTGATCGCCGACGTGCCGCACATGGCCGATGGGATGCGCACCGAGCCCGCCGTGTCCGTACCCGTCGTCGCAGGAACCATGCGCGCAGCGAGCGCCGCCGCCGAGCCGCCGCTCGAGCCGCCGGGCGAACGGTCGAGCGCCCACGGGTTGCCCACCTGGTCCGTCGTCCCTCCCGCGGCGAACTCGTGCGTGTGCACATGCCCGAGCAGCACCATGCCGCAGGCGGCGAGACGAGCCCACGCGTCGCAGTCGCGTTCGGGCACCTCGTCGAGCACGCGACTCGAGGCGGTCAGCGGCTTGCCGGCGGCCGCATAGAGATCCTTGAGTCCGATCGGAATGCCGCACAGCGAAGGCGCGTCTCCGCGCGCAAGCCGCTCGTCGGCACGAGCCGCCGCCGCGCGGGCATCCTCTTCGTAGACTCGCACCCAGGCGTTGACGGAATCCGGATCGCCGTCATGGCTGTGCAAGCCGTCCCGTTGGGGAATGCGAGCGAGACAGGCGTCGACCAACTCGCTCGAGGAGAGCTCACGCCTTCCGAGGGCCTCGGCCGCATCCTCCACTCCGAGGTCGGCCGGGTCGGTCACGAGGCGATCATCCCACGTCCGCCGCGCGGCGAGCATTCGTGGCCGCGGTTCGGGTGGCCAATAGTTGGAACACGCGGTTGACTCGATGCGAGCCGTCCGCGTAGATTCACAAGGTCTCGATGGGATCCGCAGGTGATATGTCAAACAATTTCGCCTGGGCAACGATCCCGCCGGACTCAGGCCTTGCCGGACGCGGTCGCGATGCTGAGCGATCCAGCTGCGATCTCACGGCAGAGAGCTTCCATTCGGGCGGGCGAAACAAAGGAGGAAGTAGATGAGATCCAAGAAGCGAGCCGGAGTAGTGCTCGCGGCGGGTGCCGTCGTCGCTTTGCTGCTCGCAGCATGGGCGGCCGGAGCGGTCAAGTCCTCGGCTGCGGTTCCAGTCGGGTCCGGAAAGGCCTCGCCGGCGAAGAGCGTTTGCGGTCTCGGCACCGGGAAGAAGGCGAGGGGCACTCCGATCAATATCGGCGCGATCGTCACAGTCGCCGTCGGTGTCAACTGGGACGAGATCACCGACAACGTCCGCGGTTACTTCAACTGCGTGAACGACAACGGCGGCATCAACGGCCGCCCGATCAACTACATCGTCCATGTCGACCCGATCAATCCCGAGCTCGTTGCAGCCTTCGCGAAGAAGCTGATCGAGGAGGAGAAGGTCGTCGGGCTCGTCGGGAACATCGACGTCATGGACTGCGCCGTCAATGCAGCCTACTACGCGCAGAAGAAGTTCTATGTCATCGGCGACGGTGTCCATGACCTCTGCTACGGCGGAACGCCGCATCACATCCCGATCAACATGGGCCCGGCGTACAGCACCCTCGGTGCCGCTCAGTACCTCGTCCGGAAGGGCGCCAAGTCGATCGTGGCGGTCTCGCCGACCGGAGTCGACGCTCAGGGAACCTGGAACAAGCCCGCGGTCGAGTTCGCCAAGTCCAAGGGACTCAAGGGCATCGACGTGCACGACCCGTACCCGGCCCAGGCCTCGTACGCACTGAAGTACGTGCAGCTCGCGGGCGACGGCGGCGGGGTGATCCTCGACTTCACGACCGACCAGGTCCTGACGGTTCTCAAGGCTGCGGAGCAGCAGGGAATTGCGGACAGGGTGCTCTGGGCCGGCTCGACTCCTGCTTACGACACGCGCTTCGCCGCGCGTGCCGGCGCGTTCTGGGACGGCAAGTTCGGCATCAACACGGAGCTCCTGCCCTTCACGGGGAAGGGGCCGGACGCCGCGCTCTACCGCCAGGTCGGCAAGAAGTACGTCAAGAAGTGGGGTCTTTCGTCCTTCGGCCAGTTCGGGTTCCTCGATGCGCGAGTCGCCACCGAGGTCCTCCTGACGTTGAACCCGAACAAGATCACCCCGAAGACCGTCAACGCTGCCTTCCTGAAAATCAAGAACTGGAAGAGCGACCTTCTGTGCAAGCCGTTCTACTCCGGCAACCTGCCCGGCCACGTGCCCAACAACTGGGACATCACGACCACGGGAAGGAACGGAAAGATGGTCCAGCTGGAGAGTTGCTTCGCGATCGCACCGGTCACCCCCGAGATCAGGGCCGCCCGGGCAGCGGAGAAGAGGCTCAAGCTGACGAGCGGGACGTCGTATCCGCGACCCGCGTGGCAACGCTAGGAAACGAGGTGTTCTAGACCACTCCGAAGACGCTCAGAGCTCCGATGCTTCCCACTCTCCACGATCTCGTGCAGTTCGTCCCGCTCGGCCTCGCGGTCGGCGCGGTGTACGGGGTCTCAGGAGTCGGGATCGTCGTCCTCTATCGGACGACCGGCGTGCTCAACTTCGCCTACGGGGCTATCGGGGCTCTGGGCGTCTTCATCGCCTTCGAGTTGCTCAACAACACGGCAACTTCGTGGTGCCCGGACTGGCTCGCCTACCTGGCATGCGTCCTGGTTGGCGGCGCGACCATGCTGGCGTACGGGCTCGTGTTCGGGCCTGTGTTCGCCGCGAGGGATCCGCTCGTGAAATCGGCAGCGACGCTCGGCCTGATGTTGATCCTCCTCGCGATCATGAGCTGGGTGTGGCCGGCGAACGAGGTCAGAGCCGTGGCGTTGCCGAGCGACGGCTGGCGCAACTTCGGGTACCAGATCGGAGACGTCCGCATCAGCTGGACGAAGATCATCGCGCTCCTCTTCGCCTTGGGCGTGACTGCTTGCACGTGGGCGTTCCTGCGTTACACGAAGCTCGGCACCGCCTACCGCGCGGTCGCCAACGACCGTGAGATCACTGCAACGCTAGGCGTGCCGGTCCGCCGCGTCGAGGCCTCGGCGTGGCTCATCTCCGGGTTCGTGTGCGGCGCGTCGGGACTGCTGCTCTCGGGGCTCATCAACTCGCTCGAGGCGGCGACGTTGACGTTCCTCGTCATCTCGTCGCTCGCCGCTGCGCTGATCGGACGCCTGCAGTCGCTGTGGGTGACGCTCTTCGCCGCGCTCGTGATCGGCGTCGTCGAATCGTGCTTCCAGGCGTTCTCTCTGTGGCCGAACGAGAGCCAGCCGCTCGCGCAGTATCGTGCGATGACGCCGTTCGTGCTCGCGATCGCCGCCCTCCTCATCCTTGGGCGGCGCCGCGAGCTGACGCTCTCCCGGGCAGGGCACTAGCTTCATGGGCTTCGCTCGCGCGCCGCGGGGAGTGCGCGCCTCGTGACTCGGATCAAGGGTATGGAGATCGAGCGCGGCGACATCGTCCGAGGACTCGTCATCGCCGGGCTGTTCGCGCTGGTGCTCTTCGCCGTGCCCGAGCTGATCGGCGTCTACTGGGTCAAGATCCTCACGTCCGCCGCCATCTACTCCGTGGTCGCGCTTGGGTTGGGCCTTCTCTACGGGCGTGTGGGGATGGTCTCGCTCTGCCAGGTCGCCCTGCTGGCGGTCGGCGCCTGGACCGCAATGCGGCTCCTCTACGGGACCGAGCTTCCCTTCCCGATCGTCCTCCTGGTCGCCGGCCTCGTCACAGGGGTGATCGGGACGGTCGTGGGGCTACCGGCGCTGCGGGTATCGGGCCTCCATCTGGCGCTGATCACGCTCATGTTCGCCGGGGCGATCACGCTCGTGCTCAGCGTCATCCACTTTCCGAATGGCGGCGGGGGCTTTCTGGGACAACTGTCTCTTAGCGAGCTGCAGGAATTCCGCAACATTCGCCGGCCGGGGATCGCCACGAGCGACCCTGCGTACTACCGCTACGTGCTGATCGTCGCGGCGCTCATGTTCCTCCTCGTGCTGTGGCAGATCGCGAGCAAACCCGGCCGGGCCTGGGCCGCGATCCGTGAGAGTGAGCCGGCGGCGCTTGCCGCTGGCGTCAACATCACCCAGTACAAGCTGTGGGCATTCGCGGTCGCATCGTTCATGACCGGCGTCGCAGGTGGACTGCTCGCCGGCAGCGCCGGAGCGCTCTCGCCGGTGGCATTTCCGACGCAGGACTCGATCGTGCTCTTGGCGGTGGTCCTGATGGGCGGGATCTACAGCCTCTGGGGTGCCGTCGTGGCTGGGCTCCTGGTCAGGCTGCTGCCGGCTCTCCTCGAGAACTGGGGGGTGTCGATCTACGTCTCGCTCCTTCTCTTCGGAATCGGAGTCCTCCAGGTGCTCGCCACGGCGCCGGGAGGGTTGGCTGACCAGGTGCCGAAGGATCTGAAGCGGCTCGGGCGCTTGCTCTCGCGCGGCTCCGGCCGCGGACCCGACACTGAAAGGCCGGCGGCGTGATCGAGGTCGAGGGCCTGACGGTTCGCTTCGGCGGCGTGACGCCGATCGACGACATGACGGTGACGTTCCCGGGCGGGACGTGCGGCCTGATCGGTCCGAACGGAGCCGGAAAGACGACGTTCTTCAACGTGCTGAGCGGGTTCGTCAAGCCGGCGGCGGGGTCGATCCGCGCCTTCGGAGAAGAGCTCTTCAAGATGGCCGACTTCCACCGCGCTCGCTGGGGGCTTCGGCGGTCGTTCCAGACGGAGCAGGCGATCAGGAGCCTCTCCGTGTTCGACAACGTCGCAATGGTGCACGAGCACTCGGGACAGACGCGCTCCTCTCGCAGGCAGGACGTGCTCGACGCGCTCACCTTCGTGGGTCTCGACGTCTCGCCGAAGCAGAAGGCGGGCGTGCTCGGTGTGCGCGACCGGCGGCTCCTCGAGGTCGCGCGGGCGACGGTCGGAAAACCCCGCGTCGTGCTCCTCGACGAGCCTGCAGCCGGTCTCCCCGCCGAGGAGACGGTTCACATGGGTGAGGTGATCGCGAAGATCCCAGAACGGTTCGGAGGAGCGCTCGTCATCCTCGTCGACCACGACATGAGTCTCGTCTCGGCCTGCTGCGAGACAACCGCCGTGCTCGATTTCGGCAAGCTCATCGCCTCGGGACCCACCGCCGAGGTCCTGCGCAACGAGCACGTCATCCGCGCCTACCTGGGAACCGAGGAGGAGTTGTGAGCAACGCTCGCCTTCGGCTCGCGTTCACGGGGGACACCATGTTTCGCCACGTCTTTCCGCGACCAGAGCTCGCGCGAGCGAGCTCTGTTGCGAGAGCTCAGCGTGCTCCGTTCCTCCTGAGTACGTGGGGAACCTCCCGGTTCCCCACACTCCTCCCCGCTCATGAG
>JBOHAY010000267.1:0-3781 GCA_050697935.1 Gaiellaceae bacterium | reverse complement strand
GCAGGTGATCGTGACGATGTTCACCATCCTGCTTTTGATCGTCGCCTTCGTCGTCGTCGGAATTCTCGTCGGCGCCCGGGCCAGCGACCAACACCGTGAGATCGGGTTGCTGAAGGTGGCCGGCTTCCCCCCGCGAACCCCCCTTCCTTTTGCCATGCCATGAAGAGGCGTTGACTTGGCCTACGGGCGAATGAATCGCCCTTCGGCCCTGGACTCGCTGCGCGTGCATCAGCGTTTGGCGTCGCTTCGTTCGGTTGTTTCACTCTGTGACCGCTGGTGTGGGCACAATGCCCGCCGATGCTTCCGCTCTCCTCCATTCCGTCGCCGGACTCGAGCACGATCGAGCTCGGGCCGCTCTCGATCCACTTCTACGGCCTGACGCTCCTTGCGGCGATTGCCGCCGCGGTCGCGGTCGCCGGGATTCGCTGGACGCGCCGCGGTGGCGACTGGGACCTGATCTTCCGCGTCGCGGTGTGGGGCGTGGCGTCCGGGATCGTCGGAGCGCGCCTCTATCACGTGCTCACGAGCTGGAGCGAGCTCCCCGACCAGTGGTGGGGAGCTTTCGCGATCTGGAAGGGCGGCCTCGGAGTCTGGGGAGGGATCGGCCTCGGCGTCATCGTGGGCGCGATCGTCGCGAAACGCTCGGGCGCGGACCTCGGCAAGCTCGCCGATTGCGTCGCACCGGCGTTGCTCGTCGCGCAGGGAATCGGACGTTTCGGCAACTGGTGGAACCAGGAGCTCTTCGGGGGCCCGACCGACCTCCCATGGGGCCTCGAGATCTCTCCGGAAAACCGCCCGATCGAGAATGTGGAGAGCGAAACGTTCCATCCAACGTTCCTCTACGAGGCGCTCTGGTGCTTTGCAGCCGCCGGTGTCCTCCTCTTCATCGAGCGGCGCTTCAAGATCCGGCCGGGCGGGCTCTTCGCTCTCTACGTGCTCGTGTACAGCATCGGCCGCCTCTGGATCGAGAATCTGCGCGTCGATCCGTCACACGAGTGGGGCGGTGTTCGCCTGAACATCTACGTCGCCGGTCTGGCCATCATCCTGTCGGCCGCGTTCTTCGTCTGGTGGCAGAAGACGTGGCAACGCGGTACGGGGTCTCCTCCGAAGCCGGAGGCGATGGCGATCCCGAAGCAGCGCTGAACGGAACCTCTTCCTCCCCCGCGGTGTACCAGCTGCAGGCTACGGAGGGAGGAGTTCACATGCGGTACCTCGTTTTGGTCTCGGCGCTCACGCTCGCGGCCGTCGCGGCCGCTCCTGCAAGCGCCGGAGGTTGGGCGACCGTCGCTCTCGCATCGACGCCGGAGGGTGTGAGCGCAGGCGAGACGTGGGAGGCTCAGATCACGGTTCTGCGGCACGGCGTGACGCCCACCGACGGAGCGGCGCCGAGCATGACGATTCACAACGCAGACGCAGGGCTGCACGAGACCTTCGCGGCAGAGTCGACCGGCGATACGGGCGTCTACGTCGCCCGTATCGTGTTCCCCGAGCCAGGGAGCTGGAGCTTCGAGATCGACAACGGCCTGATGGCGACGGGATACGGCGAGTCGGCGACGACCACGTACGCACCGGTGATGATCGATGCAGGCCCGGGCGGCGGCGGGTCGTTTCCCGCGGTACCGCTCGGTGTCGCAGCAGCAATCGCTCTGGCTGCGGCAGTCGCGTACGGTGCCCGACGCCTCAGGAAGCTCACTCCCGCGAGCAGCTAAGGCCAATGGTCATGGAACCTCCGCCGCCCGATCGGTGTAGAACAGGGCGGTGGAGGGCCGACCACCAGACGACGTCACGCTCGCAGAGCGCGCCAGGCGCGGAGACGAGCGCGCTTTCGAGGAGCTCGTTCGCATGCACCAGGGCATTGCCTTTCGGACCGCGTATCTGCTCACGGGATCGGCCGCCGACGCCGAGGACGCCGCGCAGGCGGGCTTCGTCAAGGCGTGGGCGGCGTTACCACGCTTTCGCCACGGAGCCCCGTTCAGGCCCTGGCTCCTCAGCATCGTGGCCAACGAGGCGCACAACCGGCGTCGTTCGGCGGGCAGGCAGGAGGCGCTTCGGCTGCGTTCGATCGCGGCCCGTCCTCCGGACGACGCGGCCCCGTCTCCGGAGGCGGCCGCGATGGGGCGCGAACGGCGCGAGGAGTTGCTCGCAGCCGTGGGCCAGCTCGACGATCGCGACCGGGACGTACTCACGTGTCGCTATTTCCTCGAGCTCTCCGAGGACGAGACGGCCACCGTCCTCGACGTACGCCGCGGCACCGTCAAGTCACGAACAGCGCGGGCTCTCGCCCGCCTGAGGCAGGAGCTGGAGCCGTGAACGGGCTCGAGCGCGAGCTTCAGGCACTCGGCCGCGAGCTTGCGGTCCCTGCGGCGCCCGATCTCGTGCCGACGGTGCTGGCAGGAATCGATCTGCAGCCGACAGCGCGCCCGCAGCGCCGACGCTGGGTGCTCGCCGTGGCCGTCGTCCTAATCGCGGTGCTTGCGGCAACACTCGCGATTCCCGATGCACGATCCGCGTTGTTCCGTGTCCTGCACATCGGCGGGGAGCGGATCGAGCTGGTGGACGAGCTACCCGAAGTCGCTCCCGATCCGGCCGGACTGAACCTCGAGAGCGCTCTCGGCCAACGCGTGACCCTGGCCGAGGCACGCCAGGAGGCGGGCTTCGACATTCGCGAGCTCGATACGGCCCCGGATCGTGTCTACCTCGACGCGCGTGGCACGGTCTGGTTCCTTTACGGCACGCCGCAAAGCGTGCGCCTGCTCATCGCTCAGACGCCCAGGCTCGGGGTCGACGACGACTTGATCCTCAAGAAGCTCGCGGCACCCGGGACCCGGATCGAGGAGGTCTCCGTCGACGGATTGCCGGGGATTTATCTCTCCGGCGCGGCGCATCTTCTACTGCTGCTCGACGAGTTCGGCAACGTGGTCGAAGAGAGCGTCCGGTTGGCGGAGAACGTGCTCGTCTGGGAAGCGAACGGTGTTGCGTACCGGCTAGAGGGGGATTTCACTTCGGACGAAGCGCTGGCACTTGCCGAGTCGCTTCGCTGACGGATGCCGCGCGTCCGGCGCCCTGGTTAGCCTCCGCCCGTGCCCGCGACCTCGGTGCGTGAGCTCGCCCTCGACCTCGATGCGTTCGAGGGCCCGTTCGACCTTCTCCTCACGCTTCTGCTGAAGGAGGAGCTCGAACCGCGCGAGATCGATGTCGCCGCGATCGTCCTCTCGTTCGTCGAGCTCATGGCAGAGCGGGACGAGCTCGACCTCGAGGTGTGCGGAGAGTTCCTCGTGCTGATCTCGGCGTTGCTCGAGTTGAAGGCGCGCGCCCTCTTCCCCGAGGAGGCCGCCGAGCTCGGCGAGCTCGAGCCCGAAGAAGCTGCGGAGGAGCTCGCTCGGCGCCTGGCGGAGTATCGACGCATGAAGGAAGCGGCAGCCTGGCTCGTGCAGAGGCTCGCCAGCGAGGGCGACCGCTTCTTTCGGCTCGGTCCGGCACCGCTCGCGCCTCAACTCGAGCGCAAGCTCGCGCCGCAGGATCCCGAGACGCTTGCCGGAGCGCTTCGCGCACTCGCAGTGCCGCCTCCCACGGTGTCGTTGAGTCACATGGCACTGCGCTTCCCGCCGGTGTCGCAGTTCCTCGAGCGCTTTCGGGCCCTCCTCACGCGCCGCCGCCGGTTCGACTTCGACGCCGAGGTCGGCTCGCTGTCTCGCGTTGATCAGGCAGTCGCCTTCCTCGCGCTGCTCGAACTGCGCAAGACGGGGGAGATTGCGATCGAACAGGCCGCACCGTTCACCCC
>JBOHAY010000266.1:0-4078 GCA_050697935.1 Gaiellaceae bacterium | reverse complement strand
CCGCAGCGGCGGCGCACTGAGCCTTCCGCAGCGGCACGAAGTTCCTACTCGGAACTCCGCGCCGCGCGAAAATCCGTGAAGGCGCTCGCTCGCGAGCGCTGTCGCGGATACAGCTCAACCGTGACATCACGTCAACGAGCAGCGGCCGCCCTGAGCTGTGAGAAGAGATCAGCCATCTCGAGGGCGCTACGAACAGCCTCGGCGCCCTTCTCGATGCGCGGTTCCGCCTGCTCGACGCGGTCGAGCGTCAGGACGCCGAACGAGACCGGAACGCCCGTCTCGAGAGCAGCGAGCTGGAGCCCGCTCGCCGCCTCACTCGCGACGTAGTCGAAGTGTGGCGTGTCGCCGCGGATGATGCAGCCGAGCGCGACGATGCACGCGAAGCGGCGCGTCTTCGCGAGCGCCGTGGCCGCGAGCGGCAGCTCGAACGCACCTGGAACGACCATGATCGTGACGGTCTCCTGCCGGACGCCCGCTGCTTCGAGCTCCTCGAGCGCCCGGTCGAGGAGCTGCGTGGTCACCTTCCCGTTGAAACGAGAGACGACGATCCCGACCGCACGGCGCCCACCTTCCGCCTCGCCCTCGAGCACTGCGTAGCCGTCGGGAATGTGGAGGTCGCCCGCCGCGTGCTCGTGGGAGAGCTCGACGTGAATCGGGGCGCCGTCACCCTCGGGCGTCTCCGGCTCGAAGACAACCTCGTCGGGCTCGGGCTCGAGCGTCGGCTCGGCCTCAGCTACGACCAGCATCTCCGAGTCGGCACCTTTGTCCGCGGTCGCGCTCGTCGCGCCCCAGGCAGGCGCGCCCTCGTCATCGGTCGTCCCGGGCTCGTCGTCGTCGGCGTCTGCCTCCGGCTCGGCCTGCCTCTGCCACTCCGAGAGGACGTTCTCGCTCGAGTCGTCGATGTCGCGGCTGCTCATGTGTCGTTCTCTGGGAGAGGCTCAGGCTCGAGTCGAGCGCCTTGATGATGGAGCTTCGTGATCGTATGCCCGAGCTTCTCACGCTTGGCAGCGAGGTAGCGCGCGTTCTCGGGCTTCGGCTCGACCTCGATCGGCACCTGTTCGACCACCGAGAGCCCGAATCCGTCGAGCCCCGTGAGCTTGCGGGGATTGTTCGTGAGGATGCGGATCGTCGTCAGACCGAGGTCGGCGAGGATCTGGTTCCCGATTCCCCACTCCCGCGCGTCCGCCGGGAAGCCGAGCTCGAGATTCGCCTCGACGGTGTCCATCCCCGACTCTTGAAGCTCGTAGGCTCTCAGCTTGTTCAGGAGCCCGATGCCACGTCCCTCCTGCCCCATGTACAGAAGGACTCCGCTGCCCTCGGTCTCGATGCAGGCCAGCGCCTGGTCGAGCTGTTCGCCACAGTCGCACAGGAGCGAGTGGAAAACGTCACCGGTCAGGCACTCGGAGTGCACACGCACGAGGACGTTCTCAGCGCCCTCCACCTCCCCCTTCAGGAGCGCGACATGATGCTGACCCGTCAGGAGCTCGCGATAAGCGATCGCCCGGAACATGCCGTGATCCGTCGGGAGCTGTACCGAGACCACACGCTCCACGAGCTTCTCGGTGCGACGCCGATACTCGATGAGGTCGGCGACCGTGACCATCCTGAGCCCGTGCCGCTCACAAAACGTCGTGAGGTCGGTCACCCTGGCCATCGTCCCGTCGTCGTTCATGATCTCGCAGACAACGCCGGCCGGGATGAGCCCAGCCAGGCGCGCAAGGTCGACGGCCGCCTCGGTCTGGCCCGCGCGGCGGAGTACGCCGCCCGGACGCGCTCGCAACGGAAACACGTGGCCGGGCTGAACGAGATCGTGCGAGGTCGAGCCGGGATCGATCGCGACCTGGATCGTGCGAGCCCGATCGTGTGCCGAGATTCCGGTGGACACGCCCTCACGCGCCTCGATCGAGACGGTGAAGGCCGTCCCGAGCGGCGTCTCGTTGTGATCGGTCATGGGGCGCAGGTCGAGCTCGTCGCAGCGCTCGGCGGTCAGGCACAGGCAAATGAGCCCGCGGCCGAACGTCGCCATGAAATTGATCGAGTCGGGCGTGACGAACTGCGCCGCAACGGTGATATCGCCTTCGTTCTCGCGATCGGCGTCGTCGACGACGATGACGAACTTCCCCGACCGTATGTCGTCGATCGCCTCCTCGATCGTCGCGAAGGGCGATGCGGTCTCGCGCGTCGTCAGATCCACGCTCACCGCCGGATCGTAGCCCTATTGCGATCTGGCCCCACGGGTCTCAGTTCTCGAGAGGAGGCGGTCGACGTACTTCGCAAGTACATCGGACTCGATGTTGACCTCGCGCCCGGGCACGAGCCCGGAGAGCGTGGTCACCTCGATCGTGTGCGGCACGAGCGCGACGGCGAACGCGTCGTCGGCGACCTCGGCGACCGTGAGCGACACTCCGTCGAGCGTCACCGAGCCCTTCTCGACGCAGAAGCGCAGCACCTCGTCAGCTGCCTCGACGAAGACTCTCAGGCCCTCGCCCTCGGCTTCGACCGACTGCACGCGGCCGACGCTGTCGACGTGCCCCTGCACGTAGTGGCCTCCGAGTGGCTCGCCGGCCCGCACGGCGGGCTCGACGTTGACGCGATCGTGTGCCCGGAGCCGTCCGAGCGTCGTCCTCGCGAGGGTCTCCCGAACGGCGTGGAACGAGACGTGCTGGCCGTCCACCGATTCGGCCGTGAGGCAGCAGCCGTCGATCGATACGGAGTCTCCGACGCCCGAAGTCGTCGCCGTCTCGGGTGCACGCACGACGATCGCGAGCCCGTCGCCCTTCGCGCTCGCCGAGACGATTGCCCCGAGCTCGCGCACGATTCCGGTGAACATGGGAAGACGGTAGCTCAGGGCTCGTGGACGTAGCCCTGGAGAAGGACGTCCTCGCCGATCGCGCGTGCCTCCAGCCGGGAGAGCTCGAGCGGTTGCCCCAGTCCCGCGAGTATCCCCGACCCCTCCCCGGAGAGCTTCGGCGCGACGAACACGAGCAGCTTGTCGACGAAACCGCGCTCGAGAAAGGCTGCCGCAAGCGTCGATCCTCCTTCGAGGAGCAGCGATTGAACGCCTTCAGCCGCGAGCGCCTCGAGCTCTTCCTGAACGGGACCCGATCGAAGCTCGAGCTCCGAGCCTTCCGGAAGCGGCCCTCGCCCAAAAGCGATGCGACGGGGTTGTCGAAGCACCGGCACATCCCGCGCGTCGAGCCGCGGGTTGTCCCAGCGCACCGTTCCCATGCCGACCGCGACGGCATCGGATTGCGCTCGGAGCACGTGCACGAGCCGTCGCGAGGCCTCACCCGTGACCCAGCGTTCACCGGGCACTCGCACCCGACCATCCAGCGTGGCGGCCACCTTGTACGTCACGAACGGCCGCTTCTGCGTCGTCCAGGTACGCCACTCCTGGATCTGCTGCCGACAACGAAACGCGTGCGGCTCCTCCGCGAGCGCGACCTCGACGCCGGCCTTGCGGAGTCGCTCGAGCCCTCCGCCGTGGTCCGGATCGGGATCGAGCTGCCCGGCGACGACGCGCACCACGCCCGCCTCGACGAGCGCGTCCGCACACGGAGGCGTCGCACCGTGATGAGCACACGGCTCGAGCGTGACGTAGACAGTCGAGCCGCGAGCTCGCTCGCCGGCTTTCGCGAGGGCGACGATCTCGGCGTGCGGCCCGCCCTTGCGTTCGTGCCAGCCCTCGCCGACGACCTCGTCCCCGACGACGACAACGGCGCCGACCACCGGGTTCGGGTACGTCGTGCCTCGCGCGCGCTCGGCGAGCTGGAGCGCTCGCTCTAGGAACTCGGTTTCCACGCGAACGATCCTACGACCGTGCCGCACGCGCGCGCGGGATCTTCACCGAAGCAGTCTTGCGATGAAAAACCCCGCGGTGTCGTGGACGTGCGGCAGCGTCTGCAGAAACTCGGGTCGTCGCTCGTGGCGGAACTGCGGCCACTCCTCGGCGAGCGATGCATCGATCGCGAGTCCCGACGCGTCGACGACGGCTTCCGACTCGTCGGCGTTGATCGTGCACACCGAATAGACGATCGCCCCGCCGGGTCGTGTGCGCTCGGCTGCGGCGCGCAGCAGC
>JBOHAY010000265.1:0-10483 GCA_050697935.1 Gaiellaceae bacterium | reverse complement strand
CCTCTATGTCGCGGCGCTCGAGCAGGCGGCGGGAGGCGCCGCGGTTGCCGATGCCGTACTACGCGAAGTGAGCGAGGCCGCGGCGGAGGTCGGGATCTCGGGGGACGCCGCCGAGGCGAGAGAGATCGCCCGCCGGCTCGCCGAGGTCGAGCTTGGCACCTGACCCGGGGTCAGACCCCGGGTCAGACCCCGGGTCTGATCCCGGCCTCTTGTGGCGGATTCCGGCGTGGGCCTGGCTCGCCGCGATTGTCGCCGGCTCTGCGGTGTTTCGGATCGTCCTCGGCCGCGGGCTCGTCGCCCCGTTCATCATGGTCGACGAGATCATCTGGTCGGAGGTGGCGCGGGGTCTGGCCGACGCAGGCGAACCTCTTCTGCGAAACGAGCCCGATCCGGGCTACAGCATCCTCTACCCGCTCCTGATCGCGCCCGTCTACGCGGTCGTCGAGAACCTGACCGACGCGTACGCGTGGGTGAAGGCACTGAACGCGGTGGTCATGTCGCTCGCCGCGATACCGGCGTTCTTCCTGGCGCGTCGGCTCATGCGAGACGGGCTCGCTCTTCTCGCTGCGCTCCTTGCCGTCGCGCTTCCGTCGCTCGCCTACTCCGGCACGGTCATGACCGAGAACGTCTTCTACCCGCTCTTCCTCGTCGTCGTGCTGGTGCTGGTCCTCGTTCTCGAACGACCGACAGCAGTGCGAGTCGTGCTGCTCTTCCTGCTTCTGGGGTTGGCGTTTGCAACCCGAGTTCAGGCAGTTGCCCTGTTCCCGGCAATCCTCGCCGCACCGCTCCTCCTGGCGTTTTTCGAGCGCCGCGGGCTCGGCTCGGCGATCTCGAGGTTCCGATGGCTCTACGGCCTGACCGCGGGCCTCGCGCTCGCCGCGCTTGGCATCCAGCTCTTTACTGGACGCGCGCTGCAGGAACTGCTCGGCGCCTACTCGCCCGTCGACGAGGCCGGCTACGACACCGGCGACGTCCTCCGGTACCTCTGGTGGCACGTTGCCGAGCTCTCGCTGTACGTCCTCGTGATTCCGCTTGCGGCGTCCATCGTCCTCGTTGGTCGAGCTCGCTCGCTGGACGGACGGCTCCAGGCGTTTCTCGCCGCGATGGTCTCCGTGACCGCATGTCTCGTTCCGGTGGTCGCCACGTTCGCGTCCCGGTTCTCCGACCGGATCGAGGAGCGGAATCTGTTCTACCTGGCTCCACTCTTCTGCATCGCGTTGCTCGCCTGGGTGGAGCGAGGGGCACCCCGGCCGCGCGCGCTCGCTGCCGCTGCGGCTGTGGCATCGGCATTGCTCGTCGTCGCGATCCCGTTCGATCGTTTCCTCACGACCTCGGCGATCACAGACACGCTGATGCTGCTGCCGCTCTGGTCGCTGCAGGACCGGATCGGAGAAAGCTGGATCACACTTGCAACACTGGCTCTCGCGGCGGCGCTCGCTGCCGCCTTCCTGTTCGTACCGCGCCGCTTTGCGATCGCGCTGCCGCTGCTCGTGCTCGGGCTCTGGGTTCTCGCGATCCGGCCCATCTGGTGGGGCACGCACGGCTTCGAACGGTTCTCGCGCGGGGCGCTGTTCCAGGGGGTCCGGACGGCCGAGCGCGACTGGGTGGATAGGACGCTGCCTCGTGATGCGCGCGCGGCGTTCCTCTGGACCGGTCGCACCGACCGGCTCACTGTGAACCAGACGGAGTTCTTCAACCGCGGCGTAGGGCCGGTCTACTACGTGACCGATCCGACGCCGGGCGGCCTGCCGGAGACGCGCGTGCGGATCCATCCGAAGACAGGTCGTGTCACGCTTCCCGACGGAGCTTCCGTGCGCGACCGGTTCCTGCTCGCCGACTCGTCGTTCGAGCCGGACGGCCGGCCTCTCGGCCGCGACAAGGGCTGGGGGGTCACGCTTTGGCGTGTGAACGCGCCCCTCGTATCTGCCGTTCGCATCGACGGCCTCTACCCGAACGACACCTGGTCTGGGAGCACCGTGGCGTACCTGCGGCGTCGATGCGTACCGGGTCGGCTGGCCGTCTCGCTCTCGAGTGACCCGAGCCTCTTCCTCGCACCCCAGACGGTGGTCGCCCGCTCGAACGGAACCGTCGTTGGCCGCATTCGCCTCCAACCGGAGGGCCGAGCCGTGCTGAGCGTCCCCGTCTCGCCCATTCCGGGAGCAAGCGATTGCCGCGTCGTCTACACCGTGACGCCGACGGCGGTGCCGGCCGAGGTCATCGGAGGGGACAACACGGATCAGCGCGAGCTCGGCGCGCACTTCAACCGCTTCGTCTACACGCCTGGCCCGTGAGGATCGCCTTCGACGTGTCGCCGCTGTCCCATCCGCTGCTGGGGATCGGGAACTACATGCAAGGGTCGCTCGCGGGTCTCGCCGAAGCGTCCGCGGGCAAGAACGAGATCGTTGCGTTCGCTCCGACGAGCATCCGCGGTCCGGAACGCATTCGCGCTGCGCTCGCGGAAATCGACGTCGAGCTCCGAACGTGGCGCGTGCCGATCTCACACGCTTTGCGAACGGGTTGGAGCATGTTGGCTCACCCTGCGGCGGAGCGGCTCATCGGCCGCTTCGACGTCCTGCACTTCAGCGACTGGATGTATCCCCCGCAGCGCGGCGGGGTTCGGGCGACGACGATTCACGACCTCGTGCCCCTGCATCACCCGGAGTGGACGACGGCAAGAACCCGCTCGATGCACGGCCGCAAGTACCGAAACGCAGCGGCGACCTGCGATGTGGTCTTCGTCAACTCCGAGTTCACGGGGCGAGACGTGATCCAGACGCTCGGCGTCTCTGCGGAGCGGGTTCGAGTTGCGCGTCCGGCGGCGAAGAATGTGTTTCGAGCGGAGGGGCCCGCCGCCGATCTGGGAGCGACGTACGTCCTCACTGTCGCGACGCTCGAGCCGCGGAAGAACCTTCAAGCGCTCATTGAGGCGCACCGGCTGCTCGGCGGTGACGTGCTCCTTGCGGTCGTCGGCGGAGAGGGATGGGGAGAGCAACCGTTGCTCGACGGCCCGCGAATCCGTCGGCTCGGGTACGTCTCCGACGAGGAGCTCGCACGCCTGTACCGTGGTGCTGCCGTCGCGGTGTATCCCTCTCGCTTCGAAGGATTCGGGATCCCTGTCATCGAGGCGATGGCATGCGGTGTCCCCGTCGTCGTCTCCTCCCACGAGTCGCTCGACGAGGCGAGCGGTCAGGCCGCCGTGCGTGCCGATCCTGACGATCCCAGCGCGATCGCCGCTGCGATCGAGCGCTCACTCGCGGAGCGCGAGCGGCTGGTTGCCGCCGGGCTCGAGCACTCGCGCACGTTCACCTGGCGTGCGGTCGGCAAGACCTTCCTGCGCGGCTACGAAGAGGCGCTCGCACGGTGAGGAGACCTGAGGAGGTCTTCGTCGTCGTCCACCGTGGAGTCGCTGCGGAGCCCGAGTTTCTCGTGCTCCAGCGTGCACCCGAGCGTCAGGGATATTGGCACCTCGTCGCAGGGGCCCTCGAGCACGGTGAAGACGCGGAGACCGCTGCCGTCCGCGAGTTACGCGAGGAGACGGGGCTCGAGGCGGACGTCGTCGATCTCGATCGGCGATACCTCTATTCGCTCGACGACGAGCCGCCGGAAGTACGCGCTCGCTTTGCCGCGGAGGTGACCGAGGTCGCTGTCACGGCGTTTTCAGCGGAGGTGCCGCGTAGCTGGGAGCCTGCGCTCGATGAGGAGCACGTCGATCATCGGTGGTGCAGTGCGAGCGAGGCGATAGCGCTTCTCCGATATCCGGAGCCGCAGGATGCGGTACGAGAGGCGGCGCGCCGCCTCTGTGGAGGAGCGGCGTGAGGGTCGGGGTCGACACGTCGCCGCTCATCCAGACGCGGGCAGGCACCGCACGTCACGTGCGCGGATTGCTGGGTGCCTTGCGGGACCGACCAGACGTCGATCTGGAGTTGCTCTCCTTCGGAGGCACGGGCCGTGCCTCGAGCGTTGTGCGGGACGCCTTCTGGTACCCGGTGACGCTGTCGCGGCGGACGAGCGACCTCGATGTACTCCACTGCACGACGTTCCGCGGTCCGTCCAACGCGCGCGTTCCCACGGTCTTGACGGTCCATGATCTCGCGATCCTCCGCTCCCCCGGGGCCTTTCCGCGCTGGCACCGCCTGTACGGAAGAGCAGGGCTCACGCGTGTGCTGCGCGCCGCGGACGCGATCGTCGCCGTCTCGGAGTTCACGAAGCGTGAGACGGTGGAGCTCGCCGGCGTCGCTGCCGGCCGGATCCGGGTCGTCCCGAACGGCGTCGACTCGGTTTTCGCCCCGAACGGTCCCCGCGCGGAGGGCGACTACGTCCTGGCAGTCGCGACGCTCGAGCCGCGAAAGAACCTGGCCCGCGTGGTCGAGGCCGCCCGCGCTGCCGGCGTCGAGCTGCGAGTGGTAGGGGCTCGCGGCTGGGGCGGAGTGGAGGTTTCCGGTTGGGTCGGCGAGATTCCGGACGCCGAGCTCGCAGCGCTCTACCGAGGAGCTCGCTGCGTCGTGTACCCGTCGTTGTACGAGGGTTTCGGGATCCCGGTGCTCGAGGCTATGGCCTGCGGTGTGCCGATCGTCACCTCGCTGGGGACAGCGACGGAGGAGGTTGCCGGCGGCGCGGCGATCCTGGTCGATCCGCTGGACGTCGTCTCGATCGCGGACGGCATCCAGCAGGCGCTAGCGCGTCGTGAGGCGCTGGTCTCTCTCGGGCTCGAGCGTGCCCGCGAGTTCACATGGCAGCGCGCCGCGGACTCCATCGTCGAGCTGTGGCGAGAGCTCGCATGAGACGCCCTGTGTCAACTCCGAACCTCATGCGCGTTTCTCGAACGTCGCTCGAGGTGCCGGGCCGGAGGGCACAGTACGCGAGTTCCGGCCCGGAGAATTTGGTGCGGCGAGCGTCGTCAGGCCGGCCTGGAGCCGTGACCGGCGAGGAGCGCGTATGAGCGTCGTCGCGTTCGACGCCGACGTGCTCGGGCGCCAGCGCACCGGCGACGAGACGTACGCCCTCAATCTCCTTCGTGAGCTCGGGCCGCGTGCCGCCGAGGCAGGGATCCGGCTCGTCGCGATCACGCGGCGCCCCGAGCTCGTTCCGCCCGGAGTGGAGTCGCTGGAGCTCTCGGCGCACGTGCAGGAGCTCCGCATGGCCTGGTCGCTGCCGCGGGCGCTGCGCCGGCTCGGAGCGGACCTCTGCCACACGCAGCATGCGGTTCCTCTCCGCGCGTCGTGTGCCCGCGTCGTGACGGTTCACGACCTGTCGTTCGAGCGCGCTCCCGGGCTCATGAGCTGGAAGGACCGGACGGTGTTCAGGCTGGTCGTTCCGCGCGCCGTCCGGAGCGCAACGCGTGTTCTCACTGTGTCCGAGCGAACGAAGGCCGATCTCGTCGAGCTCTACGGCACGCCGCCGGAGAAGATCGTCGTCACACCGAACGGCGTCGACCCCCTGTTCCGCCCGCGCCGCCTCGGAGAGGCGCCAAGTTACAAGTTGTTACAAGCGCTGGATCCGTGTGCTGCTCACGAGATAGCACCAAGTAACAAGTTGTTACAAGGCGGGTACGTCCTGAGCGTTGGGGCCGTCCAGCGGCGAAAGAACCAGCTCGCGGCGCTCGAAGCGGCGGCCGCCGCCGGAATGACGCTAGTCGTCGTCGGACCCGAGAAGGATCCGGCGTTGGCCGACGAGCTCCGCCGTCGTGGAGCGCGGCTCGAGGGCTACGTCGAGACGGAGCGGCTCGCCGAGCTCTATCGCGGCGCCGCCTGTCTCGTGCAGTCCTCGCGGTACGAGGGCTTCGGGCTCCCTGTGCTCGAGGCCATGGCATCGGGAACTCCAGTGGTGGCCGTGCCGGACGCGGCTCTTCGCGAGGTTGCCGGCAATGCGGGCGTGTTCGTCGACGAGGGCGCGCTCGCGGATGGAATTCGGCGAGCTATCGCGGAGCGCGACACGCTTGTCGCGGCCGGCCTTGAGCGCGCACGGTTTTTCACCTGGCGTGCTGCCGCCGAACGAACGCTCGCCGTCTACCGGGAGATACTCGACACATGACAGTGTCCGCGGTCGTCGTCTCGCATGGCCACGCACGCGAGTTGGAACGCACGCTCCCCGCACTCGCAGGACAGGTCGACGAGATCCTCGTGATCGCCAATCTCCCCGGTTCGGTCGACCGAGTGCCGGACGGAGCACGGGTACAAGAGAATCCACGGCCGCTTTCCCTCTCGGCGAACGTCAACCTCGGGATCGCGGCTACCTCGGGCGCGTATGTGCTCAACGTGAATCCGGACGCGATGGCGGAGACCGGAGCCGTGGCCGCGCTCGCCGCCTTCGCCGACGCTCACGCGCGCTGCGGCATCGCGGGGCCGCAGCTGCGCTGGCCCGACGGGAGCTGGCAACCGTCCCGACGTCGCTTCCCGACGGTGGGGGGAACGATCGTGCGGCGAACACCGCTTCGCCGCCTTCGGCCGCCGTACGAGACGCAGCGGGAGCACTACGCGCTCGACGACCGGCCCACCGAGCCTGCGCAGGCCGACTGGATGCTCGGCGCGTTCCTTCTCATGCGCCGCGCAATGCTCGATGAGATCGGCGGTTGGGACGCGGGCTTCCGGCACTACTGCGAGGACATCGACCTCTGCTACCGGGCGATGCAGGCCGGGTGGGAGCGCTGGTACGTGCCCGACGCGGTCGTGACGCACGACTACGCGGCCGTCATCGACAGGCGCTTCCTCTCGCGGCACACGCTCTGGCATGCACGCGGGATGGCGCGCTTCGTGCGCAAGCATCCGGAGCGTCTCCTCGCGCTGTGAGCGCCAAGAGCGACCAGTACGCTCAGCAGGCCGACGACTGGACGGAGAAGGCGTACGCCGATGCTGCGGCCTATCTCTCTCATCGAGCGGTGCTCATCGTGACACTGGGAAGACGTCTCGAGCCGGGAGACGACGTACTCGACCTCGCGTGCGGGGACGCTGGCCTCGCAGAGCTGCTGCTCGCGCGAGGTCTTCGCTACAGAGGTGTCGACGCGACGCCCGAGATGGTCGCAGAGGCGCGCCGCCGCCTGGGCGATCGTGCGCGCGTCGACATCGGTGACCTGAATGAGTACGTGCCACCAAGTCCCGTCGCGGCGACCACGGTGTTCCGCGCCATCTACTACGCGCGCGACCGGCGAGCGTTCTTCGAGCACGTCGCTGCCTTTACCGAGAAGAAGCTCATCTTCGATCTGAACCCGCGCCAGTACCGGCCCGCTGACGTGGTCACCGATCTTCGCGCTGCGGGCTTTGGTCAGATTCTGCTCCGCCCCTTCTTCCTTCCTCAGACGGTTGCGCTCCCACGCCTCGTCGCGAGCACCGCAACGGCCCTCGAGCACTCCGGGCCGCTCGCGCGACTCGCGCTTCGCTTTCGCTTCACCTACCTCGTCGCAGCGTCGCGCTAGCCCCCGAAGAGCGGCTGGAACCTCACATCGAGCACGCCGCCAAGCCGGCGCCGATCGCTTTTGCCCGGGTCGATCTCGTTCGGAGAGAAGGTCGGCGCCATCGCCACTTCGACGCGCCACGGAACGCTCGGCGCGCTCAGGAGAACTCCGTTCGCCTTGCAGTCGGGCACGCGAAACCTTCGCGTGGCGGTCACGCGTTCTATCGCAGGCTGCTTGTCCGGCCCGATCCCCACCGGGCCGATCCGAACGGCTGCAATCCCGGTGCCGCGGCGCGCCGGGCTTGGACACCAGCCGACTCTTGTCAGCTTGACGACGGCGAACCCAGGCCCATCGCCCGAGACGTCGTACCTCGTATATGACGCTCGGGCGGTCTTCTCGCCGCTCTTGGCGACGATCCAGCCGTCCGACTCGCGGCCGATCAATGCCTCCTGGAGCTTGATCGGCCTCCCCTCGAGTCGATAGAGGACGGCATCCTTGCGCCGCGCGACGACGGGCGCCTGGAGCGCCACGCCGTTCACAGCGAGGGCGTAGTCCGTGTCCGGTGATGGCGTCAGCGTCCCGTCGGTAGCGTCCAGGTCGGGAGTCAGGATCGGAGCCCCGACCCTGAGTGCCGTCCCGTCGAGGCTCCACATCTTGCGCACCGAGGGGTTGAAGAACTCGGTGAGCCAGATGTTCGTGGGGTCGGAGATCTGCTGCCCGAGGACGACGACGGAGCCGCCGCCGGTCGCCTGCTCGACCCAGTCGTAGGGCTTCGGGAGGTTCTTTGCGACCTGCCTCGAGAGGGTCCGCTCGCCCTCCGCTGCATACACCTGCGTCGTCATGGTCCAGGTCACGACGAGGACCGCTGCCACGCCGGCGAGCACACCGAACGCGAGGGACCCTCGCCGAAGCAGCCGGAGCGCGACGACGACTGCGATCGCCACGAGCGAGACGACGATCAGGGCGCTCTCGATCGTCCCGTCGGACCATCCGAGCTCCCGGTTGGCAAAGGCGAGGATCGCGAGACCATGCGCCTCGTAGTACGGGTAGTCGAGCACGATCGGGACCGCGTTGACGACGTAGACGGTCGCGACAGCGGCCACCGCGATCGCCCATGCTCTCCCGACGCCGCGCGTGAAGGCGAGCGCCGTCCCCGCGAACAGGAGTGGGGCGAGGTAGATGACGTTGCGCTCGTAAACGTACGTCGCGAAGACCGTCGAGACGTACGCGCCCTTGATTCCCGCGTACCAGAGGAAGGCGCCCAGTGCGGCCGCGCTCGTGACGACGAACGCGCGCGTCTCTGGTGTCCGCGGCTCGCCCTTCGGCCGGGCGAGCGCAGCGACGCCGACGACGAGTGGAAGAACGCCGATCCCGATTGCGAGCGCGCCGACGGCCCACGTCGCGTGCTCGAAGATCCGATCCTTGTAGATGAACGTCGTCTCGCGCCAGCTCGTCGACAGGTGGCCCATGAGGGCGGAGAACCCCAGCAGTGCACCCACCGCGATCGTGATGGCGCCTACCCAATCCCAGCGCGACCATGCGTCCCGCCAGCGGCGGCCGGGCACCGACTCCCACGCGAGCCAGAGCAGGCCGAGCGCCAGCACCGCGAAGAGGACAGCCAGCTGCGTTCGCGTCCACGCGGCCGCGACGCACACCGTCAAAACGGCGGCCAGGCGCCCCCAGCTCGGAGAGGTGAGCATCCTCGCAATCAGCCAGAGCGCCAGAGTGGCGAGCGGATAGGCGAGCGGCTCCTCGACGAGGATCGAGGAGTAAGCGAGCGCAGGAACGGCCGTTGCGGCTCCGGCGACTGCGAGCGCGGCCCAACGGGAGACGACGAGGCGCGCAAGGCCGTACGCGGGGAACACGGTCGCAGTCATCGCCAGGACGAGGACGAGCTTGGCCGTCGCGTACGAGGTAGTTGCCGAGCCGAGCCACCACATCGGCGCGAGCACGTAGGCGACGAGTGTTGCGAGGCCGTAGGGATCGCCGCGGCGCGCCGGCTCCCCGGTCTCGGCGATAGCGCGCGAGAGCTGTGTCAGCTCGAGCTCGTCGGTGAAGATCGTCGGCACCAGGTGACGAGACGCCTGCCAGGCGTAGAGGGCCGCGAGCCCGAAGTACACGATGAGCAGCGGCAGCGCGGACTGGAAGCGCGCGAGGAAGTCCGGGCGGTCTGACCCGCCCGCTTTCGGCGCGGGATTCACGGCCGTGCGGCCTCGATCGGCTCGGGGCTCGAGAACTCGACGTGGCGACGAACGATCCGGCACGGGATCCCGGCTGCCTCCGACGCGTCGACAACCGCGTCGAGACGATCCTGGCCGGCTGCCGGGATCGTCACGAGCACCTCTTCTGCTCGAGTTGTCGCGATGGCGCGATCGGTCTCGTCAAGGCTTCCGACGACGCTGATCCCGAGTATCCGCCGCCTGCGCACGCGCGGGTTGTCGTCGAGGAAGCCCACGACCCGCGCCTCTCGACTCTCCCGGAACTCCCGCGCGAGGGCTCTGCCCGCGCGGCCCGCGCCGGCGATCAGGACGCGGCGCCGGTGCCCGCGGCGGCCCTGCGCTTCCGGGAGCAACCGCAGAGTCAGGCGAGAGGCGCCGACGAGCAACGTGCACAGGATCGCGTCGACGACGAAGATCTGGACCGCAGGAAACGACCCGATAGGACGAAGCGCGATGAGGACGAGGTACGCAACCGCCGAGGACGCGAGGCATCCGACACCGATCGGCAGGACGTCTCTCGCAGTCGCGTAGCGCCACACGCGCCGGTACACGCCGAGCGCGACGAAGAAGACGTACCGCGAGGCGAGAAGGATCGGAAGCGCAGAGAGGTAGACGGAGCGCTCGAAGTCGGTCCCGGTGCCGTCCACGGCCAGGAGGTAGGCGGCGAGGAACGATGCGCAGATGAGCACGAAGTCGACGAACACCTCGAGCAGCCGACGCGGCTCGAAGACGAGCGCGCGCCACAGCGACGGCTCGGGGCCCTCGACTCCCCGTCGCGAGCGCTCCTCGAGATCGCTCAGGAAGCTGCCGAACTGGACGAGCAGGACGAACGTCACGAGCACTCCGATTGCGGTCAGGCGGCCGTTGTCGAGGACGT
>JBOHAY010000264.1:0-6373 GCA_050697935.1 Gaiellaceae bacterium | reverse complement strand
GGCTCGGGGCCCTCGACTCCCCGTCGCGAGCGCTCCTCGAGATCGCTCAGGAAGCTGCCGAACTGGACGAGCAGGACGAACGTCACGAGCACTCCGATTGCGGTCAGGCGGCCGTTGTCGAGGACGTTGTATGCGAGCGCGGTCGCGCCGATCGCCGACGAGACGATGGCCAGCAGGAGGACGGCCTTCGTCTCCGAGAGGCCGTAATAGACGAGTCGGTGAGAGGTGTGGTCGCGCCCGCCCTGCGTCACGGGTCGTTTCTCGACGAGGCGCGCGATCGTGACGAGGGTTGTGTCCAGGATCGGAATCGCGAGCACCAGCAGCGGCAGGAGGATCGTCGCAACGGTGGTTCCCGCGACCGTCCAGCTCGCCGCGAGTGCAAGCGAGGCGAGCCCGAAGCCGAGGACCAGGCTCCCGGAGTCGCCCATGAACACCACCGCTCCCCGCTGCGGCCGCAGGTTGAACGGGAGAAACCCAGCGCAGGCAAGACCGAGGGCAAGCGCGAGCACGAGCACTGTTTCGTTCTCGTGCTCGGTCAGCGCGTCGATCGCGAAATAGCCGCAGGAGACGACGGCGAGCGTCGCCGCCAGGCCGTCCATGTTGTCGAGGAGGTTGAACGCGTTCGTGATCCCGACGAGCCAGAGGAGCCCGATCGCCCACGCGAGGATGTCGTTGCCGACGATCTCCACGTTGAGCCCGCTTGCGAGGACGACGACAGCGGCGGTGATCTGTGCAGCGAGCTTCGCGATCGGGCTCAGGTGGTGAAGGTCGTCGACGAGTCCCGCGACGAAGACGATGGTCATGCCTGCAAGGATCCCGCCGAGCTCGCCGCTCCACTCGACCGCCCCCACGGCGAGCGAGATGAGAATCCCCCCGATGAAGCCCGCGAAGATGCCGACGCCGCCGAACGTCGGGGTGGGCTGCTCGTGCCAGCGCTCGTCGGAGGGGACTGCGACGAGGCGCCCGCCGATCGGCGAACGGAGGAGCATCCAGAGAACCGCGACGGTGAGAGGGAACGCGGCGATCGCGACGATCGCATCCACAGCCTAGGAAGGGTAGTCGAGCACCCCGTCGGCCTAGACTCCCTGCGTGTCCGTTTACGTCGACGTAATCCGCTACCGCGAGCTGTTCGGAAGCCTCTTCCGCCGCGATATTCGTGCGAAGTACCGAGGCTCGTTCCTCGGGCTCGGCTGGTCGCTTCTCCACCCGCTCGTGCTCATGCTCGTGTACCTACTCGTCTTCTCGGTGCTCTGGCGCGTGGCCGAGGTCGGAAGCGACGACTACTGGCTCTTTCTCCTCTGCGGGCTTCCGGCGTGGGTGTTCTTCGCCACCGCCTCGCAGGCGTCGTCGCGGAGCCTGCTCGAGAACGCGAACCTCATCCGCAAGGTGCGCTTCCCGCGCCAGCTCGTGCCACTTTCGATCGTCGGCACGAACCTCGTCTCGTTCGCGGTGATGCTCGCCGTCGTGGTCGTGCTCAGCCTCTGGCAGGTTCCGGACGCGCGCTCGACCGTGTGGCTCGCGTTCCCGCTCGGAGCCCTCTTCGCGTGCATCGTGGCCGGGTTCGCGCTGATGGTCGCTGCGCTGAACGCGCTGTATCGGGACGTCGAGCACTTGCTGCAGGCGCTCCTACTTCCCTGGTTCTTCCTCACGCCGATCCTCTACAGCCTCGAGCAATTGCCCGGGGTCGACGACTATCCGGCTGCCGAGTTCGCGCTGCACTGGGTGAACTTCCTCACGCCGCCGATCGAGGCGATGCGCGCGGTCCTCTTCTACGGAGATGCGCCCGGCGCGGCGGACACGCTCTACACGATCGTCGCGGCGCTCGTCGCGCTCGCCGTGGGCGCGACCGTGTTCAGCCGTTCCGACGACCGGATCGCGACCGAGGTCTAACAGGCCGTTTGTAGTGCATATTGCGCTACAGTGAGCCCATGGCTTCTGTACCGCCATTGTCCCTTCGGATCGGTCGGGACGGTCTGGACTCGCTCGACGAGATCGCACGCCGGCGGGGAGTCAGCCGCGCCGAGGCAGCGCGTCAGGCGATAGCGGAAACCGCGGTTCGGGAGCGGCGGCGAGCCGGGCTGGTTGACGAGGTGAGGAGACTGGCGAGAGACCCCGAGTACGTTCGAGAGGCGCGCGAGGTAGCGGCGCTCGTGGAGCAGCTGCGTGGTCCGAGGTGACGTCCACGCGATTCTGCTGCCGCGGCGCCGCGGGCGCGTTCAGCACGGGCGCCGGTACGCGGTAATCGTTCAAGGGGACGACCTTCTTGCCCTCTCTACCGTTGTTGTCTGCCCGACTTCTCAATCCACACCATCCGCGAGCTTCCATCCCGAGGTGACGGTCGAGAACGAGCGGACGCGCGTGATGTGCGAGATGGTGGGCGTCGTTGATGCGCACGCACTCGGCGAACAAGTCGGCCACCTGAGCCGCGACGAGATGCTGGAGGTCGACGACGCGCTCATGCTCGTGCTCGATCTCGCGTAACGCCCCGTCCTCCTCGCGGATCCGAGCACGCGCTCAGCCGGTCGGACGACCGGATCGCGACCGAAGTCTGACGACCGCTCGTCCTTCGAAGAGTGCGTCGCTCCCAGCGTAGGACGGGAGTCCCTCATGGCTTTCCGGTTCGAGCGCGTCGAGCAGCGACGGGAGGAGCAGAGGATGGCCGAAGCGAGGATTGCGCCCGCCACCGGGCGCCCAGGGCGCGAGTCGCCGTCGATCGGTGCGCGACTCGGCGTTGATGGCTCCGCAGACAGCCGCGTAGCCCTCTTCGTGTGCGTCGAGCAAGCGACGGGACCAGTCGGGCTCGGGAACGGCTCCCGCGACAAGATGTGCGACCGCGACCGCCCCGTCGCCGACGAGCGGCTCGTCTTGTGCAGCAAGAGCCGCCTGTGTCTCCCTGTCCGGAGCCCCGTGCATCACGAGTCCCAGACGGCGCTCGGAGATTCGGGGCTTCACGTCTACAGGAAGATCGAGCGGCGCCGACCCCACTTCCTGAAACCAAAAGCGCAGCTCCTCGACCAAGTCGAAGGCGAGGCGATAGCTCCCGGGTGGGCGTGGCGCGAGCACGACGACCTCGAGCTCGACCGCCTCGCCAGGCTCGATCACTCGCGGGAACGGCGTTCGCGCCCCGTCCCAGACGATTGCGTTACCGAGCGGGTCGAGCCAGTGGTACGACAGCTGCACGCCGTCACGGCTGCGGGAGCGCCAGCTCGCCGTGCCTGCGTTCTCGAGACGAATCCGCGCCGTTCCCGGAACTCCGGCGCGCGGTTCATCCACCTCGTAGGCGACCCAGCGAACCGCGAGTGGCCCCACGGGAACGGCGTGCTCGCCGACGCGCTCCACTCGCTTATGCGCAAGACCAAATCCGCTATGAAGCGGATTTCGGCCGCGCAAAGATCCCTGAAGGCGCCCGCTTCGCGGTCGCGTCGTAGTTACGCATCGACGTCTAGTCTAGGTCGCGATGAACGCGGGAGAGATCAGCGTCGAAGGCGTCTCGAGGCGCTTTCGCGTGCACGCCCGAGAGGCGCGCACGCTCAAGGATCTCTTCGTCCAGCGCGGGCAGACGCAGGCAACCGACGTCTGGGCGCTGCACGACGTCTCGCTCGGCGTCGAGCGCGGAGAAGCGGTCGGGCTGATCGGGCGCAACGGCTCGGGCAAGACGACCCTTCTTCGGCTCATCGCCGGGATCATCAAGCCGACCGCGGGCCAAATCCGGGCCCAGGGGCGGATCGGCTCACTCCTCGAGCTCGGCGCTGGTTTCCACCTCGACTTCAGCGGACGCGAGAACGTCTTCCTCAATGGCGCCATCCAGGGCCTTCGCCGCGCGGACATCAAAGAGCGTTTCGACGAGATCGTTGCTTTCGCCGAGCTCGAGCACGCCATCGACCGACCGGTTCGCACCTACTCGTCGGGGATGACCATGCGCCTCGGCTTCGCCATCGCGGCCTTCCTCGAGGCGGACATCCTGCTGCTCGACGAGGTGTTCGCGGTCGGCGACGAGGCATTCCAGCGCAAGTGCTTCGGACGCATCTTCACGTTCAAGCAGGCGGGAGGCACCATCGTCTTCGTCTCTCACGACGCGTCTGCAGTCGAGCGCCTCTGCGAGCGGTCGGTGTTCCTCGACGTCGGCCGGGTTGCCTTCGACGGGCCGACGCGCGAGGCCGTGACGCGCTACCGGCGCGCACTGGCCGATGACGTCAACCCGGCGGAGCGGGGCGCCGGGCTGCGCGAGTGGGGCTCCGGCGAGGCCTCGATCGAGTCGGCGGTACTCGTAGGGAAGGAAGGCTCCGATCGCCTCCAGTTCCTCTCAGGTGAGCCGTTTGCGCTCCGCGTGGCGGTGGATGCCCCCGGCGGCGTGCCGCCGCCGCGACTCCAGCTCGAACTGCGCGACGATGTCGGCACGCTCGTCGCCGGCCACGCGGTCGATCTCCGTGGTCTCGGCTGGGCGGGCGGGAACGGGCGGCGAAGCGTGCGCTTCGAGATCGGCGAGCTGCCGCTCGCGGACGGCCGCTTCCACCTCCGGCTCGGCTTGACCGACGAGAGCGGCGAACACGTCTACCACTGGCTCGACGACGCTCTTCAGTTCGTCGTCTATCCGGGGGATGACATACGGGGCGTGGTGCGCTTTGAAGGGAGGTGGATGCTGGAGGAGAACACAGCGAATCGATGAGTGCGCGCACCTGCCCCGATTGGCCCGAGCTCATGGAGCTCGCGCCGGATCTGCAGTTCAAGCACTACACGGTGGCCGAGGCTCAGCTTCCTGCGGATGCGCTGTCGCACATCTCCCACGTCTCGTTGAGCGAGGTCGAGATCTGCTGCGACCTCGAGCACCACGTCTTCAACGCTGGGCACACCGATCCCGAGGTGCGCGACGCCTTGCGCGCCTCGCACTGGTACGACCTCAGCGAATGGGCCACGTCCGGCCCCGGCACGTCTTCTAACGCCGCCTGACCTACGGCTGGAGGTTTCCGACTCCGTCGGAAGCCTCCATGTTCACGATCATGCTGCGACTACGCTTGCATGGTGCCGGCGATCGTGATTCCGTACCGCGGCGACGCGAAGCGGCGGCTTCCGTCGTCGATTCGGGCTGCCGTTGCCGTCGCGATGCTGGGAGATGTGGTGGAGGCCGCCCTCGAGGTCGGTCGTGTACTCGTCGTGAGCGACGATAGGGCGGTCGTCCCTGGGGGTGCAGAGGTGGTGAACGATCCCGGAAATGGCTTGGGCTCGGCCGTCGCGGCGGGGCTTGCTGGAGTCGAAGGCCATGCGCTCGTCGTCAACGCGGACCTGCCGTGCGCCACACCGGACTCGCTCCGCGAGCTTGCCGCAGCCGGCCTTGCACTCGTCGAGGCAGCGGACGGGACGACGAATGCGCTCTCCCTCCCCGATCCCAGTGTCTTCGCTCCGCTGTACGGGGCAGGAAGCGCTGCTCGATTTCGCGCGCATGCCAGGTTCGTGACAGCGCCGATCCCCGAGCTCGAGGTTGACGTTGACGAGGACGCCGATCTCGAGCGACTCGGCCCGCTCCTCGGCCGACGCACGCGCGCGCTCCTCGCCGTTCCGGCGTGAAGGTCGTCCTCCTCTCGGGCGGCGGTGGAGGTGCCCGCTTTGCCCGGGGCCTCCATGACACGCTCGAGCCGAGTGAGCTCACCGTCATCGGAAACGTCGGCGACGACACCGACATCCTCGGGCTTCACGTCTCGCCGGATCTCGACAGCCTTCTCTACGCGCTCGCCGGTCTCATCGACGAGGAGCGAGGCTGGGGACGCGCCGGCGAGACGTGGCAGGCACTCGAATCAGCGGGAGGCTGGGGCGGGGAGAGCTGGTTTCGGCTCGGCGACCTCGACCTCGGGCTCCATCTCGTGCGGACGCAGGCGTTGCGGGTAGGAGCGCCGCTCTCCGAGATCACCGCGCAGCTCGCGGGCCGAGTTGGGCTCCGGAGCCGGATCCTTCCGGCGACGGACGATCGGCTGCGGACGCGGGTCGTGACGCCGGCAGGAACGTTTGATTTCCAAGAGTGGTACGTCGGGCGTGGACATCGCGACGAGGTCGACGCCGTGGAGTGCAGGGGTGCCGACGAGGCGAGCGTCGCGCCGGGTGTGCTCGAGGCGCTCGGCGCAGCCGACGCGATTCTCCTCGCCCCCAGCAACCCCTATCTCTCGATCGGGCCTATCCTCGCTGTGTCGGCGATCCGACAGGCGCTCGAGCAACGAGGCGTGCAGTGTGTGGCTGTGAGCCCGCTCGTCGGCGGTGCGGCAGTCACCGGCCCGGCCGGCCGTATGCTCTTACGCATGGCTGGCGGGACGACTCCTGCCTTTGTGGCTCAGAGCCACAAAGGCCTTATCGATGCGCTCGTCATCGATGAGTCGGACGCACCGGC
>JBOHAY010000263.1:0-3839 GCA_050697935.1 Gaiellaceae bacterium | reverse complement strand
CTACGCGTTCATCCTGCTCGTCGTGCGTTCCGCGACGAAGGACCTCGGCGGGGCGCCGCAGGAGAGCATCGTCCTGGGTGCTGCGGAGGCCGCCGCACTGCGAGCGGAGCTCGGCGTTCGCCCCGGCCGGTTCACCGTCGTCGCAAGCCCCGAGCTAGAGCCGGGAGCCACCGTGGAAGTGACCGCGTCGACGCTCGTCGGTCGCGAAGCGGGAAGCGGCATCCGACTCGACCGCGACGAGTTCGCCTCGGGTCGACACGCGCGGATCGAGCCGCGCACTGACGGGATCTGGATCGACGATCTGGGCTCCACGAACGGCACCTTCGTCAACGGTGCACGACTGAAGGGGGCGAAGGCTCTTAGGCCGGGCGACGTCGTTCGCATCGGGCAGACGGAGCTTCGGCTGCAATGAGGATCGGGCGAGCGGCAGGCCTCACCGACACAGGGCGACGGCGTCTCCGCAACGAGGACGCGTTCATCTGCGAGCCGCCGCTCTTTGCCGTGGCAGACGGGATGGGCGGCGCGCGCGCGGGCGAGGTCGCCGCACGCCTCGCCGCTGCCTCTCTCGAGGAAGCAGGCGCGGAGACGAAGGGCGAGCAAGGGGTCGCAGCGTTGATCGTCGAGGCAAACCGGCGCATCTGGGAGCGCGCGCTCGCAGATCCTGCGACCGCCGGGATGGGTACGACCGTGACCGCTGCGCTCGTCGACGCCAGCGCGGGCACGGTGGCAATCGGCCACGTCGGCGACTCGCGGGCGTACCGCTTGCGAGAAGGGTCGTTCGAGCAGCTCACGAGCGACCATTCACTCGTCGCCGAGCTCGTCTCAAGCGGCGTCCTCACGCCGGAAGAGGCCGAGCGCCATCCTCAGAGATCCGCGATCACGAGAGCGCTCGGGACAGAGCCGACGGTCGAGGTCGAGGTGCTCACGATCGCGGGCGAGCCCGGTGATCTCTACCTCCTGTGCTCGGACGGCCTCCCGACGATGCTCTCCGACAAGGCGATTGCGGAGGCACTGGAAGCGGCCGAGCGAGCACCGGAGGCCGCAGCAGACGCTCTCGTCGCTGCGGCGAACCGGCAGGGAGGCGAGGACAACATCACTGTCGTGCTGTTCGAGCTCACGACGGGCGAAGCGCCCGCTGGAGAGGCTTCGGAAGTCTCCATCGAAGCCATCGATCGCGCGGAGCTCGTCCCGATCGACACAGCGCCATCAACAACGCCCACCGATGAGGACGTTCAGCATCACGGAGCCGGGCCAGGCGGACGTCTCGCCGCCCTCGCGCTCGTGGTCGCGGTGATCGTGATCGGGGCGCTCGTCCTGTACTGGGGCATCAGCAAATGAGCGCACGGGGTCGCGAGCTCTTCGGACTAGTGGTCGCAGGGCTGATCGCAAGCATCGCGCTTGCAAGCGTGACCATCGCGCGGGATGCCGACGTCGCAGCAAGCGCCGTGACCTGGGGAGCGCTCTTTCTCGCGCTGTACCTCGCCGCGCACGTCGTCGTACGCAGGACGGCCCCGTACGCGGACGGAGCCTTGCTGCCGCTCACGGCGGTCCTGACGGCGTTCGGTCTGGCCTCGATCTACCGGCTCGACTCGGACGACGGAGGAAGGCAAGCGGTGTGGGTCGCGGTCGGTGTCGCCGTCATGGCCGGAACGCTCTACTGGCTGCGGCACGATTACCGCGTCCTCGAGTCGTACCGCTACCTCTTCGGCGTTACAGCGGTCGCCCTCCTTCTCCTCCCGTCGGTACCCAGGCTCGGCGAGGAAGTCAACGGAGCCCGGCTCTGGGTCGATCTCGGCTTCATTCAGTTTCAGCCGGGCGAGCTGGCGAAGATCTGTCTGATCCTGTTCCTTGCCGGTTACCTGCGGGAGAAGCGCGAAGTGCTCGCACAGGGTCGGCTGAAGGACATCGGCCCGCTCCTCGCGATCTGGGGCGCGGCGATGCTTGTCATCCTGGTGACCAACGATCTCGGAAGCGCGCTCCTCAACTTCGGGATCTTCCTCGCCATGCTCTACGTCGCGACCGGTCGCGCGAGCTTCGTGGCTGCCGGTCTCGCGCTCTTCATCGCTGGTGCCGGTGTCCTCTACAACGCCATCGGTCACGTCCAAGACCGCGTGACGATCTGGCTCCACCCGTGGACGAACGAGCCGGTGTTCTGCGCCCAGAACGGGCAGCTCGAGCTCCGGCAGGACTGCGGCTCGTACCAGCTCGTGAAGAGTCTCTACTCGATCGCCAACGGCGGTTTCGGCGGCACCGGCCTCGGCGAGGGAACGTTCAACTCCGTCGACGGCACGCAGCTCATTCCCTACCTGCGAACGGACTTCATCTTCTCTGCCATCGCGCAGGAGCTGGGCCTCATCGGCGCTGCCGCGCTGCTCCTCGTGTTCATGGTGTTCGTCGCCCGCGGAATGCGCATTGCTCTGCAGGCGCAGGACGGCTTCTCGAAGCTCGTCGCCGCCGGACTGACGTTCGGCTTCGCGCTGCAGACGTTCATCATCGTCGGCGGCGTCCTCCGGGTCGTACCGCTGACGGGAATCACGTTGCCGTTCGTCGCCTACGGCGGGACGAGCGTCGTCGCGAACTTCCTCCTGCTCGCGGGCCTCCTGCTCATCTCGAATCGCGCAAACAGCCCCCGCGCATGAACAGGCAGATCATCCGCCTCACGTACGTCGCGCTTATCCTCGTCGGAGTCCTCGTCGTGATGACGACGTACTGGCAGACGTGGGCAGCGGCGAGCCTTGCCGACCGCCAGGACAACGCCATCAAGCGGGTGGCCGAGTTCTCGATCGACCGGGGCCTCATCTTCTCGTTCGAGCCTCGCAAGCGGCTTGCCCGAAACGTCGAGCGGGAGATCGGCGGCAAGACGCTCTATTTCCGTCGCTACCCGTACGGTGCGCTCGCGGCCCACGTCGTCGGCTACTCGACGGTCGCGCGCTCACGCACGGGCCTCGAGCGATCGCTCAACGACTACCTCACGGCCTCGAACGCGAACCTCTCGACGGTGGTTGACAAGGCCCTGGACGAGCTTCGCGGGAGGTCGGTCCAGGGCTCGAACGTCGTGACGAACCTCGACCTCGACGCACAGGCACTCGCTCTCGAGGAGCTCGGGACGAGGTGCGGCGCGGTCGTGGCGCTCGATCCGCGAAGCGGCGAGGTCAAGGTGATGGTGTCAACACCCGGCTACGACCCGAACCTCGTGGAGGAGCACTTTGGCGAGATATCGAGCATCACCGCCGACTGCACGCCGGCCGCGCCGCTCCTCAACCGCGGAAGCGCCGGGTTGTTCGTCCCGGGATCGACGTTCAAGGTCATCACGGCCGCCGCTGCGCTCGAGTCGGGAAAGTACGGCCCCGAGGCGCCCTTCGTCGATCCGGGGTACTGCACGGTCTACGGCAAGCGGGTGAACAACTTCGACACCACGCGGCCGTTCGGAGCGATCGACCTCACGAACGCGCTCGCGAGCTCGGTCAACTCTGTGTTCTGCAAGATCGGGCTGAAGCTCGGCGCGAAGCAGATCCTTGATACGGCGAAGCGCTTCGGCTTCTACGAGCGCCCGCCGCTCGAGACTCCTCTCAACGAGCGTCTGCCGAGCGGTCTCTACCGCTCGGGGCAGCTCTACTACCCGCGGCTCGACTCGGACGTCGACGCCGGACGCATGGCCTTCGGCCAGGAACGCATGCTCGTGACGCCGCTACAGATGGCGATGGTGGCAGGTGCGATCGGATTCGGCGGCAAGCTCCAGGAGCCGCATGTCGTCGACCGAATCGTCGCTCCGGGAGGCAAGGTGATCGAGGACGTGAAGCCGCGTCTCATCCGACAGGCGGTGAGCAAGAAGACCGCCG
>JBOHAY010000262.1:0-4788 GCA_050697935.1 Gaiellaceae bacterium | reverse complement strand
GCCCGTCATCGTTCGGCCGTGTTCGTGTACGCGGTGGTCGATGACGGTCTCTCGTTGACGAGTCCGCTCGGCGATGCGCTCGAGACGTTCATCCGCCGATGCGGATCATCTTCCGGTTGACGAACTCCTCGGTGGCGTAGCGGCCGAGCTCGCGGCCGAACCCAGAGCGCTTGACGCCGCCGAACGGGAGTTCAGCTGCGTCTGCTCCGACGACGTTCACGAAGACCATCCCAGCCTCGATTCGATCGGCGACGCGCAATGCCTGATCGGGGTCGGTGGTGAAGACGAACGAGCCGAGCCCGTACGGCGTGTCGTTGGCGACCGCGACAGCCTCGTCCTCAGAATCGACGCGATACACGATCGCTACCGGCCCGAACAACTCCTCACGGTGTACGCGGTTGTCCGGGGTGACCCCCGTGAGGACGCCGGGCGCGACGAAGTTGCCATCGCGTGTCCCGCCAACGAGAGTGGCACCCCCTGCCACCGCCCGGCGCAGCTGGTCTTCAAGCCGGTCGGCGGCTGTCGCCGAGGAAAGAGGGCCCATCGCCGAGTCGGGCAAGGATGGGTCGCCGGGCTCGATCGCCGTCAGCGCCTCGGTCAGCTTGCTCACGAACGGCTCGTAGAGGTCGGACGCGACAACGAAGCGCTTGGCAGCGTTACAGGCCTGGCCGGCGTTCTCGAGCCGGGCAGTGACCGCAGACTCCACCACACCGTCAAGGTCATCCGTGCTCAGCAGGACGAACGGGTCCGAACCACCGAGCTCGAGCACGACCTTCTTGAGGTTGCGTCCAGCGATCTCTGCGACTGCCGCGCCCGCTCGCTCCGAGCCGGTCACCGAAACACCCTGCACTCGCGGATCGGCGATGACTTCGGCGATCTGGTCGTTCGTGGCGTAGACGTTGGTGTACGCGCCTACGGGGAAGCCGGCGTCGTCGTACACGGTCTGCATGGCGGCGGCCGACTCTGGGCATTGGGGCGCGTGCTTCAGCAGGATCGTGTTGCCCACGACGAGGTTCGGCCCGGCGAATCGCGCAACCTGGTAGTACGGGAAGTTCCACGGCATGATCCCGAGGACCACGCCGACGGAGCTGCGACGAACGAACGCCGAACCGTCTCCCTCTGAGAGGCTGATCGGCTCATCCGCCAACAGGGTTGAGGCGTTGTCGGCGTAGTACTGGTAGATCGCGGAACAGAAGTCGACCTCGCCGAGGGCCTGGTCGACCGGCTTGCCCATCTCGCGGACGATGATCTCTGCGAGCTCACCGCGGCGTTCCAGATGGAGTTCGCCCACGCGTCGGACCAGCGCGGCGCGCTCCTCGATCGTCGCAGTGCGCGACCACTCGCGGTGCGCCCGATCGGCCGTCGCGATCGCGTCCGCGAGCTCCGCATCACCGATCGTCAGGTACGCCTTGACTAGTTCGCCCGTTGCCGGGTTGGTCACCGCATAGTCGCTCACATTGTCCTCCTGCTAGGTCGTCGCTGTGGCGTGTTGTTCAATCGTCGCAAGCACTAGAGCAGTACCGGGGCGTACGCGTCAAGAACGGATGGTGCCTTTACTAAACAGGCAAGTGGCGAGCCGGGCGTCAGTTGCCCGCCCGCCTCTAGCTCGCGCTCCTCGATCCGCAGGTAGCTCGCGAGCTCGGGATCGCGCCGGCTGCGAGGTGAGGCCGGGCGGCTCCGGCACCGGCCTTGCTGCTAGGCCAGGTAGTGACGTACGAGCATGGGGAACATCGGCCGACAGTCGTCCACGGGGATGTTCCCGAAGATTCCCGAGCCAGTGACGGCGTCGGTGAGCACCTGAGTCGGCGGCACCCGAAGGCCCTTCCTATCCAGAGCCTGGACGGCGCTTGCCGTGGCGTCAGCCAGCTGAACACGCGAGTTGCCGACGCAGACGGTCTGGAGCTTGTCCAGCATCGCCGTGATCCGGTCGAGCGTCGACTCGTCGCTTGAGAGCTGAAAGCCACGCTCAATCGTCGCCAGGCCCTTGTCCGGCCCGGGGACTTCCTTCGCGCCACCACATCCTGTTGACGCGAGCGACACCGTCACCGCGAAGCAGAGCAACGACATCGTCGACGCGCGCGACATCGCCGTGCAGACCGACCCGACGTCCATGTGCCACTCATCGGCGCGTACCCCGTGAAGGTGAAGATGGGGCCGGAGCGGTTCCTGAACGCCGACGGCCATCGGCTCACGCTGGCTCCTGTGCCACCAGTCGTGGTCGTTGTCCCGCGCCGGGTCCGTGGAGTGATCGAGGAACTTCCTCAGTCGTGGTCAACGGCGGGCGCCGACGGTGATCGCAACCGCGGCGCCCGCCGCGAAGAGGCCGCCCGCGACGAGCAGCCCGATCCCGATCCAGAGCAGCGGATCGAGCTCGGCACCGATGCTCAGCTCGGCCACGACGCCTCGGGATCCGTCGGCGTTCATGAGCACGGCCCGCCAGTCGCCCTCCTCAGGCTCCCACTCGAGCGCCTGCTCTCCGGCCCCGCTCGCCGAGGCGACCCAGAACGTCTGCTCGCCGGGCAGGGACGCGGGCGGGCCGCCGTCCCGCCGCGCGTAGCGAGGCTTCCGCTCGAAGTCGGTCACGACGGCGTGCTCGATGCCGCTCAGGTAGCCCGTGACGTCCGAGGCGCGAGCGATACCGACGAACACCGGGCGGTCGCTATCGCTCCGGATGCGAACGGTTCCGAGGAAGGCGTCGAGCGCTTTCTCTGCCCCGCCGAGCTCCAGCTCGGCGCGTTCGGAGGCGATCGCGTACGTCGCGGTCGCGAAGTCCTCGCTCGGCGACATGAGGAAGTCGTCGGCGTCGCGCTGCGTCCGATCGACCACGACGGCCGTGCATCCGCCCGCGAGCAGGCCGAAGGAGATCAGGGCCGCGAGGCTGCCGAGGACGAGCAGGACGACCCTGCCCGCGCCTCGCGCGGGCGGTGCGCCTACGGCCGCCTCTGCGCCCGTGGGCGTTGCGACACCGACCCGATGCGGCTCGCTCGCGCCGGGCTCGTGAGCGCCTTGGTCGAGCCGGAACGGCGGATAGGCGTCAGTCATCAGCCCGGCGTACGCGATGACCCGCGCGACCCAGCGGTCGAGGCCGAGGACGAGGTCGAAGAGCCCGCGCGGGTACCGAGTCGTGAAGAGCAGCGCAACCCCTGCGAAGAGCACGAGGAGCGTGATCAGACCAGGCGCTCCGGCACCTCCGTCCCACGTCGCGTAGCCACCGCCGAGAAGGGCCGCCAGCACGAGGTAGTGGGGGATGGCCAGCAGCCACCACTTCACGAGCACGAGAACGCGCGAGAGCTGGTCGGGATAGGCGATCTCGAGCGTGGCGGGATAGTCGGGCTCCTCGCCGAGCGTGAAGGGCGGGTAGCGGTCGGTGCCGAGTGCGCCGTACGAGTAGAAGGCAACACGCCAGGTCCAGCGCATTACGCCCAGGTTGAAGTCGAAGATCCCTCGCGGGTAGCGCCCCGTGAGCAGGATTGCGAAGAAGGCGACGATCGTGAGCACGACGAAAGCCGCCCAGAGAAAGAAGAGGACGACATAGTGAGGGATCGCGAGCAGCCACTTCACGAGCCAAAGCCAGCGGCTCAGCTCCGGGTCGAGCCTGCCTTCGATCCGGACGGGACTGGTCGGCGGGGCTTGCTCAGACGTCACTCACCATCCAGTCTGGCATGGAACGGCTGGGCGGGGTCGCACAGTGCCCGAACGATCGTGCTCTCGGACCACCTATTGACCACCCGCCTGACCGCGTAGAGTCGTCCGTGCCGACTGCCGGTTCACGCGTGGCGCGGGAAGACCCTCCAAACCGGACGAAACCAAGCCAGGGTCGGTGAGCGTGGCGTGAGTTGCGCTGGTTCGATCCCAGGTGCGCCCCATCCCCGTTTTCGCTTGGTTGAGCCGTTTTACGCCCTCGGGCGTTGGGTGGCTACTACGGGAAGACGCGCTCGCGTCGACCTCGCCGTAGAGGCACAGCGACGCCGTGATCAGCTCCTCAAACGTCGGCGTTCTGGCCGACGTGTCGGCCGAGCGCTGCGTGCACGCTACGACTACCCGTCGTATTGGCTGGTGGTGGCTGTCGGCCTGGCGCGTCTCTGCCAGACGCGTGCGGAGCGTGCCAGCGAGAAGCGTGATCCGCATTACTCGCGCAGCGTTGGTGTGCCACGATTCGCCGCATGAAGGCAGAGGTGCACACCGGTGGATGCCTTTGCGGAGCAGTCCGCTACAGCGTCCGCGGTGACCCACTAAACGTCGTTCGATGCCACTGCGCAGACTGCAGGAAGGAATCCGGAAGCGCGTTCAGCGTCTACGCGCACTGGCCGGTCGAGGTGTTCGAGATGACGGGTGAGATCGCAAGCTACGACCGTCGCGGCTTCTGTGCTCGATGCGGATCAAGGCTGCTCGATCTCTCCGACCTCGAGGACAACATCATCGAGATCAGGATCGGAAGCCTCGACGATGCGCCGTTCGAACTGACGCCACAAACAGAGATCTGGGTGAAACGTCGCGAGAGCTGGATTCCGCCGGTCGACGGCGCCGCCCAACACGACGAGAACCGTCACTAGCGAACGCGTCCAACTTCAGCAGTTGTCCTCAGGGAAATTCCTGAACCCTTGGGCACGTGACAGCGCTCCTGCTTGGCTACCGATGCCTGCAGTCGTGTGACTCGACGCTCAGCGCAAGCTCGACTGCTGGATCGCGCGTCACTTCCTCGCCGCGCGCAACGTGATACGCCTCATCGCAGGGCGGCGCGTTCCGGAGCGCTCAGCCGATCCGCTCATGTTGTGTTGTCTCATCAGA
>JBOHAY010000261.1:0-9779 GCA_050697935.1 Gaiellaceae bacterium | reverse complement strand
CTTCGGGGGCGGCGGTACTATCGGCCGTCCGGAGCAGGAGAGGAGCCAGCTGATGGCGGTGAAGACAGGTGACAGGGCGCCCGAGTTCGATCTCGAGGTGACGCGCGCCGGCGAGCGCGTCCGGCTCTCGGACTTCAGCGGCCGCTCGAATGTCCTCCTGGTCTTCCACCCCTTCGCGTTCACGACCGTGTGCGAGGAAGAGGCGCGCGATCTGCAGGAGAACCTCGCGTCGTTCCGCAATGCGGAGACGGAGATCGTCTTCGTCGCGTGTGACCCCTCGCCCGCACGGCAGGCGTGGAAGAAGGAGCTGGGCGCCGAGTACACATTCGCCTCGGACTTCTGGCCGCACGGCGCGGTCTCGAAGGCGTACGGCGTCTTCAACGAGTCGAACGGCGCCCCGCACCGCGGGACGTTCCTCATCGACAAGGACGGAGCCGTGATCTGGTCGCTCGTGAAGATCCGAGACGAACGGCGCACCGAGATGGTTCCCGACTCGCTCGAGGCGCTGGGCGAGCGTGCGTAGCACGTCGCTAGCAACAGACTGTTGCGTGGCGCACTCGGTGTCGGCTGCCCGATGACGGTGCTCGCGCTCCAGGAGTGGGGCGACCCGAGCGCTCCGCGTGTCGTCTGCCTGCACGGTGTTCGAAATCACGGGAGGCACTTCGCCCCGCTCGCGGCGATGCTGTCCGAGTTCCACGTCCTCGCTCCCGACCTGCTCGGCCACGGCTTTTCGCCGTGGGAGCCGCCGTGGGACATCGGAGCACACTGCGACGCGATCGTGGCAACGGTCGGCGCACGACCGGCGGTGCTGATCGGGCATTCGTTCGGCGGTCGCCTCGCATTCGAGCTTGCGGCGCGCGCGCCGAAGCTCGTACCCAAGCTCGTGCTCCTCGACCCCGCGGTCCTCCTCCCCGGTCATGTGGCTCTCGCCGCCGCCGAGAACGCGCGGATCGACAAATCGTATGTCGCGTTCGACCAGCTGATCGAGCGGCGCTACGAGGAGAGCCAGCTCCACCATGCACCCCGCGAGCTCGTCGTCGAGGATCTCGCTCCGCACGTCGAGACGAGCGACGACGGCCGCGTCCGCTACCGCTACTGCCAGTCCGCTGTCGTCGCCGCGTACGGGGAGATGGCGTCGCAGCCGCCGCCGTTCGAGCAGGTCCTGGTTCCGACGCTCCTCGTCCTCGGCGAGAGGTCGTACCTCCCGTACGACCACCTGCTGAGTGCGCACCGGACCGCGCTCGGCGGTCTCCTCGAAGTCGCCGTCGTCCCCGGCGGGCACTCGGTTCTCTGGGATGCGCTCGACGAGACAGCCTCCGCGGTCGTCGCCTTTCTGGGTGATTGACCCTCCCAACGGCGCCTCATAGCGTCGGTACATCGCCGAACTCGCTGCGGCCGAGGGGTGGTGTGCCGTAACGAACGTCGGAAGGGAGAGAGGAACAGATGAGAGGCACAGGAGTGTTGCGCGCAAGCGTGGGTCTTGCTGCGGCGTTCGCGCTCACCGGTGTGATCGCAGCCGCGACGGCAGCGTCGACCGGAGCATCGAATCCCTACAGCAAGCTGTTTCGAAAGGCGGAGCGAAGCGGCTCGGTGAAGGTCATCGTCGAACTCGAGAGCGTGAGCCAGCAGAGAATGGTGCTCGATCGAGTGACGCCGCTCGGGGCTGACGTCGGCGTCCGCTACAGGCTGTTTCCGCTGCTTGCGCTCGAGGTCTCCTCCGAGGCACTGGCGCGGCTCGCAGCGTCGCCAGAGGTCGCCCATATCCAGGAGGACAGGCCCGAGCCGCCGACGCTCGACTCGACCATCCCGGTGATCAACGCCGACGACGTCCAGGACCTCGGATTCGACGGCGCAGGGCAGACGGTGGCGATCCTGGACACGGGAATCGACGACGACCATCCCTTCTTCGGAAGCAGGATCGTCTCCCAGGCGTGCTATTCGGACGGCGCGGGTGACGGAGACGCCACCACGTTCAGCCTGTGCCCCGGTGGTGCGACCTCCTCCACGGCAGCGGGCTCGGCGGATGTCGACGGCGTCGCGACCTGCCTCGACGGTGGCACGAACATCTGCGATCACGGAAGCCATGTCGCCGGCATCGCCGCCGGTGACGGGACCGGAGTAGCGGGAGCTCCGAACGCCGGAGTCGCCCCTGGTGGGAACATCATCGCCGTCCAGGTCTTCACGCGTTTCAACCAGGCGTCGGACTGCAGTCCAAATGCAGCGCCGTGTGTCAAGAGCTACCCCTCCGACCAGATTCTCGGCCTCCAGCGAGTCCTGGCCTTGAACGGAACCTTCACGATCGCCGCGGCCAACATGAGCCTCGGCGGCGGGAGCAACGCGTCAGCGTGCGACGGGGACACGCGCAAAACGCCAATCGACAACCTGCTCGCTGCCGGGATCGCGACGGTCATCTCGGCCGGAAACAACGGCTTCCTCAACGCTGTCGGAGCGCCCGGCTGCATCTCGACGGCCGTCACGGTCGGCGCGACGGAGGACGACGACGACGTCGCGGGCTTCAGCAATCGGGGACCGCTCCTCGACCTGTTCGCTCCGGGCGACGGCGTCGACTCGTCCGTTCCCGACGACACGTACGCGAACTTCGACGGAACGTCGATGGCCGCTCCGCACGTCACCGGGGCGTATGCCGTCCTGCGAGACGCGTACCCGTCGGCGACGATCGCGACACTCCTCGGCTACCTCCAGTCGACCGGCGTCGCGATCACGTACTCGACCGGAGGAAGCGGCTCGGCGACGACACCGCGGATCGATCTGCTCGCTGCCTTGCAGGCCGGCAATGCTCCGCCAACAGTTACAGCGGACAACGCCAGCGTCGTCGTGAACGAAGGTGCGACTGCGACGAATACGGGAACCTACAGCGATCCCGAGGGCGACCCAGTCGTCCTTTCGGCATCGCGTGGCACCGTCCTCGACACCGGAAGCGGGACGTGGTCGTGGTCATTCGACACGAACGACGGACCGACACAGAGCGGTCCCGTGACGATCACGGCGACCGACGACAAGGCCGAGAGTGGTTCCGCCACGTTCGGCCTGACCGTGAACAACGTCGCGCCGAGCGTGACGGTCGATCCCGCGCAGGACACGTCGATCAGCGAAGGGCAGACGTCGAATGCGCTATTCGACTTCACCGACCCGGGATGGGCGGACACGTACTCGTCGACCTTCTCGTGGGGAGGGTTCCTGGGAACGCTCGCCGGGATCACGACCGTCGTCACGCAAGGCCCGCCGCTCGACATCGGAACGGCAACCTCGAGCAAGCAGTACGGCGACGACGGGGGCTTCACGGTTTCGGCAACGGTCACCGACGACGATGGTGACAGCGGAAGCGACAGCTTCGTTCTCGCCGTTTCGAACGTGAATCCGACCGCGACGATCGACCTCACGGGAACCACCCTGATCAACGGCGTGCCGACGTTCGTCGCGACCGAGGGTGTGCCCGTGCCGTTCAGTGGCCGCTCGACCGACCCGGGCTCCGACGACCTCACCCTGACCTGGAGTTGGGGCGACGGCGCGCCGGTTCCCGACGTGGCGACGCTGTATCTGAACGACGCCGGGCTGAACCCGGATCCCGATCCGAGTCCGTCCGTCAATCCGCGCGATGTGACGGATGGCAAGTCGCACGCGTTCTCGGACGCGTGCTTCTACACCGTGGTCTTCGACTCGCGCGACGACGACGCAGGCAATGCGGTCGACGACAGCGTTGCGGTGATCATCGGCGGCACCGCGTCGCAGGAGCGAGGGCCTGGTTACTGGCAGACGCAATTCCGGCCGCGCCCGACCGCACTCAGCGAGGCGCGTAGGCTCTGCTACCTCGCGATCGTCCGTCATGTCAGCACGGTGTTCAGCGAGGAGCGCCTGCTGAACACCCTCGGTCAAGCGTTCAACGTGATGACGCTGGCTGGAAACGGCGGATCCGAGTCGGAGAAGCTCGACCGCGCACTCCTCACCGCGTGGCTCAACTTCGCAAACGGTGCGTTCGGCTACGACGAGCTCGTCGATACGGACGGCGGAGGCCCCGACACCGCGTTCTCGGCGGTCATGGCGGCCGCTGAGGCAGTGCGTGTGAATCCCGCTTCGACCGAGGCGGAACTGCGCGGGCAGCGCATCATCCTCCAGCGCATCAACGGCTCGTAGGCGCGGGGTGGAGGGAGCTGCTTCGGCGGCTCCCTCCTCCTCTCTCGCAGTTACGCGCAGAGCTCTGTGGCGACCGCGGCGTAGATCTCGGCGCAGCGCTCGAGATCGCCGACGTCGACCCACTCGACCTCCGCGTGCGCTCCTTCGCCGCGCGGGCCGAAGAGAACGGTCGAAATCCCTGCGGAGGCGAGGAGAGCCGAGTCGGCCCAGAAGGAGACGCCGACGATCTCGGGCTCCGAGTCGAGAGCTGAGGCGGCGTGTCGCCGGACAGCCTCGACGATCTCCGAGTCCTCGGCGACTTCGAACGGATCACGCGACGCGAGGACCCGAGCGTCGGCGGAGAAGTCCGGATCGCCCGATCCTGCCCGCTCGACGATCTCCGCGAGCTCCCGCTCGACCAGCTCCACCGTCTCGCCTGGAATCGTCCGGCGCTCGGCCTGAAGGACACACCGCGCCGGATAGCTCGAGAACTCCTGCCCGCCTTCGATGAGCGACGCGTGCGCGCTTCCGCTTCCGACGTACGGATGCGTCGGGTTGGCGCGGAGCGCAGCGTCGAGCTCCTCGATCCCGACGAGGATGCGACCCATCTTCGCGATCGCATCGATGCCGAGGTGCGGTCGGGACCCGTGAGCCGCACGTCCATTGGTCGCGACCTCGAGATGGACGAAGCCGCGATGAGCCACCGCCACCTCCATCTCCGTCGGCTCGGTCACGATCGCCGCGTCGGCTCGCACGGTCGCCGCGACGGCCTCGGTCCCGATGCTCGCGAACTCCTCGTCAGCGACGGCCGCCAGGATCACGTCACCGCGCAGCCCGCGCCGCTTCGTCTCGGCCGTTGCGAGCATGCACGCCGCGAGACTGCCCTTCATGTCGTACGAGCCGCGCCCGTAGAGCCGTCCGCCTTCGAGCCGTGGCACGAGCGGATCCGTCATCCCCGCGACGCCCACGGTGTCCATGTGCGCGTTGAGCAGCAGCGAGCGTCCTCCTCCGCTCCCCCGCGCGACCGCGACGACGTTCGGCCGACCCGTCTTGGGCTCGGACACCGACGCCTCGAGCCCGGCGCGCTCGCACCACTCGGCGACGAAGCGGGCGATCTCAATCTCGCCCGAGCCTCCGGGAACGACGTCAGGGTTGATCGACTCGATCTCGACGAGTCGGGCGGTGAGCTCCGCGACCTCGCTCACGTGCTGCTAGGCAGCGAACTCGTCGGCGATCGCGAGCGCCTCGTCGAGAATCGCGATCCCTTCGTCGACCTCGTCTCTAGTAATCGTGAGCGGCGGAACGACCATGATCACGTTCCAGTGGGTCATGAGGTAGAGCCCGCGCTCCAGCGCCGCCTTCGCGAGCCGAGCGACCGGCGCGGCGGCCTCTCCGGCTGCGTTGAACGGCACGAGCATCTCGCGGGTCTCACGATTCTTCACGAGCTCAACGCCCCAGAAGCAGCCGAGACCGCGCACTTCACCGATCGACGGATGTCGCGCGGCCAGCCCGCGGAGACCCTCACCCAGGTACGCGCCCACATCCGCCGCATTCTCGACGACGCCCTCCTCCTGGAACGCCTCGATCGACGCGACCGCAGAAGCGCATGCGAGCGGATGTCCGGCATACGTGAGCCCGCCGGGGAAGAAGCGACTGCGCACCCACTCTTTGAGCGGGTCGCGAATGATCATCGCGCCGAGCGGGACATAGCCCGAGTTGATCCCCTTCGCCACCGTGAGGATGTCGGGGACGACGTTCCAGTTCTCACAAGCGAACCAGCGCCCGGTGCGCCCGAAGCCCGCCATCACCTCGTCGAGGATCAACAGGATCCCGTGCCGATCGCAGACCTCGCGCACTGCCTGCAGGTAGCCGGGCGGCGGCGGGATGACGCCGTTCGTCCCGGTCACGGTCTCGAGGATCACGGCAGCGACGGTGTGGGCGCCCTCGTACTCGAGGATCTCCTCGAGATGCGGTGCGCCGGTGCAGACCGGACACGGATCCGGGTGCCCGGCCGGACAGCGATACGTGTACGGATCGAACATCCGCACGACACCGCCCATCCCGGGCTCGTTCGGCCAGCGGCGCGGGTCCCCGGTCAGCACGATCGAGCCGTGCGTCGCACCGTGATACGAGCGGTATCGTGCGACGATCTTGTGCCGTCCGGTCGCGAGCCGCGCAAGCTTGATCGCGTTCTCGTTCGCCTCCGCACCCGAGTTCGTGAAGAAGGACATCGAGAGGTCCCCAGGCGTCACTTCCGCGAGCATGCGTCCGAGGCGCGAGCGCGACTCGTTCGCCATCGGCGGCCCGATCGTGCAGAGCTTGTCGGCCTGCTCCTTGATCGCGGCGACGATCTTCGGGTGCTGGTGCCCGATGTTGACGTTGACGAGCTGTGACGCGAAGTCGAGGTAGCGCTTGCCCTCGTAGTCCCAGAAGTAGCGACCCTCGGCGCCTGCGACCGGAATCGGGTTGATGGCATCCTGCGTCGACCACGAGTAAAGGACGTACTCCTTTGCGTCCTCGACGATCTGTGCGCCGAGGTTGGGGTTGGCCACCACCGTCGTCATCGAACCGGATCGTAACCGTCCGCCGAGCGCTACGTTCGCGGTGGCGTCGGGCACGGGCGTGGATGCCGTGCGCGCTCCCGCGCACACGTTCGTCACCCGACAGTCGTTCCCGGGGGGAGAGCTCCGGGCCGGCCGTAGACGACCCGGAGCTCACGCCTCATCGGTTGATCCCGACAGCGTGCAAAAACGCGAGAGCTGCGAATAAACTCGAGGCCCGCCCATCCCGCGGAGAACCCTAAACCGGTAGCACTCTTGCTGGCAACGCGGCCGGGAGCGCTGCGCCGTTCCGCCTGCGAGCTCCCAGGGGTACTTTCAGCCGTCGAGAGCGTCCACGTATCGCCGCAACGCGTCCCGCCGGCACTGCGAGCGCGTGATCTCCTCCTCCAGCCGGGCTATCTCGGCCAGGAGCTCTAGACGCTCGGCCTCGGGGTCGGCTACGGGGGCGAGCCACTCTTCGTCGGACTCTTCCTCCGGGGTCTCCTCGGCCGGGCTCTCGCCCGACAGGAAGGCCCGAACGATGTCGGCGTCTCCCGGAGTCATTCGGGCGAACGCGACCTCGTCGATCCGGCGGCCTTCGAGCTCGGCCACCGTCTCCTCGAGCTGCTCGAGGAGCGCGGCCTCTGTCCCCTGCTCCAACTCGACCGCCTCCCCGACCAGGCGCCTGCGCTGGTTTCGGGCCATCGCCTCGCGGTCCACGGACGCAAGGATAATCGACCGTGTTGCCACCTCCTTCGCAGCGTGCGTGCTCGTCTCTGCGTCGGCCGCTCAGGCCGCCGGCTCGTTCGTCACTTCGGGCTGCCCGCGCTCGGCCCGGATCTCGCGGCCGGCTTCTCCACGTTCGTTCCTAGCGGGCGGCGGCGGCGATGCCTACCAGCTTCGGGGAGAGCGGCCCAAACGGTCTTCGGATCGAGATTGCATACGATATTGTCAGCGGCCATGGCGAAGGTCCTCCAGGAGCGCGAGGTACTCGCAGCGAACGCGAGTGTCGCCGTCGCCGAAGTAATACGTCAGGCGATCGTGGACGGCGGGTACCCGCCCGGAGCACGTCTGAAGGAGGAGGAGCTCGCGCGCGAGCTCGGCATTAGCCGCACGCCGGTTCGGGAAGCCCTGCTCGTCCTTCAGGCGGAGGGTCTCGTCGATGCTGCTCCGAACCGCGGTTCAACGGTCCGCATTCACGACGCCGAGGACCTGGATGACCTCTATCAGCTCCGCGCCCTGTTGGAGGGCTACGCCGCCAGAAGGGCGGCTGCACGCGCATCCGAGAACCTCGTGCGAGAGCTCTGGGAGAGCTGCGAGCGGTTCGAGGCAGTGCCGGACAGCGACGTTCGTGCCCTCGTCAAGGAGAATCTCGCCTTCCACAACGCGATCCTCGAGGCCGCGGGGAGCGCCCGCGTGGCCGACATGGTGCGTAAGGTGATCGAGCTACCGCTCGTCTACAAGTCGTACATCTGGTACTCGCGGGAGCAGCGCCGGATCTCGTCGCACTACCATCGGCAGATCGCGAGGGCGGTCGAGACGCGCGATGCGGAGCGCGCCGAGCTGGTGATGAAGGAGCACGTCTTCGAAGCGCGCGACCTGCTCGTGGCACGTGTCCGCGAGCTGGAGGCTGCGGAATGAGCAACGGAGCAGGCGTCGCCGACGCAGCTCAGCGAGATACGAGCGGCCCGGGCCCTCTCGCCGGCCTCCGTGTGCTCGAGCTCGGCATGCTCCTCGCCGGACCCTTCACGGGGCGGCTGCTCGGGGACATGGGAGCCGAGATCATCAAGATCGAACCGCCCGGAAAGCCCGACCCCATGCGCGAATGGGGTCACGATCGCTACGAGGGCCGCTCTCTCTGGTGGCCGGTGCAGTCCCGAAACAAGAAGTGCATCACGCTCGACCTCCGCCAGAGTCGCGGTCAGTCGCTGCTGGTCGAGCTCGCAAAGCGCGCGGACGTTCTCGTGGAGAACTTCCGGCCGGGAACGCTGGAGAAGTGGGGGGTCGGCCCGGCCGAGCTCTGGGAGGCCAACGCCAGGCTCGTCATCGCACGCGTCTCGGGATATGGACAGACCGGCCCCTATGCGCCACGCGCAGGTTTCGCTTCCGTCGCCGAGGCGATGGGAGGAATCCGTTACATGAACGGCTTTCCCGACGAGCCGCCCCCACGGATGCACATCTCGCTCGGCGACTCCCTTGCGGGGATGTTCGCTTCGATTGGAGTTCTCGCCGCCCTGTACAAACGCGACGCACTCGGCTTCGGCCGCGGCCAGGTCGTCGATGTCTCCCTGATGGAAGCGTGCTTTGCGCTGCTCGAAAGCACCGTCCCCGAGTTCGATCGCCTCGGCGTCGTGCGTGGACCCGGCGGGACGGGGCTGAAGGGTGTCGCGCCTTCGAACATCTTCAAGTCGCGCGACGGGAGTTGGATGGTGATCGCCGCGAACGCCGACGGCGTCTTCGGCCGCCTCTGCGAGGCGATGGAGAAGCCTGAGCTCGCGAGCGACTCGAGATTCGCGACTCACCTCGCCCGCGGCCAGAACCAAGAGGCGATCGAGGCGATCGTCCGCGAGTGGGCCGTCGAGCGAGACTTCGCCGAGATCGACCGCATTCTCAACGATGCGGGCGTGATCTGCGGCCCCATCTACACTATCGCCGACATCTTCGCCGACGAGCACTTCTGGGCCCGCGAGATGCTGCTCAAGCACACGGACCCTGGGTTCGGCGAGTACATCGGCCCAGGCATCGTGCCGAAGTTTTCCGAGACTCCAGGGGCGGTGCGCTGGTCAGGCACCTGGGAGGACGGGAGCCACAACCAGGACGTGTACGGCGGCCTGCTCGGGCTCGCCGCCGACGAGATCGCGCAACTCGAGGCGGAAGGCGTCCTGTGAGGATCGAGGTCTGCGATGTCGGTCCGCGAGACGGGCTCCAGAACGATCCCAAGATCCTCCAGCCCGAAACACGCGCCGAGCTCGTCAACCGCCTCGCCGGAGCCGGTCTGCCGCGGATCGAGGCAGTGAGCTTCGTGAACCCGGCGCGCGTGCCGCAGATGGGCGACGCTGAGGAGGTCGCGACCGGGATCGACCGTGCAGCAGGAGTGCTGTATGCGGG
>JBOHAY010000260.1:0-5241 GCA_050697935.1 Gaiellaceae bacterium | reverse complement strand
TCTCTTCGGGCCGGGCAAGACGGCGCAGATGACCTACTACGAGGCGCGCTCCGGCGCCCGAGTGTTCGCTGCCGGCGCGTTCCATCTCACGCGTGTGATCCACCGAGATCCGCGCGTCGCGGGCATGTTGGCAAACCTCTGGTCGCACCTCGTCGGCGCTCACCGCTCGCCGCGGAGGTAGTACCTCCCAAGGCGCTTTCCGGCCGGAAGGCGCCCTGATACTGCAAGCTCGGAAGCGCCTAGCGCTCGAGCGGCGACGTCTCGCCGTAGACCTTCTTGCGCTCGTAGGCGCTCGCCTCGAGTTTTCGGGCGGCCGCGCGAGCCTGAGCCATCGCGCTCGGGCCGAGGCGGTTGACCGCGACGAGAACCAGTGTCTCCTTGGTGTCCTCGTTCTTGCCTGCCCACCCCACGCGGACGTTGCCGACGCCGCGCGCGTAGTACTTGAACTGGTACTTGCCCCGCTCGTCCGGGTTGAACTCGTTTATGACGAGCACGTTCTTGTAGCAGGCGAGGGGAACACAGTTCTTGGTCCCCGTCCTCAACACCTTCGCGCGATCGTTGAAGCCGACCGCGGGCCCCCATCCCAGCGAGTAGCTCGACGTCCCTTTCTTCGGCACGGCTCTCATGGTGAGTCCCGCCCGGGCCCCCTGGAGCCCGTGGATCCAGAGCGGAGACGCGAGGATCTGTTCACCCTCGTACTCCTCCGGGTACTCGCCCGTTTGCCACACGTTCCCGTCGTTGTCCTGCGCGAAGAAGGCGATCTCAGCCTCGACGAGATCCCCGGAACTGTAGTCGCGGTCCCAAAGGACGACGCTGTCCACGCCGTCGATCTCCTTGGTCAGGTCAGTGACGGTGAAGACGACGCGGTGCGGGATCGTCTCCTTCCCCTCTGTCGTCGTTCCGCGAAAGACGAGCTGCGTCCCGGGCCGGAGTGGGAACCACTTGTTGTCGATCCTGGTCGAGCTGTCGAAGTTGTCACGGTCGTAGTCGGAAGCCTTGACCTCCCACGGGGAGGACGCGCCGCCCGCCCAGGCAGAGACGGCCAGCGCGAGAACGGCTAGCACACAGACCGTGGTGAATCCGGCACGTCGCATCGCTTCGAGTTCGTCCTCGCCTCAGGCTGGTTGAGGTGCGACCTCTGCGCGCCGCCAACCCTTCCCGAAGCGAAGGTAGAGCGACGGCACGACGAAGAGGTTGAGCAGCGTCGAAGTGACGAGGCCGCCGAGGATGACGATCGCCATCGGGTGCTCGACCTCGTGCCCCGGGATCCTGCCGGCGACCACGAGCGGCACGAGTGCCAGACCGGCTGCCAGCGTGGTCATCAGGATCGGTGACAGCCGCTCCTTCGCACCCCGCAGCACGAGCCCAGGTCCGAAGGTCTCACCCTCGTACTGCTCGAGGTGCTGGAAGTGGTTGATCATCAGGATTCCGTTTCGCGCGGCGATCCCGAACACCGTATAGAAGCCCACGAGCGACCCGAGCGACAGGATGCCGTCGGTGAAGTACGCCGCGAGGGCTCCGCCAACCAGGGCCATCGGCAAGGTCAGGAACGAGAGCGTCGCCAATCGCCAATTCCCGAACGACGCCTGCAGGAGCAGGAAGATCAAGATCGCGGAGCCACTTCCGAACAGAAGCAGGCGCCCCTGCGACGACTTCCGCTCCTTGTTCTCCCCCAGGACCTCCGCGTTGAACCCGAGAGGCAACGCGATCTCCTCGAGGCGCTCCTCGATGTCGTTCGCGACGGATCCGAGATCGCGACCCTCGACGTTGGTGGTGACGTCGATCTTGCGCGTGGCATTGACGCGTGAGATGGAGCTCGGCGACTCCTGGATCCGCACGTCGGCCACCTCGTCGAGCCTGATCGGGCCCGTGGGCGTGTCGATCGGAAGGGCGCGGATGTCGGTCAGGCTGTCGCGTGCCGCGGGCTTGCTCCATACGTGCACGTCGTAGGCCTTGCCGGCGACGAAGACGTCTCCGACCTCCTCGCTCGCCATCCAGGTGGCCGAGGCCCGTCGCACGTCGCCTGGCTTGACACCGTAGCGCTGCGCCTTCGCAAGGTCCACCCGCACGTTCACCTGCGGGACGAACACGTGAAGCTCCTTCTTCGGGTCGAGAGCACCGTCGACTCCCTGCATCATCTCCAGCACTTCGTCCGCCTTCTCCTCGAGGATGTGCAGGTCGTCGCCGTAGATGCGTACCACGACAGCGTCGCTTGCGCCGGTCAGCACCTCCTTGACTCGCTCTCTCAAGTATGTCTGCACGTCGCGCTGGATTCCGGGATACCCCGATACGACCTCGGTGACGCTCGCAACCGTCTTGTCGTAGTCGACCTTGGGGTCGACGCTGATCCAGTTCTCGCCGAAGTAGGTGCCATACGGCTCGTCACCGAGGAACGCATTCCCGATGTGCGACCCGCAATTGCGCACGCCCGGGATGGTTCTGAGCTCCTTGCAGGCGGCGACCGAGACACGCACCTCCTCGGGGCCAGACGTGTCGGGATTCGTCAGCCAGTGCATGAGGAAGTCCCGTTCCTTGAAGTTCGGGAGCAGCGACTGTCCGAGGAGCGGGTACACGACGATTCCGGCCACCGCGGTGAGGCCTGCCACGACATACGCCCACCGCGGGCGCGAGACGATCCGTGAGAGCACCCGCTCGTAGCCGCCCTGCAGCCAGCGGACGACCGGCGGCTGACGGCGCTCGAGCGGCTTGTTACCGAGCAGGATCAGAGCGAGAGCAGGAGTGACGGTCAGCGCGATGATGAGAGAGGCGCCCACCGCCAGCACGTAGGTGAAGGCAAGCGGCTTGAAGAAGGCGCCGGTCAAGCCGGTGAGAAAGAAGACCGGCATCATCGCGGCGAAGATGATCAGCGTCGCGTAGACGATCGATCCGCGCACCTCGAGCGAGGCCTCGAGGACGATCGATGCACTCGATCTGGTGTCGCCCTCCGCGCGGTGCTGGCGAAGACGACGGACGATGTTCTCGACGTCGATGATCGCGTCGTCGACGACGACGCCGAGCGCGATCACTAACCCGGCGAGGACCATCACGTTGACGGTCGTCTCGCGGAAGTACAGGACGAGCCCCGCCGCCACGAGCGACAGGGGGATCGAGACGACGCTGATCAGCGCCGCGCGCCACTCGAAGAGGAAGACGCCGATGACCAGGATGACGAGCAGCGCGCCGATCAGGAGCGCCTTCGTGAGGTTGTCGAGCGACAGCTCGATGAAGTCGGCCGGGCGGAAGATCGTGGTGTCGATCTCGATGCCGGGAAGGCCGGGCTTGAGCTCCTCGATCGCTTGCTCGACGCCTCGCGTGACCTCGAGGTTGTTCGCCCAGGGGAGCTTCTCGACGATGATCATCAGGCCGGGGCCGTCGTTGATAACGGCGTCGCCGATGAGCGGCTGGTGATCCCAGACCATGTCTGCGACGGCGGACAGCGGAACTCGATCGCCGTTCTGCTTGTAGATGGGGACCTTCTCGAGGTCCGCCGGCGCGGCGATCGGCAGGATATGCCTCACATTCAGCCGCTGGTTCGGGGTGTCGATGAACCCGCCGGTGCCGATGTTGAAGGCCTCCGAGTACTGGAGGATCCCCGCCGACAGAGCCTCGGCGGTGGAGTCCATGATCGTGACGAGCGAGATCTGGTTCTTCCTCAGCTTCTCCGGGTCGACGTGAATTTGCATCTGCTTCAGCCGCTCGCCCCAGATGGGCGCGTTCGCAACACCGGGGACGCGAAGGAGGCGGGTTCGGATCTTCCAGTAGGCGATGTTCGACATGTCGATCATCGACACGGTGTCCGAGGTGAACCCGATCTTCATCACTCGGCTCGTCGACGAGAGCGGCTGGAGCATGACCGGCGGCGCAGCCCAGGTAGGCAGGGTCGCGGTGACTCCTGTAATCCGCTCCTGCACGAGCTGGCGCGCTCGGAGCAGGTCCGTGCCCCGGTCGAACAGCATCACGACGTCCGAGAGCTGCGGAACCGACTTCGAACGAATGGTGTCGAGGTTCGGCAGACCGATAAGCGCCTGCTCGATCGGGACAGTGACGAGCTCCTCCGTCTCCTCGGCTGAGAGCCCGATCGTGACCGTCTGGACCTCGATCTTGGGCTGCGAGAACTCGGGGAAGACGTCTACCGGCGAGTCACGCAGGGTCGCAGCGCCGACAGCGATCAGCGCGACGCCGGCCGCGACGACGAGGTAGCGGAACTTCAGGCTGGCACCGACGATCCAGCGCATCATGGCTCTCTACTCCCTTTCCCCTACGTCGACGGTGCGGATCACTGACCGAGGCCCAGCTCGGCGCCGTACAGCTCTGCCACTCCGACGGTCGCGACCTTCGCTCCGGCTGCCGGCCCCTTCGACAGGAACGCGTTGGCGCCGTCGATCCGGTCGATGACGATGGCCTGACGCGTGAACGTCATCGACTCTGTGTTGACGTAGGCCCAGGTCTCGCCGGTCGGCGAGTAGAGAACGGCCGCGTAGGGGATGACCTTTCCGGCGGCACCTGCCCTCACCGCCGCCGTCTGGATGTCGAGTCGTGCCGCGGCCTTCTCGGTCAAGCTGACGGTACTCAGGTCCGTGCCCTCGATCAGCTCGACCGTGGCGGGACCGCTCGCCTCCTCTGAGCTCGAGCTCCCCCCGCCGCACGCCGTGACGAGCAGTGGGAGAACCACCGCAATCGCGACGATCAATGGAATCCGATGGCGCATGTCTCTTCCTCCCAGGGCTCGATGTGAATGCGTTCCGCTCATGTGCCCGGCTCCGGTTGGACGTTCTGTTGCATTGCGACCGCGGTCATGGGCGCCTCTTCGCGCGGTGTGAGATCCGCGAGAAGGTCCCGCCGCGCCTGCTCCTGCTCAGCCGCGGCCACGAAGCCGGAGCCAAAGCGGAGGTACAGGGCAGGGAGAACGAACAGGTTGAGCAAGGTCGACGTCACGAGCCCTCCCACCATGACCAGAGCCATCGAGTGAGCGAGCTCGTACCCCGCGATTCCGCCGCCCACGATGAACGGTGTGAGCGCGAGAGCCGTCGCCAGCGCCGTCGTCAGGATCGGTGCCAGCCGGTCGAGTGCCCCGCGGAGCACGAGGCCCGGACCGAACTCCTCTCCAGCCAGCTGGAGCCGACGGAAGCGCTCGATCAGCAGGATGCCGTTGCGAGTTCCGATTCCGAAGACCGCGAAGAGCGCGATCGCCGAGCCGAACGTGAGCGAGCCTGAGTCCACGATGGCCACCATCAGGAGGCC
>JBOHAY010000259.1:0-8518 GCA_050697935.1 Gaiellaceae bacterium | reverse complement strand
CAAGGCTTCATTTTGAACCGAGTTCTTAGGGATTTTCGCGCGCCAAGTCTTGGCGCGACCGGAATCTGTGCTCGCAGATTCCGGTCTTGCGCGCTCGATAAGAGTCGCCTTGTACTCGCTCCGCTCGAGACTCCCCCACTGAACGAGATCCACGCGTGTCTGAACGACCAGCACGGCGCGCAGTTTCTCACGGATCGCCTCGGCGAGAGCGTCGTCGGCGGCTGCGCCTTGCGCGAGCTCGACGCTCACGGGCAGCGGCGGCTCTTGCTTCACCCCGGCCGCCTGTGGCTTGACGCGGACATGGCCGCTGACGCGGGGAGCGAACGCGCTCACCACCTCACGGACGGCCGACGGGAACACGTTGACCCCTCTCACGATGAGCATGTCGTCGGTCCGTCCGACGCACCGCACGCGCGGGCCCGTGCGGCCGCACGGGCACGGGCTCGTGCGGATCTCGACGTGGTCGCGCGTGCGGAAGCGCAAGAGGGGCGCCGCGCGGTGCTGGAGGTGACTCAGTACGAGCTCGCCGGTTGCGCCGTCGTCCAGCTCGAGCGCCGCGCCCGTCTCGGGGTCGATCAGCTCGGCGTGGACGAAGCCGCGCGCGCCGAGGTGCATTCCGTCCTGCTCCTCGCATTCGCCCCAGAGCGAGATGCCGATGTCGCCGATGCCCATGGCCTCGGTGACATGAGCGCCCCAGCCATCTTCGAGCTTCGCGCGGAACGCGGGCTCACCGCCGCCCGGCTCACCGGCGACGAGGACGCGCTCGACACTCGAGCCCCGGAGATCGAAGTCGCGCTCCGCTGCCCACTCCACGAGGTGCGCGGCGTACGAGGGTGTCAGGACAGCGGCGTCGGGGTGAAGGGCTTCGATCGCCTGCATCAGGCGAGCGGTATTTCCCGTGCCGAGCGGAATGTGGCAGAGACCGATGAGGTCGAAGGACGCGAGCGCCGCCCCCGCGACGAACGGGCCGGCGTTGTAGGTCGAGAGGATGCGCTGGCCGGCGGAGATCCCGGAGGCTGCGTAGCTCCGCGCCGATCCGGTCACCCAGTTGTCGAGATCACGTGCCGTCAGCGGGATGTAGCTGGGAGCTCCCGTGGTGCCGCTCGTGGAGTAGATCCGGACGATCTCGGACGGCGTCGCGCAGAGATGTGCGCCGATCGGGTTCACGGGTGTGCTCGTCGCCTTTATCTCGGCTTTCTCGGTGAGGGGAAGCTGCGTGATGTCCGCGAGCCCGCCCGCCGCCTCCGGGGTGGCCCATCCTGCGGCCGCAAGCTTCGTCCGGTAGAAGGCCGAGCGCTCGAAGAGGTATGCGAGTTGGGTGCGGTAGCTCGCGTCGTCGAGCGCGAGTTGCTCCGGCCACAGGAGAGCTTCGACCTCGGGTGCGAGCATCACTGCGGCGGGGCCTCGTACCCGACCGCTCCCTCTGCTCCCGAGGCGAGGAGAAAGCCGATCGGGTTCTCCTGCTCCTCGGCCAGGTGGGCGAGGAGGCCAGCCGTGCGGGCGAGAATCGGGACCGCCTTGACGTGGGCGGTCGAGTACCCGAGGTCGAGCAGCACCGCGGCGATGGGCGTGGAGACGTTCATCGTGAGCGGCTTGCCCCAGGCCTCGACGACGGCGTCCTGAAGCGCCCGTGCGAGCAGGACGTGAGACCCGCTCACTCCGCGTTCGTCCGCGAGCGCGAGGATCCGCTCGGCGCGTGGGTCGAGCGGCCGGTGCACGGGGTGGCCGAAACCGGGCATCTTGCCGCCGGAGTTGTGGATCGCGTGCGCGATCTCGGCGGCGACGGCTGTGGGCTCAGCGCCCATTGCGACCTTTCCCTGCGCCTCCTCCAGAAGCCGCGCACACTCCTCGGACGTACCGAGGACGACCGGGCCGGCGCCGAGGATCCCCGCCGCGACGGCTCCTTGCAGCGATCCCGGGTCGGCGGCGAGCGTCATCCGCGCGGCGACGTTCGTGGGCATCATCCCGTGCTCGGCGATCGAGACGAGCAGAAGGTCGAGAAAGAAGCTCTGGTCCGCTGTCGCTTCACGCCCGGTCAGCAGCAGGTGGAAGTAGCCGGTGAAGGTCAGCCGGCCCATGAGGTCGTCCGCGAGGTCGCGCCCTCGCACCTCGACCCGGCCCGGGTAGGCCTGGCTGATGTGGCTGACTGGGTTTCCGGGCTTACCGATCTGCATTCGCCTCAGATCCTTCCGCACGAGGCTCGCGCCGGCAACCAGCGCTTGAAACGACGGATCACGTTCAGGGAGACAATCGGCCGAAGCCGAGGAGGGAAGCGATAGGACACGCTCCCTCCTCGGGCTTCGGCGCGAGTCAGCGCTTGGTCACTGGGTCGAGGTCACTGCACCGGTAGGAGATCGACCGGATCGACCTTGAAGTTGCCCTTGCCTTTCACTCCGTTGACGTCAGTCGTGTTCATGGCGTACTGGATCACGGAGTATGCGATCGCATCCGAGTTGACATCGAGTGCGAAGTTGTTGTTGTTCGCATACGTGTCGCATACCAGGTGGTAGCACGGGTCGTACTGCTGCCCGGCGGTGCCACCCCAAAGTGCGACCTCAGCGGCTGTCTTGATGCCCTCGGCGCCGGTGAAGAGGCCGCCCGATGGAATGCCGACAGCGATGAACGGGCCGTAGTCCGACCGTCCACTGAAGTCCGTGCCCTTGAATGGCAGACCCGCGCTGTTGAAGTACCTCTCGAAGGTCTGCTCGATCTGCGCGGAACCGGCCGGGCCTGCGGGGGCACCGATTGCGTCCGAGTCGTCTCCGTCATAGATGAAGAAGACGTGGTTCGGTGAGCCGACCATGTCGAAGTTCAGATAGAGAGCGATCTTGTCCCGCTCGGCCTGGCTCAGGCCGTTCACATACGCCGTCGAGCCGACCAGACCGGCTTCCTCGGCGCCCCACCAGGCAAAGCGAACCTTGTTCCGCGGCTTCACCTTCGCCATTCGCTCCGCGATCTCGAGAAGTGCGGCTGAGCCCGAGCCGTTGTCGTTGATGCCTGGTCCAGCCGCGACCGAATCGAGATGTGCGCCAGCCATGACGACGTTGTTCGGGTCGCCCGCCTTGGACTCCGCAATCACGTTGTTCACGGTCACGCTCTGCGGTGCGTCGACCTGCACGTGCGCCGTCGAGCCTGGCTGCGCCAGCGCCGCGCCGTTCGCGAAGCTCGCGCCGACGACGGGGACGCTGGCAGAGAATGGTGCAAGCGTTCCGATGATCAGTCCTTCTCGAGTCGGATCATTGCCCTGGTTGAAGATCACGACAGCTTCGGCTCCAGCGGCTTCGGCGTTCTGCACCTTCTGAGCAAAAGTGCACGTGCCGCGCTGGATGAGCGCGACGTCGGCCGGCCCGGAGAAGTCGAGGCCCGCGAAGTCGGCGGCCTCACAACCGCTCGTGCTCGCCCGAGGCGGCACGAGATTGATGTCGACGGGAATGACGTTCCCGGTGACGTTTCCAACACCGGAATTCGTGAAGGCTCCGGTCTCGTACGTTGCCGAAACCGGGGTGAGTTGCTGGAGCACGGCCGGTGGGAAGAACAGGAACGGGAAAGGGTTCAGCGTGACGTTGTATCCCGCCGCAGTCATCCTGCCTGCGACGTACGCGACGCTGTCGTCGTATCCCGCTGTGCCGGCTAGGCGAGTCCCGCCATTGTCGTCGGCGATTGCCTGGAGTGCCGCCTGGTGCGAGCGAACTCCTTCGAGCGTGACGCACTGAAGCAGCTTCTTGAAGTTGTCGGTCGTGCGGACGTCGCACGAATTGTCTCCGGCCGGCGACACCGGAGCGTACGTAAACGCTGCGACGATGATGAACAGGATGGTGGCGACGCGAATTGCCTTGCCTCTCATTGGCTCTCCTTTATCGCAGGTAGCAGCGGATTCGTGTTCCGCTACGTGTGAGCTGTTCTTCTTGCGTGATCGTCGTCTCTGAACGTGTCACCTCCCTGGGGCTGGCGGATGCGGTCGAGAGATGCCCGAGGAGGCCGACGCGTGATCGTCGCCCTCGAGGCGAGATGCCAGGTCAGTCTGCTCACCAGATCCGGCGCGCGGCTCCCCTGCTCCCCTCGACGCTTGACGCTGTCTTGCTCGTGCGAGCCAGGCACCCTAACCCACATACGCGCCCGTTTGCCACATGTGAGCGCGTTCGCCATCCACTCGCGGGTGGCCAGGAACGCTCGGTCGACCGGCTTCGACCGTATTAGCGAGGCAGCCGGAGCCCGAGCCGGCGGGGAAGAGATGCGGTCAACGCCGTGATCCTGGCCGGCTTGCGGCCGGCGTCCTCGGCCGCGTCCTTCGCCAGCAGCGCACGGCGAATGAGCGAGCCTCCCGCGTAGCGGAACGGCTCGGGGGGGAAGAGCTTGCGCGCCGGCTCCACGATCGCGAGCGCCGTCCGCTCGTCGCGGCGGTCGAGTGCGAGGCGGGCGAGGATCTCGCCGCCCAGGAACGACGGCCCGACCCCGTTCCCCGTGAAGCCGAACCCGTGGTGGACGCGTCCGCGGCTGCCGAAGATCGGCAGATGGCTGGGAGAGACGTCGATCGGGCCGCCCCACGCGTGTGTCACCGCGCGCCCGCGAAGCTGCGGGAAGAAGCGAACGAGGCTCTCCTGAGTGCGCGCTATCACATCCGGCGCGAGCTCGAGTCGATCGGCGACCCGGCCGCCGAATCCCATGGCGCCGCCGCCCCAGCCGAAGACGATCCGTCCGTCGCGCGTCGTGCGCGTGTAGTGGACGAGCGTGCGGCTGTCGACGATCGCCTCCCCGCCGGTCCAGCCGATCTCCTCGAGCACCTCCGGGATCGGCTCCGTGAGGACGATGTGGCTCGATGCGACCGCAAGTGAGAGCCGGTAGCCGGGAAATCCTGCGGCCGCCGAGTTCACTGCGAGCACGGCTGACGTTGCGCGCACCCGCCCAGCGCTGGTCTGAGCACCTCCGTCTCGCTTGAGCCGCGTGACCTCGGTTCGCTCGTGGATCCGGACGCCCCGCTCGAGGAGCTTCGCCCGGAGCCCGAGCGCGAGACGAGCCGGCTGCACGGTTGCGTTCAGGCGATAGAGCGCGCCGCCGAGGAAGAGTGGCGACGCACAGCGAGCTCGCACTTCGTCGGCCGAGACCGAGACCACTTCCTCCGGCGCACCGAGTGCAGCGGCTGCGTCGACGATGCCGTCCCAGGAGCCGAACTGCGACGCGGTGGTCGCGACGCGGAGCATCGGAGCCTCGCGGAACCACGCATCGACCTCGTTCGTCTCGCACCAGGCGCCGATCCCGCGTACCGCGTCCTCTGACGCGCGGCAAACGGCGAGCGCGGCCGCGTTCCCTGCCTTCTCGCGAAGGGTCGGAGCGTCACCCCAGAGCGTCTCGCAGAAGCCGCCGTTTCGCCCGCTCGGACCGTGCCCGCACAAACCGGCGTCGAGCAGGACGATCTCGAGCTCCGGCTCGAGCGCGAGGAGGTGCCACGCCGTCCACATGCCGAGATAGCCACCGCCGACGATCACGACGTCTGCCGTGGCGTCTCCCTCGAGCGGCGGTGCCGGAGCCACCTCGCCGGCCTCCCCGAGCCACCAGCCGTGGCGCGTGTGGCGCATTAGATGATCGATGCCCCGATCTCGCGCGTCCGAGCGGCCAGCTCACACCCCGGAGACCGCGATCTCACGGCATCGATCATCCGGCCGGAACGGAGATCCGGCGCCTCGCGACCGCGATGCTGCATGCGATCACGGTCGCGACGGCGATCGGCACGATCACTGTCCATACGAGCGGAAGTCCTCCGACGGCGGCTCCGACCGAGACGAGCAGCGCCGACAGCCATCCAGCCGGAGCCGCGAGCTGCCCCACGAGCATCAGGGCAACGCCGATGCCGAGGAGCGTGAACCAGACGACGCTGTTGCCCGTCGTATCGAAGTCGAGGAGCGCGAGGCCGGCGACGGCGGCGAGTGCGTAGAGAGCGCTGAGCGCGAGAACCAGAAATCTCGTCGCCGAGGTCAGCCCGTCGCCGCTCATGGGAGGCGAAGCCTACGCGGTGGTTACGTCAGGGGTGGCGGACGGGACTCGAACCCGCGACCACCGGGACCACAACCCGGGGCGCTACCAACTGAGCTACCGCCACCGCGCCGAGAGAGGATAGCGCGGGTCTTCTCGGCTCAGTCGTCGGCCAAGACCGCCTGCGTCTGCGTCGTTCGTCCGATGTGACGGTCGGTCGAGTCGTAGAGGTCGGTCTCGACGACGATCGTCGTCCTCCCGCGATGCAACGGCCTCGACCGCGCTCGCACCTCGCCCTCGCGAGCCGCGCCGAAGAAGTTCGTCTTCGACTCGATCGTGACCGTTCGACCGCCGGCGGGGAGGTTCAGGAACGCGCAGACCGCTCCCGCGGAGTCCGCTAGCGACATCAGCACACCACCATGCAGTACGCCCCCTGCCGTGCAGAGCTCGGGGGCCCAGGCGAGTGTGGCCTCGATCTCCTCCGGCCCACCGAACGTCCTGATCCCGAGCGTGGCTCCGAGCGGCATCTGCGCATTGACGACATCGGTGATCTCGGGCAAGTTCGGCACCCCGAGACTCTAGGCGAGCCGCTTCTCGAGGTAGGCAGCTAGCCGCGTGAGAGGGAACGAGATGAGGAAGAAGATGAGCATCACGGTGGCGTAGATCGGGAAGGCCTTTATCTCCCCGATGCCGATCGGCGGAGGAGCGGCGAGCCGCTCCACCTGGCGCTCGGCGGATTCCAGGAGCTCCGGGGCGCCGATCACCTGGGCGATCGTCGAGGTCTGGATGATGTTGACCAAGAGGCTGACGAGCGGCGGCAACAGTCGTCGCAGTGCCTGCGGGAGGATCACGAAGACGTGTCTGCCGATCCAGCCGAAGCCGAGCGCTGAGGCTGCCTCGTGTTGCTCCTTCGGGATCGACTGCACGGCGCCGCGTGTTGCCTCGGCGACCTGCGCACTGCCCCAGAGCGTCAGGGCGATCGAGGCGGAGATGAGCGCATCGAACTCCAGACGCGGGTTGAGCGCGGGGAGCAGGAAGAAGACGAGGAAAAGGGTCACGAGGACCGGCAGCCCGCGCCAAACCTCGATGTAGAGCCGAATCAGTGCGCGCGACGGCATGAACTTGATCGTGAGCAGGGTGCCGAGCGGAACGCCGATCAGCAGGCTTCCGGCGAGCGAGATCGCGGCGATCTGAAGAGTCCCCCGGAGCCCGACCTCGAGCATGTAGCGCAGGACGGGCTCGGCCCAGTCCGGGAGGAGGTTCATCGTGCGTCCTCGGGCAGGGCGAGACGGCGTTCGACGATTCGGATGGAGGCCGACATCGTCCACACGATCACGAGGTAGGTGACGGCCAGAGTCGTGAACGTCTCGACAGTCTGGAGTGTCAGCGCGTTGATGTTCAGCGCTGTCGTGGTCAGCTCCGGATAGCTGATGACATACATCAGCGACGTGTTCTTGACGACGCTTATGTAGGTGTTGATCGAGGACGGAAGCGCGATCCGGCCGCCGATGGGCAGCGTGACGTTGAGGAAGGTCGAAAGACGCCCGAAGCCCAGCGCGAACCCTGCTTCACGGAACCGGTGGGGGACGGCCTCGAACCCCGCGCGAAAGTTCTCGGTGTTGAAGGCACCGCCCCAGATCGTCACCGCGAGCCAGGCAACGGTGAAGGGCTCCAGGATGATCCCGATCTGAGGGAGACCGAAGAAGAGGAAGAAGATCTGGACGAGGATCGGCGTGTTGCGGATGACCTCGACGTAGATCGCCGCGAGCTGGCTGACCACGGGGACACGGTGCGCGCGTGCAGCTCCGAGGACGAGCCCGATCACGAACGCCCCGGCGATCGCGATCGCCGACACCTCGAGCGTTCGGCGGAGCCCGGCCAGAAGCTCGTCGCCGTTCTCCGTGATGAACGACCAGTCGAAGGTGACGGCCAGGACGTTCACCAGGCGATATCAAGGAGCGACCGCGCCGAGCGCGGTCGCTCCTTCGTTCCGTACCGACGGTGCCGCTACGGGCACACCGTCGTGGGGTCGACCTGGTTGTAGGCGAAGGTCTGATTCGGCCTCAGGATGTTCTTCGAGAACGGGGCGACCTGGGCGGGCGGGACGGTGTTCTTCAGGATCGGGAAGAACATGTCGCGCTTCTTCATCAGGTTGAGCCGGGAGTCGACCCACGCCTTCATGGCGGTGTTCCCCTGCTTGATCCCGATGCCGTACGGACCGGGGAGGAACAGATCGCTCGTGAGCTTGTAGTTCCGGTCGGTCACGGCGATGCCGAGGACGGCAGTGTCGTCCCACATCAGCGTGTCCGCGCGGCCGTCACGCAGTGCGATCACCGCGTTCGTGAAGCTGTCGGTTACGATCAGCTTCGTGTCCTTGAAGCAGTTCTTGACCCAGCGGTCGTAGATGGAGCCGGTCGTCGTGGCGACGGTCTTGCCGCCGAGGTCCGAGATCGAGCGGATCGATGAGTTGTTCGGTACGAGCAGGCGGCCCGTGCCTTTGTAGTAGCCGCGCGAGAAGTCGATGCGTGTGTCCCGGTCGACGTTGTAGGTG
>JBOHAY010000258.1:0-41952 GCA_050697935.1 Gaiellaceae bacterium | reverse complement strand
GGTTCTTCTCGTCGACCGTGTGCTCGTGTTTTCCGTAGAACATCGAGGTGTTCGTGGTGGTCCTCCCACGGATCCCCACCTTACTCCACTTTTCCCCACTACGCAACCCTTGTGCCCCACTCGGGGTTCGGTGTGAAATTGGCGCGCCGCCGAGTCGGCCATGACGAAGCCTGCGCCCTGTGGAACCGGAGCGGCTACGGAAGCGGAATGCTCTCGGCGTGGACTCCGGCGCCGGCGAGCGCGCCGGCACCGCAACGAGCGGCGAAGTCGAGAGCCGCCAACCCTTCGAGACCGGCGCCGAGAGCAAAGGCGAGACCCGCAGCGAAGCAGTCGCCGGCGCCGTACGAGTCGACCGTGGTGGGTGGAAGTGGAGCCGCCGAGTATGGACCGCCCGGCTGCGCCCAGCCGCCGAGAGCGCCCGACGTCGTGACGACGAGCCGCGGCTCCGGATCGAGGTCCCCAGTCCGATACAGCTCGGCCTCGTCCTTCCCACTGCTCACGAGCGCGTCGAGCTCGACCGCAGCCTGGCGCAGCGTCACGAGCTCGCGCGCCGTCGCGACGAGGACGCGAGCGCGCCGGGCGAGCCGAAGGGCGTCCGTGTCGCCGGCGCAAAAGTAGACAACGTCGCACTGCGCGAGCTCGTGCCACGGGAGCGAGTCGTCGTGTCCGCGCGGGTGCAGCTTCTTTCCGATGGTCGTGATCGTGCGCTCGCCCGTCTCGTCGACGAACGTGACGCCGCTCCTCTGCGGCGCGGCCGTCGACGAAGCATGCACTTCGATCCCACGGCCCTCGATCTCGAGCCGGGCACGCTCCCCGCGATCGTCCGCTCCGAGTGCCGTGAAAAACTGGACCGAGTCGGCGAGGCGGGTGAGCTGCGCCGCCGCGACTACCCCTCCTCCTGCAGCCTCCTCCCACGAATCCGCGGCATGCACGATCTCGCCCGGCGCCGGCACGTGCTCGACGGGAACGAACTCCATCCATTCCACGTGCCCGACGACGGCGGCCTTCATACGAGCATGCTCACAAATGCGCGCCGTCCCGCGTTGGATGACGATGATGCACGCCGTGGCGATACCACCCTTCGAGCGCTTCTACGAGCAGCACCGCGTCGAAGTGCTGCGCTTGCTCAGGCGGCGCCTGGGTGCCGATCGAGCCGACGATGCGTTCCAGGAGACGTTCCTGCGCGCACTCAAGGCATACCGCCGCCTCGAGCACGGGGAGCATCTCCGTGCCTGGGTGCTCACGATCGCCCAGAATGTCGCTCTCGACGCGCTTCGCCGGACGAAGCCGACGGCAGAGCTGATCGAAGCCGGTACCGAGGATTCGCGGCCGGCGTACGAAGACCTCGCCGAGCTGACCGACGGGCTGTCGCGCACGGAGCGCGCAGCGGTCGTGCTCCGGTACGGCTACGACCTGTCCTACGACCAAATCGCTGCGGCCCTGGGCTCGAGCCCCGACGCCGCGCGCCAGGCCACATCAACCGGTGTCCGCAGATTGCGAAAGGAGCGCCTCTCATGACCGTATCTCCTGATCTCGACAGCCAGTTCCGCGAAGCGGCATTCGCGCTCGACCTCGTGGACATCGGCTTCGACGTCATCGACTCGCCGATCGGCGACCTGTTCATTGCCGCCTCCACTCAGGGACTCGCAGCGATCTCGTTCGAGTCCGACCCCGAGGATCAGCTGGAGCGGCTCGCCAGGATCGCGGGGCCTGCCGTCTTGCGCTCGCCGAGATCCGTGGACGCTGCGCGCCGCGAGCTCGACGAGTACTTCGCAGGTCGTCGCCGGATCTTCGATCTCGCTCTGGATCTCCGCGCACTTCCGCCGTTCACCGTGTCGGTCCTCCACGAGCTCGCGCGTGTGCCGTACGGCGAGACGACCACATACGGCGCGCTGGCAGCCGCTGTCGGGCGGCCGCGGGCCGCCCGCGCGGTGGGGACGGTCATGAACCGGAACCGGATCCCGATCGTCCTCCCCTGCCATCGCGTCGTCGGATCGACCGGCAACCTCGTCGGCTACGCGGGCGGGCTCGACCGAAAGATCACGCTGCTCGAGCTCGAGGGCGCCCTCTAGACGTGTCGGGTTCCGGTTAGCGGGTCCAGTCGGCAGTTTCATCGACCCCGCGCGCAACAACGCGTGCTCGTCCTCCGGTCCACGGAACTACGACCAACTTCTGGCCATCGACCGCCAGAACCCATCGGCCGTCACGTGAAAACGCGGCAGTGAACTGCTCGCCACGGCTCCGAATCAACGAGCGCACTTTCCCGGTCGACGCGTCCACGGCATATGGCATTGCGTCGACCTCGCTGTCCCAAGTGGCCAGTAGCCGCCTTCCATCGCGCGACCACTCGAGAGGAGCGAGGTTGAGACTCGAGATCATCCGGAGACCGCGTCCGCCCGGATGGACGAACCACAGCTCGAGCGGCGGATGGAGCAAGGTGAAAGGCTCGAAGCGGGCAAAGGCAATGCCGCTCGGTCCCCAGACCGGGTAGAAGCTGCCTCGATCGTGTGTCAGCCGTCGAACCCGCCCCCCGCTGCTGGAGGCGGTGTAGATGTCGTAGCCCCCCAATGTGGGACTGAGCTTTCCCGTATTCGGCGCCCAGGCGATCTGTTTGCCGGACGGAGAGAAGCTGAGACCCAGGAAGTGTCGAGCTCGATCGATGGTCATACGGCGACCGGTCTCGATGTCGACGACTACGAGTGCTCCACCGACAACGACAGCCAGACGCCGCGAGTCGGGCGCCCACCGGAACGTCCACGGATCAGCGTCGCGAACGAGCAGCCGCGGCGTTCCGCCCTTGTGAGCCACGACCCGGAGCTGGTACTCGTTGTCGACAAAGGCGATCCACCTGCCATCCGGGGAGATGTCAGGCACGTTTCCGGCGGCAAGGCGACGCCGGTCCGAACCGTCGAGTTCAGCTGTCCAGATCGTTCCCCGCTCTTCGTATGCTTCTCGAACCTTTACGTACTTCACCGTTACGAACGCAAGGAACGGTTGGGCACTTGCCTCTTTCGAGCGTGCCGCGGGCGCCCCGGCAAACGCAAGTGCGCACACCACGATGAGACCCGCGATAAGCCGCGGCGCCTTCTGCGCCCGTGAGCGAGGGGCAACTGCACTGCGCATGTGCCCACATACTTGCAGCGGAGCGGCGAAGAGTCCCACGTGGGGTCGGGAAGTGCCCTGCCTTATTCGAGCAGCCTGTAGCCCACGCCCCACACGTTGACGATGTAACGATCGCCTTCGGCGACGCGGAGCTTCTTCCGGAGCCGCGACGCGTGCGACTCGAGCGTTCTCGTGCGCCCCAGTGCTCGGAATCCCCAGACTTCCCGCAGCAGCTCCTCCTTCGTGAAGACGCGATACGGCTCCGCAGCGAGCCGCGTGAGGAGCTCGAACTCCTTCGCCGAGAGGACGACGATCGTGTCCCTCACGGAAATCCGACGCGTTCGCCTATCGATGACGAGGTCGCCGGCGATGAGTACGTCGGCGGCACCGACCGAGCTTCGGCGCAGAAGCGCTCGAATGCGAGCGAGCAGCTCGTCGTACGCGAACGGCCGCCCCATGACGTCGTCGGCTCCGCGATCGAGTGCGCGCACGCGCTCGACGGGGTCCGAGGAGGGGGCGAGCAGGATGACGGGCACGTTTCGATCCCATGTGCGCCCCGGCTCTCCACGTCGCAGGCGGAGACACAGGTCGAGCTCGGCGAGAAGGACGACGTCGGGTCGAGCGCGCTCCGCGAGCTCGAGGGCCTCGCTTCGGCGCGCGGCGCCGAGGACGTCGAAGCCGTCATCGCGCAACTGCCGACCCAGGTACTCGCGGGTTTCGGACTCGGGCTCGGCGACGAGGACGGCGCTCGGCATGAGAGCGACGCTAGCCCGGTCCTGTCACGAGCGCCAGATGTCCTTTCGGGCGAAAGCGTGTCAAGCGTTCCTCAATCGTCCTACTCGGGCATGGCCGCTCGGAGCGGCATGCCGCCAAACGGCTCCCTACAACCGTCCGTGCCTCATCACGCCCCACACGAGCCACAGCCCGAACGCGCCGGAGATGATGAATCCGACGACCGAGAGGAGATGGAGCCCCATGACGTGCGGGCCACCGTCGGCGAAGACGCCGATGATCGCCGAGCCGAGCAGACCGCCGGCGACCACGAGCGCAACCGCCATCCTGTTCGACGCCTTGTCGATGTGGTCGTCGAGCTCGTCGATGCCCGGATTCTCGATCCGAACCTGGAACGTCCCTTCGCGCAGGCGCTCGAGGATGTCGCTCACCTGGTACGGGAGCTCCCGTGCGACCGACCCCAGAGCAAGCACCTCGGCCCGTGCGCGTTGGGAGACGACGCGAGGGTGGAACCGGTCGACGAGCAGCCCGCGGGCGTACGGCTTGGCGATCTCGAAGACGTTGAACTCCGGGTAGACCTCCTGCCCGACCGACGCGAGAGTCGCGATGGCCTTGTCGAGCATCACGAACCGACTCGGCAGCCGCAGGTTCAACGAGTAGATGAGCTGGAATCCTTCGCGGATCACCTGCAGCGGGTCGATGTCAGACAGCCGCGTGCCGTAGTAACGGTCGAAGAGAACCCGCAACTCGGCACGGAACTCCTGCTCACGCTCGGGCGCATAGCGAACGCCGAGCTCACGCAGCCGCCGAGGAATCGCGTCGATGTTCTCGGTCGCCGCGTCGACGAACAGGCGTGTGAGCTTCGCCATGTCCTCGTCGGTGAGCTTCTCGGCCTGCCCGAAGTCGACGAGACCCAGCTCGCCGGAGTCGAGGACGAAGATGTTGGCCGGATGCGGGTCCGCGTGGAAGAAGCCGTGCCGAAACACCATTGTCATCCACACGTCCGCGAGCGAATACGCGATGTCACGCCGCTCGTCGGGGCGGAGCACCGCCAGGTCGAGGTCGGCGACCTTCGTCCCGCTCAGATACTCGAGGGTGAGAACGCGCCGGGTCGAGTACTGCCTGATAACCGCTGGAACGACGACGCCGTCAGTGCGAGCGAAGTTCCGGCGGAAGATCTCTGCGTTCCGCGCCTCGTGCCCGTAGTCGAGCTCGAGCCGGATCGAGCGCGCGAACTCGTCGACGAGCTCCTGGGGGTCCATGAACTCGAGCGCGCGCACGCGCTCCCTCAGGAGCTTCGCCGCCTGGTAGAGAAGACCGATGTCCGCCTCGATCTGCCCGGCGGCCATCGGACGCTGCACCTTGACGACGACGTCTCTCCCGTCGGGAAGCATTGCACGGTGCACCTGGCCGATCGATGCTGATGCGATCGGCGCGAAATCGAACTCGAGAAACGCACGATCGGTGGTGAGTCCTAGCTCGGACTCCACGACCTCGCGTATCTGCTTGAACGGCACGGGCGAGACGTCGTCTTGGAGGCTACGAAGCTCGGCGACGATGTCCGGCGGAACGACGTCGGGCCTGGTCGAGAGAAGCTGGCCGAACTTGACGAACGTCGGCCCGAGCTCGTCGAGCATCTCCCGCAGGCGCCGCCCTCGGTCCGATCCGTTCGCGGTCGTCGCGCCGTCAGCCCCGGGCGCGAGGTCGTCCAGGCGATTCCTCCTGAGGAAGTAGCCGAATCCATGTCGCGCCGCAACCTGGGCGATCTCCGAGAGTCGACCGAAACCGCCCTGAGATCGCGCCTGCGACGTGGCCATGGCGCCGATTGTATGGGCGAGGCTTGCCTCGCCCTAACCCGCGCGTTCCAACAGCCTCAATCGGTGCTCGAGCTGGGCAACACGGAGCTCGAGCTCGTCCACGACCTCCCTCGATGCCACTCCGAGCTCGGACGCAACGCGTGAAGCCGTGCCTCCCGTGCTCTCGCCGAGGCGACCGGCCTCTCTGCGCCAGCTTTCGAGCACATCGCTGATGGCCGCCCGAACCTCGTCGCGCTCGACGCCGAGTCGACTGGCGATCTCGTCGGCGAGACGGTCGGCGCGCTCGGCCGCGAGGGCGACCGCGCCGAGCCCGGCTAAGGTCAGGGTCTCGAGCGAACTGCGGTCGTCAGCGGGACCGGCCATGTGGTCTCGATGCGCGGCGTTGGCGGCGGCGCTCCCGTTTCGAGGAGGTCGTACCGGATCCGGGCGCCGGAGCGCCGGCCGCCGGTACGCGTTCAGGGACGGATCCGTCTTCGTCGACATCGTTATCTCCAGCACCCGCGTCGTCGCTCGCGACGATCTCCGCTGCCTCCGTCGCAAGCGTGCCGCCCACCGTCGCTATGCCCTCGAGCGCGCCGAGGTCATCACGGCGACGCTGGAACTCCGGCTCGCGCTCCTTGAGTGCCGCGACCAGCGGCGCGGCGAGGAAGATGGACGAGTACGCACCCGAGCCGATGCCCACGAGGAGTGCGAATGCGAAGTCCTTGAGTGTGTCGCCGCCGAAGACGTAGAGCGAGGCGACGGGAAGCAAGGTGATGAACGTCGTCGCGAGGGAACGTGGGAGCACTTCCCACATCGAGACGTTTCCGATCACGCGGAAGGACGCGCGCCGCATGAGCGGAACGTTCTCGCGCATGCGGTCGAAGACGATGATCGTGTCGTAGATCGAGTAACCGAGCACGGTGAGGATCGCGGCGACGGTGGCAGTCGAGACTTCTCTCCCCGTCAGCGCGTAGATCCCGACGGTGATGACGACGTCATGGGCGAGCGCCACCAGCACGCCCACCGAGTACTTCCACTGAAAGCGCACCGAGATGTACGCCACGATCAAGAGCAAGCTCACGACGATCGCGAAGAGCGCGTTGTTGGCGATCTGTCGACCGAAGCTCTCGGACACGCTCTTCGCACCGAAGGACGTGGCATCGACAGCGTCGGCAAGACCCTGCTGAAGCGTGCTCTGCTCCTCGCCCGACAGCGACTCCGTGCGGATCTGGAAGTTCGTGTAGTTCCCGTCGACGGAGGCGCCGCGCCCCTGGATGACCGCCCCCGCTTGACCGATCCGCGCAGCCTCCGCGCGAACCTCTTCGAGCGCCGTTGGCTGGGGCGTGCGGAAGGTGAGCTGCGTGCCACCCTTGAAATCGATGCCCAGGTTCAGTCCGTTGTAGGCGATCGCCGCGATCGAGAGCGCAACGACGGCTCCGGAGATCGCGAACCAGATCCGCCGCCTGCCGATGTAGTCCCACCGAAGCCAGCGCGGTATCCCCTGGCCGGTCGCCCCCATGAAGCGCGGGTTGTCGATCCAGCCGAAGCCTCCGATGAGGGCCAGGATCGCGCGGGTGGCGAGGACCGCAGTGAGCATCGAGAGCGCGGTTCCCAGCAGCAGCATGAGCGCGAAGCCGCGCACGCTCGCGGTCGCCACGGCGAACAGGACCATCGCCGTGATCGCGGTGACGACGTTCGCGTCGACGATCGTCGCAAACCCCTTCTTGTATCCCTGCGCGATGGCTGCACGCACCGATCTGCCGGCGCGCACCTCTTCCTTGATGCGTTCGAAGATGACGATGTTCGCATCCGCTGCCACCCCGAACGTCAGGACCAGGCCGGCGAAGCCCGGCAACGTGAGCGTGACGTTGAACAGGAGGATCGTCGCGTACAGGAACGCCGCGTAGATCCCGAGCCCGGCGACCGCGACCAGACCGAGGAAGCGGTAGAAGACCAGGAGGAAGATCGCAACGAGGATCAGTCCGCCGATCGCGGCCTTCTGCGCCTCGGCGAGCGAGTCCTTGCCGAGCGTCGCGGAGATGTCGGTCCGGTCGAGCGTCTCGAACTTGACCGGGAGCGCACCCGTCTGGAGAACGAGGGCGATCTCCTTGGCCTCCTGGAACGAGTCCAGCCCCTCGATCTGTGCGCGGCCTCCCCCGATGCCTCCCGAGAGGCTCGATTCCGTGAAGTCGATCTGCGGGAAGGTCTTGATCTCTCTGTCGAGGACGATCGCGAAGTGCTGCGGCTGTTGGCGCAACTTGCCGCGAATCCATTCGTCGCGGGTGATCTTCTCGAACTTGTCCGATCCCTTGCCGGTGAACTCCATGGTCACGATCGGCCGGCCCGACGAGCCAGGGCTCGTGTCGAAGTCCGCTCGAGTCCCCGAGAGCTTGAGATCCTCCCCTGTCATCTGGGGGACGTTCGGCGGGTCGTACTTGAAGAGGTAGTAGTAGGTCCGGTCGGGGGCCACGCCGCTCGCTTGCGGCCCACCCGGACACACGACCGCGCCCTCGCCGCACGTGATGACGACCATGCCCTCGGGCACCACGAACAGGTCGCGGCCTGCAGGGAGCTTGCCGTCCGACTTCTTGAGCGCGTCTTCCTCCGACGCGTACGGCCCCGAGACGACGCGCTTGGTCTTGGGGTTGACGACGTAGTACTCGGCCGGTGTTCCGTCCTTTCCCTGCGACTGCACCTTCGCGAGCAACTCGTAGAGCGACGTGTGCTCGATCGGCTCACCGCGAATCGAGATCGACGGCACGACGAGCGACGTCTCGAGGTCGTAGAGCTCGAGCTGTGCCGTCGTACCGATGATCTCCGCTGCCGCCTCCGGGTCCTTGACACCCGGGAGCTGGATCACGATCTGGTCGTCGCCTTGCGTGCGGATCTCGGGCTCGGTGACGCCGAGCTTGTCGACGCGATTCCGCATGATGTCGACCGAGCGGTCGAGGTCGTCCTGCTTGAGATCGCGGTTCGGCGGAGGAACTGCCTGGAGGGTGACCTCGAGGCCGCCCTGGAGGTCGAGCCCGAGCGTCGGTGACTGGTGGAGTGGCGACGCAGGAATCGCGAGCAGCGCGACACCCACCAGCGCAGCGGCCAGCAGGGCGACGACCAGGGTTGAGGAACGCCGGTTCAAGGCAGGCGGATCAGGTTAGCGGCGCTCATCGGCGGTCGTATCGGCACCGCCCTCGCTCGTAACCGGTTCTTCGCCGTCTGTAACGGCAGCTTCATCGGTCTCGTCGAGCTCGTCGACATCGTCCGCTGCGTCCGCTTCCAGATCGGCGTCGACGACATCTTCTTCGTCGTCCTCGACTTCTTCGTCATCGTCTGTCTCGGGAGGAAGCACGGCGGCGATGCCACGCCTCGTCATGTGCACCTGCAGCCCGTCTGCGATCTCGACGACGACGTCGTCCCCCTCCGCCTCGGTGACCGTGCCGTAGATGCCACCGGTCGTCAGGACGTCATCGCCGACGCTCGCGCCTTCGATCATCGTCTGTTGTTGTTGTTGGCGCTGGCGCTGCGGACGAATCATCAGGACGTACATGACGACGAGCAGCAACACCATGATGATCAGAAAGCTCACGATTCCTCCTCCGGCGAGCGGACCAGCCGCGCGAGTGCGTCTCGCCGGAAGGCAGAGAACGTGCCCCGCTCGATTGCCGCCCGCGCGCGTGCAGTCAGGTCGAGTACGAAGGAGAGATTATGCAGGCTGAGCAGGCGAAGTCCGAGGATCTCGTCCTGGGTGACGAGGTGACGAATGTAGGCACGTGAGAAGCGCTCGCATGCTGGGCAGGCGCAATCCTCGTCGAGCGGTCTCGCGTCCGTGCGGAAGCGCGCGTTCCGCAAGTTGAGCCGTCCGTCCCAGGTAAGCGCCGAGCCCGTTCGTGCGGTTCGTGTCGGCAGGACGCAGTCGAACATGTCGATCCCGCGCGCGACGACCTCGAGGATGCCGATGGGATCGCCGATTCCCATGAAGTAGCGCGGCTGTTCAGCGGGGAGGCGCGGAGCCGCCCACTCGACGCAGTCGAGCATCGCCCGCTCGTGCTCGCCGACCGCGAGACCGCCGAGTGCGAAACCGTCAAACGGAAGCGCGCAAATCTCGTCGAGCGAGCGAGTGCGTAGCTCGACGTCCGTTCCACCCTGCGTGATTCCGAACCGCAGCTGCCCGGGGGCTTGCGGCACATGTACCTGCCGCTCGGCCCAGAGCGCGGTAAGCCGCACCGCATTCTCGAGCTTCTCGCGCGGCGCACCGGACGGCAGGCAGACGTCCAGGCACATGGCAATGTCAGAACCGAGCCGGCGCTGGATTTCGGCGACGCCTTCAGGCGTGAACCGTTCATCCGCTCCGTCGTACACCGAACGAAACGTGACGCCGTCCTCGTCCATGGAGCTGATCGTGTCCCGGAGCGAGAACACCTGGTATCCGCCCGAATCGGTGAGAATAGGCCCGCTCCAGCCTGAGAACGCGTGGATCCCCCCCAGACCCTCGACGACGTCCTCGCCCGGTCGGAAGTGGAGGTGGTACGAGTTCCCGAGGATGACCTGGGCGCCGAGCGCTCGCACCTCGTCGGGATGTAGCGACTTCACCGTCGCCTTGGTGCCGACGGGCATGAAGGCTGGCGTTCGGATCTCTCCGTGCGCCGTGGCGAGTACGGCAGCGCGAGCGGCGCCGTCCGTGGCGTCGACGCGGAAACTCACGGTCGCGACCCCACGCCTCGAATAGTCGCTCGGCCCTCCTGGGGCCACCCCTCGCCTCCACCCACTTTGAGCCTAGTCGTGAAGTGCTCGCGTGTGGGGCACGGGAGTGTGCCAAGTGTGCACCAACCGTCCATGCGGCTCCCCTCGCCGATCGTCACAGCACCACCATCGCATCGCCGAAGGAGTAGAAGCGGTATCGCCGGTCGATAGCGTCCTGGTAGATCCGCCGAGTCTCGTCGACTCCGACGAATGCCATGACGAGCGCGAGCAGCGTGGAGCGAGGGAGGTGGAAGTTCGTCACCAGCGCATCGACGCGCAAGAAGGAGAAGCCCGGCGTGATGAAGAGCGTCGTGCGACCGCGCAACTCGCCCTGCCGCGCAACCGTCTCGAGCACGCGCACGGTTGTCGTACCCACGGCCAGAACACGTCTTGCGCTCGCGATCCGGCTCCACGTCTCGGCGTCGACCTCGTATCGCTCTCCGTGGACAGCGTGCGCTTCCAGCTGTTTTTCCGAAACTGGCCGGAACGTGTCGAGACCAACATGCAACGTAACGCGAACCGGCTCGAGTGCCGCGAGCGTGTCAGCCGTGAAGTGAAGTCCCGCCGTCGGGGCCGCCGCCGATCCCGACTCACGTGCATAGACGGTCTGGTATCGGTCGGGATCCTCGAGCGGCTCGCGGATGTACGGCGGAAGCGGCGTGTCGCCATGTGGCTCGCCCTCGAGGCGAACGAGCCAGCGGCCGTTGCCTAGTGCTTCGACGAGCTCCAAGGGTCCCAACCGCTCCCCCGCGCGAAGTCGACGGCTCGGACGAGCGAGCGCTTCCCACATGCCCTCACCCGCGACCGGTTCGAGGAGGAGGACCTCCACGGCCCCGCCTGTGGACCGTCGAAGCCGGAGCCTCGACGGCATGACGCGACTGTCGTTGACAACGACGAGCTCGTCGTTGAGGAGCTCGGGCAAGTCCGAGAAGGCCGCGTGCTCGATGGTGGCCGAATGTCGCCGGTACACCAGTAGCCGCGACGCATCGCGCGGCTCAACCGGTCGTTGGGCGATCAGCTCTCGGGGCAACTCATAGTCGAGCTGAGCAATGTCCATCCGGCGCTGAGAGTAGCCTCGTGCCATGGACAGCCTCGCATTGGAACGGGCGAAGCAGCGCGTCGCCGACGCCGCAGCTGGTCGCCCCGAGCCGGCAGCACTCGAAGCTGTGCTCGAGCGCTCGAGGAGCCAGATCGAGACGCTCGCTGTTACGGCCGCCGAGCTCGAAGCGTCGATTCCCGTGCAGGTCGGTAGCGCCGTGCGGGACGGCCTCCGTACCGAAGTCCTGCCCGTTGCGCGACACATCGCCGAGATCCGCGGGCTTCTCAATCAGGCAATCCGCCGGCTCGAGCGCCTCGAGGGACAGCTACTCGCCGAGCGGCACGCTCGCGTGGACGACCTCACCCTACTCGTCGACCTCGTGACCTCAGGCTGGAAAGGCGTCGATTCGCGCCTGGAGCGGCTCGAGCGCGCTCAGGAAGAGACCGTCGACGCGCTCACTCGAGTCGACGCCATCGCAGCGGGTGGTGCGCACGAGCCAGTCGAGCACGCGGCTGCGGCCTGACACAAGCAACCGTCGTCCGACCTAAGGCGCGGGAGCCGGAAGCACGAGCCGAAAGCAGCTTCCGTTGCCGGGCTCGGACTGAAGCTCGATGCGCCCGCCCAGCGCGACCGCCAGCTCCCTCGCAATCGGAAGCCCGAGCCCAGTCCCGTTGACATCGTCGGAGACGAAGGCGTCGAAGATTCTCGAATGCTCGTGCGCCGCCACGCCCGGCCCCGTATCCAGGACGTCGACCCGCACGTTACCGTTGTCCGATTCGAGCGAGAGCTCGATGCGCCCGCCGTCGGGAGTCCACCGAAACGCGTTGGACAGAAGGTTCGTAATGACCTGCAACACACGATCGCCGTCGGACATGATCACAGGCGGCTCGGCGTCGGCGTCGAGGCGGTAGTCGATCTCTCGTCGCCGTGCCTCTTCCGTGAACGCACCGTACGCGTGATCGAGAACACGGCTGAGGTCGACTTCTTCCTTGCGAACGGTGAAGCGGTGGGCCTGCAGCTTTGCGAGATCCAGGACGTCACCGACGAGCCGTTCTAGCCGGTCGGTTTCGGCGGCCACGATGTCGAGCGAGCCTCGAACCTGCTCGGGCTCGGCGATGATGCCCTCTCGGATCGCCTCGACATGCCCACGGATCGCGGTCAGCGGCGTTCGTAGCTCGTGCGACACGGACATCAAGAACGAGCGCTTGAGCTGCTCGGTTTCGGCGAGCTGTGCGACCATCCCACGAAAGCGGTCGGTGAGAAGTGACACCTCGTCGCCGCCGCGAGCTGCCGGGATCTCGACGTCGTAGCGACCTTCGGCGACCGCCTCGGTCGCGCGCGCGAGAGCAAGGACCGGCTCGGTCAAGCGCCGAGAGAGCCAGTAGAAGAGGATGCCCGCGAGAGCAACACCGAACGCGAGTGCGAGTGCGAGCCTGCCGACCAGCGTCAGCCATTGCTCCCGCAACTCCGCAGTGGGCTTCGCGACGATGAGCCAACCGAACGGGTCGGTGCCGGGCTCGAGCTTGACGGGGTGGGCCGCGGCGAGCAGCTCGCGGTTCTCACCTGGCGGCGTGAACTCGAACGACACCTGTGCGTCGCTGTCCAGCACGACGTCGCCGAGCGCGGTCCTCGGTAGCCGCGTGAGCCCGAACCGCTGTCCTGGAAACAGCGATGCGCCGACATAGAACAGCTCGTCCCCGGTTGCGAGCTCGAGCTTCTCCGCAGCGAACTCCGGCGCCGTTGCGCCCTCGTCAGTCGAGCGAAGGGCCGATTCGGCATACAGGGCGGCCAGGCCGGACGCCTCGCGCTCGAGCTCGCGCTCGGACGCGGCACGTGTGACGTCCTGGAACAGACGCACGGCCGCCGCGATCGAGACCAGGCCGAAGACGAGGACGACTGCGAGAAAGAGCGCTGTCAGGCGGAACCGAAGCGTTCCGAGCACGGTTCCAGGGTAGCCTCGTCCCTAGACGGCTGGGGCTGGCGTTCGCTCGGAGGCGACCTTGTAGCCCACGCCCCACACGGTGACGATCGGGGACGCGTCACCGAGCTTTCGCCGGATTTGCCGCACATGGACGTCGACCGTACGCGTGTCCCCCGCGAAGGTGTAGCCCCATACACGCTCGAGCAGTTGATCTCTCGTGAGGACGATCCCGCGGTGGTCGAGCAGCTCCCAGAGAAGGTCGAACTCCTTCGGCGCGAGCCGGATCTCTTCGTCACCCACGTGCACTTCGCGCTTTCCCGCGTTGATCGCGAGCTCGCCGTGATGCAGCTCTTCGGACTCACTCGTCCGCCGCTCAGGCGCGGCCCGGCGAAGGACGCTCTTGACGCGGGCAACGAGCTCGCGCGGATTGAACGGTTTCGTCATGTAGTCGTCGGCGCCGACCTCCAACCCGATGATCTTGTCGATGTCCTCGTCGCGGGCCGTGAGCATGAGGATCGGAACGTCGGAGCCCTTACGGATCCGGCGACAGAGCTCGACGCCGTCTCCGTCTGGCAGATTGAGATCGAGGACGATGAGAGCAGGTGTCTCACCGGCAATCTCGATGAGCGCACCTTGCGCAGTCGACGCGGTCTTGACCGTGTACCCGGCGTTCCGCAGATACGCGGCGACGAACGACGCGATCGACGTCTCGTCCTCGACGACCAGAATCGTGTGTGGCGCAGTCACTACGGAGAGCGCTCCTCGGTCGGACCTAGGGTGAAGCGCTCAGGCTCGCTCGGAAGCGGCGCACAGAGCTGAGGCTCGACACCGCAGTCGGCGCCGTTGAGGGAGTACACGCCGACGTCGTCGCCCTCGGCTCTGGGCTCGCCGTCCAGCACGACCACGCCGCGCCCAACCGCCTCGACGTCGATGCCGGTTCCGCGAACAACCACGCGATAGGCGCCACCGAGCATGCGGAAGCGGAGACCTTGGCCGCGATAGAGGACCGTGCGCGGCCCGGTTCGCTGCTGCGTCAGCTTTCTGCCGACCACGTACGCCGCGTAGCGGTCGCCCGGTGTGTTGTCGGTGACGCGCAACGTCCCGCTCGTGAGCCGACCGAGGACGTTCCCGCGAAGGTCGAGCATCACTACACCTTTACCTCGTTCGACGGACAGCGTCCCGGCGTTCGGCTCTGCCGCACCGGCAAGACCGGCGAGCGCGGCGAGGGCCGCGGCACTGGCGCACGAGATGAGGGCAAGCGTCCGCACTGCTCCAGAGCCAGTATCGGCATTGCGCGTGAGTCACCGATGAGATGCGTGTAAGGAGACTGTTAGCCCGAGCGCACGGTGGTGGGTCAACCGGCGGCCAAACTGACCCACTACCCGAGCGCACGCACGGTGGTGGGTCGGCACGGTAGTGGGTCACTTTCCGAGCGAACGCGCCGCGTCGCTCCTGGCGCGTGTGATGACGCTCCTCATATCGTCGGCGCTCAGTCGTAGGCGTAGAACCCGCGTCCACTCTTACGGCCGAGCAGGCCCGCGTTCCTCATGGCCACGATGCGCGGCGGTGGCGCCATCCGCGGCTCGCGAAGCTTCTCGTAGAGCGCCTCGGAAGCATGTACGTGCACATCGATGCCCACGAGGTCGACGAGCGTGCACGGACCCATCGGCCAACCGGCGCCCGCGGTCATCGCCGTGTCGAGATCCTCAGGTGACACGCGAGCCTCGTCGAGCACACGCAGGCAGTCGTTCAAGAGGGGGATGAGGACGCGATTGACGACGAAGCCGGGAGTGTCGTGACATCGGATCGGCTTCTTGCCAAGCCGCTCACCCACGCGGAAAGCAGCCTCGACCGCCTCGTTCGAGGAGAGCTCGGCTTCCACGATCTCGACGAGCGGCATCAACGGCGCGGGGTTGAAGAAGTGCATCCCGACGACCCGAGCCGGCGTCGCGACCGCCGAGGCGATCTCCGTGACAGAGAGCGCCGACGTGTTCGTCGCGAGGATCGCGTCGGGCCGGACGATGCCTTCGAGCTCGGCGAACAGCTGGAGTTTCGCGTCGAGCTCCTCGACGATCGCCTCGATCACCAGATCGCACTGGCCCAGGGCGGCAAGGTCGGTGACGAGCGTGAGGCGCGCAAGTGCGGCCTCCCGGTCGGGCACACTCATACGCTCCTTGTCGACCTTGCGCTGGAGGTAGTGCGCGATTCGTTCCCGCGCCAGCTGACCGAGCTCCTCGGTCACCTCTCGGCCAACCGTTTCGTAACCGGCCTCGATCGCCAGCTGGGCGATGCCCGAGCCCATCGCGCCGAGGCCCACTACTCCGATCCGACGGATCTCAGTCACGCTCATGACCGGCGCGATGGTAGCGGCGCCGTAGGCGCGAGCGTCGATCTTCGTCAGTCGAGGTAACGGCGCCGGCGGGCGACGTCGTCGACGCGAGAGTCCACGCCGGCGAACACGGCCAACGGCCCGAGAACAACGATCAATGCGATGAGGATCAATCCGAGCATGCCTTCATGATGAGGCATCGGTACGATCAGCACCAGTCGTAGTGATCAGGTTTTCGATCAGTCACTCTGATGGAAAGGGGCGCCTCACAGACGCTCGAGAACGCCTGCGATCGCCTGTCCCTGGCCGATGCACATCGTCGCGATCCCGTACTGCGCTTCCCTGCGCCCGAGCTCGTTCAGGAGCGTCGCGGTGATCCGTGCTCCCGTCGCGCCCAATGGGTGCCCGAGCGAGATACCGCCTCCGTTGGGGTTCACGTCGCCCGTTTCCCACCGCTGGTGGAGTCCCGTGTCGGCCAGGAACTGGAGGACCACCGAAGCGAAGGCCTCGTTGACCTCGATCACCGACATGTCGTCCCAGGTCAGGCCGGCCTTCGAGAGTGCACGCGCGCACGCTTCGGGGTTGCCGTGCAGCATCCGATACGGGTCGACACCCGAAAGCCCGAACGAGACGAACCGCGCGCGCGGCTTCAGATCAAGGCGTTCCACGGCCTCGCCGCTTGCCAGCAGCATCGCGGCCGAACCGTCGACGATCGAGCTCGAGTTCCCGGCCGTCACGACGCCATCCGGCTTGAAGGCGGGCTGCAACGACGCGAGCTTCTCGAGTGACGTCTCTCGTCTCGGCGTCTCGTCGACGGCAAACAGGACGATCGCCCCTCCCGCTCCGACCTCGATGGGGACGATCTCGTGCTCGAACGTGCCGGCATCGATCGCCGCCACCGCACGCCGATGCGATTCCAGCGAGTACTCGTCGAGCTGCTCTCGACTCAGGTTCCACTCTTCGGCAATCACCTCCGCCGAGATCCCCTGCGGGACGATGGGCCAGCGCTCGCCGATCTTCTCGTTGACGGCTCCCCAGCCAGCCTCCCCGAGGTTAGAACCCATGGGCACGCGGGTCATGTGCTCGACGCCTGCGGCGACCACGAGGTCGAGGTGACCCGCCTGGATCGCCGACGCGGCGTTGAAAGCAGCCTGCAGGGAAGACCCGCATTGACGGTCGACGGTCGATGCGGGCACCGTCTCCGGCCAGCCTGCGACGAGCACCGCCCCACGCCCGACGTTGAGCGCCTGTTCTCCAACCTGCGTGACGCAGCCCATCTGGACGTCCTCGATCTCGCCCGGGTCGACGTCGAGGCGGTCCACGAGGCCGTTCATAACCTGGGCGGCGAGCTCGTCCGCTCGAATCTCGGAGAGCGAGCCGTTCCGCCTCCCGATCGGAGAGCGGACAGCGTCGACGATGTATGCGTCCCTAGCCATCGACGACAGCATAGAGCCGCCACTCGCCCGGAACACCTTCAGCTCGTGGCGCACCGCGCTCTTCGGCTCGAACTTCGAGATCTAGCGCCTTCGCACCCTCGACAATCGCGCGGGCGCAGTCGATCGAGGAATGCTCGCGTCTGCGGGACGAGCCAGATCGTCGGCAAGTCCAAGAGATGCGGCCACAACACGAGCGTCTGAGGGCTGTCGCCGACGACCTGGTAGGCGATTTCAACCCCGCCAGCCCGCGCGTATCCGACGTCGGGACCGTCCATAGCGGGAAAGTGTCCCACTACACTCACGCCATGGCCACGACAGCGACTGAACGCAAGCTACTCATCGGGGGTGATTGGGTCGAGACCGGCGAGTGGTTCGAGGTTCTGTCGCCTTACGACGGCTCGCTCGTCGGGCGCGTCGCCAAGGGCGGCGCTGCGCAGGCTCAGCACGCCCTCGACGCCGCTGAAGCTGCGATGCGCGAGCCGATACCCGCCCACGAGCGGGCAGCGATCCTCGACCGGGTAGCAGCGCTCCTCGCCGAGCGCGCCGACGAAGTTGCGCGGACGATCTCTGCAGAGGCCGGCAAACCCCTGAAAGCAGCCCGCGTCGAAGCAGCGCGGGCTGTTTCGACCTACACCATGGCTGCCGTCGAGACCCGCAAGCTCGCAGGAGACACGGTTCCGATGGACGCATCGCCGGCCGGTGTCGGAAAGCTCGCGTTGACGCTTCGCGTGCCGATCGGGATCGTCGCCGCGATCTCGCCCTTCAACTTCCCTCTCAACCTCGTCGCGCACAAGATTGCCCCCGCGCTGGCAGCAGGCTGCGCGGTCGTGCTGAAGCCGGCTTCGCAAACCCCACTCTCGGCACTTCTCCTCGGCGAGCTCGAGACAGAGGCGGAGCTTCCGCCGGGGTGGCTCAACGTTGTCTGCGGTCCGGCTGGAGAGATCGGCGACGTACTGGTCGAGGACGAGCGAGTGAAGCTGATCACGTTCACCGGCTCGGGCCCGGTCGGCTGGAGGCTGCGAGAGCGCGCCGCCCGCAAGCGGGTGAATCTCGAGCTCGGCAACGCAACGCCCGTCATCGTCGCCGGCGACGCCGACCTCGAGGATGCTGCCGCGCGCTTGGCCGCCAATGCGTTCTCCTTCGCAGGTCAGAGCTGTATATCCGTGCAGCGCATCTACATCGAACGCGACGCTTACGACACCTTTCTCAAGAGCTTTATCTCTCGCGTCGAGGCACTTCGCGTCGGTGATCCGGCAGACGAGGAGACGGATGTTGGCCCGCTAATCGCTCGATCCGAGCGCGATCGCGTGCTCTCGTGGATCGAGGACGCGACAGCGCGAGGTGCTCGCGTGGTGACGGGAGGCAAGCTCGATGGCGAACTGCTTCGACCGACGGTGATCGTCGACGCTCCCGTCGATGCGAAGGTGTCCTGCGACGAGGTCTTCGGGCCCTTGTGCACGGTCACGCCGTACGACACACTCGACGAGGCGATCACGCTGGCCAACGGCACCCGCTTCGGGCTGCAGGCGGGGGTGTTCACGAGCAACATCAAGGCGGCGCTCCGCGTGGCGAGCGAGTTGGAGTTCGGCGGCGTGACGGTGAACGAGGCACCAACATTCCGCGCCGACCAGATGCCGTATGGCGGCGTCAAGGACTCCGGAAACACCCGCGAAGGACCCGCGTACGCGATCCGCGAGATGACCGAACAGCGGCTCGTCGTCCTGCAGGTCTAGATGCTTGATCGGAAATTGGCGCGCAGTCGGGGGCGGTCACGACCAAGCCGGGCGACGCACTCACGCGTCGTGCAGGCTAGAAGCCTGTGCGGCGCGCGAGGGTGGCGATCCGGCGCAGTGTCGTGCCCGTCATCCGGCCCGCGTGAGTTTCCGATCAAGCATCTAGGCTTTCCGAAGTGACGGGAGCCGAGAGCATGCGGGATCTGACCTCGACCAGTCTGACCGGATCCAAGTACGTGGTTCCTCCCGCCCGCGAGCTCAAGCGAGAGCGCAAGGCGCTGCTTCAGGTGCGCGAAGAGCGACTTCGCGACCTGGGCGGGCTCGCGCTCGAGATGTACAAGCGAGATCGCTTCAGCGCCGAGCTCGTCGTCGAGCGCTGCGCCGAGCTCGTGGCGATCGAAGTCCGCATCCAGGAGATCGACGCGCTTCTCGACGGAACAGCAAGACTCCGTCGCGGTGGCGGCGGAGCGGTTTGCATCTGCGGAGCCCCGCTGCTCTTGGGTGCGCAATTCTGCGCGACATGCGGTCGACCCGTTTCCGGGGGCCCGACGCCCATCGCCCCGCATCCCACCGACAGCGAATGACCGCCTGCCCGCGCTGCGGCGAGCCCTCGGCCCGCGGACAGGAGTATTGCCTCGACTGCGGTACGCGCCTTCCTGCGTCCGGTGTCACCGGTTCGGCGACCAGCTCGGGATGGATCATGCGTGCTGCGATTGCGGGCGCCGTCGCGCTGATCGGGGCAGCGGCAGCCGTCGCCGTAGCCGACGGCTCTCAGAGCGATCCGGAAGTCCTCACGGCAATCGGGGGGTTCGCGACCGTACCCACGTCGAGCACGCTCCCGTCGTCCACCGACGGCGGTCCGTCGGGAATCTCCGAGTGGCCGCCGGGAGAGGACGGTTGGACGGTCGCGATCGCCTCCCTGCCGCAGACCGGCGGGCGCCGAGCCGCGCTCGAACTCGCGCGGAAGGCGCGGGCGAAAGGGCTCTCACAGGTGGGCGTGCTCGATTCGTCACGATATGCCAGCCTGCACCCCGGCTACTGGATCGTCTTCACAGGCGTCTACTCCTCCGAAGCCGAGGCTACCAGCGCCCTCGAAGCCGCACGACGGTTCACCAGGACAGCGGCGGTCCGACGAGTCGTCTCGTGACGGTTCGTTGCCTGTGCGGGCGATCTTGGCCTCGGACTTTGTAACACTCTCGAAAAGGCGCTACACTCCCTGCTGCGAAGCATCTGCTTCGCCTCTTTTTCGCCCGGCAAGAGGGATCCAGGAGAGTTTCGGGAGATCCGATGGACGACCACGCCGCACAGCTACGCTCGTGTATGTATCAATACTCGCGAGCGATTTATCGTTCGATCAAGGATCTGATCGACCCCTACGCGAACAAGACCTCCCGGCTCGAGTACCGCCGTGCAGTGCTCGTCGAGTGCGAGCTGACAATGGCTCGGCTTGCCGAGGATCCCCATTACTTTGCGCGGCCTGACCGTACGCTGTTCGCCGACATCCGGCGCTACTTCCCGATCACGGCGCAGGCCCAGGTCGCGTGGACCGTCCGCGAGGGAGTCGGCGCTGCCACGTCCTTCATCGAGCAGCAGATCGAGGCCGGTCTCCTCGATGGGGGGATCGCACGTTGCCACGCCACGACCCGCAAGGGCAAGGCATGCCAGCGCACGCCGCTCCCGGGACGCGACTACTGCCCGTCCCATCAGCATCTCGAGCGCTCGGCCACCGTCGCCGCCTAGCCTCGGCCCGCGCGAACGCGAAGCCAGCGGCCACGAAACGGTCGCCTTCAGGGATCTACGCGATCGGAATCTGCACGCGCAGATTCCGGTGCGCCAACCGAGGAGCGAGCGGTAAGCTCGAAGCCGCATGTCACACGACGCCGACAAGCTCATCCGACAGCTCTCACTCGTTGCGTACCTCATGGCCGAACGGCGGCTCCTCACGGCGAGGGACGTGAAATCGAACGTCGAGGGCTACAGCGAGATGTCGGACGAGGCGTTCGCGCGGCGGTTCTACTCTGATCGCGCAGAGCTCACAGCACTCGGCGTACCGCTCCTGTCTCAGCGAGACGAGTTCACGGGAGAGGAGCTCTACACGCTTCGTTCGGAGCATTACTTCCTCGACCGGTTGGAGCTGGACAACGACGAGCTCGCCGCACTCCAGACCGCGCTCTACTACCTGGAGGGGAAGTTCGCGTACGCGGAACCTCTCCGTTTGGCGCTTCAGAACCTCGCACTCGGCCGCTCGGGATTCGCCGAGCCGACCACGGAAACGGCCGAGCGCGTGCGCGTGAGCGCACCGGACTATTCGCCCGAGCTCGCGGGCCGGCTGTCGAAGCTCGAGTCCGCGATCTCGAAGCAGCGGACGGTCCGATTCGGATACTGGAGCCCGCGCCGCACTCGATCCGGCGAGCGCACGGTCAACCCCTACGCGCTCCGGCTCGACGACGGTAACTGGTATGTCGTCGGGCACGACCTCGAACGCAAGACGGAACGGACCTTCAAGGTGTCGCGGATCCGCGGTGACATCCGCTTCGCGACCCGACGCGAGCGCGACTTTCGGATACCTGCCGACTTTGACGTCGAGAAGCATCGGATCCCACGGCCATGGCAGATCGGCGAGACCATCGGAACGGCTCGGATCTCCGTCTCCGACGACACCGCGTGGTGGGTCGAGCGCACGCTCTCGGACACGGGGACCGTCGAAGACGGAGTCTTCGAGACCGAATACGCCAACGTGGATCTGCTCGCAGGCTGGATCCTCCGACAGAACGGGCGCGCTACCCCACTCGAGCCCGACGAGCTCGTGGAAGCGGTCTCGGCCGGCCTTTCGCACGTGGCGGAGATGCACGATGGACCTGCGCCCACCGCAGCCGGGCCCAAGCGGTCGGACCCGAGACACCCGCTCCCCGAGAGACCCCTGGGCCCAGTCGCCCCCGAGCGGTTCGGAGTCCTCCAGGCACTGCTGGCACAGCTTCTGGCCGCGTGCGGCGACGAGCGCGCGGCGGTGCTCGATGCCAGTGAGCTGGCGGCGCGTTTCTCCATCCCGATCGAGGAGCTTCAGGACCACCTCTCGCTTCTGAACCTCGTCAATTTCGGTGGCGGTTGCTACGCGGTGTACGCGGTGCACGACGGCGATGTGGTGCGTGTCGACAAGGAGCTCTACGGCGATGTCTTCAGACGCCCTCCGAAGCTCACGCCGCTCGAGGCGCGCGCCATCCGCCTGGCGATCGAGTACGTCGGCCCGACGATCGCTGCCGATGCTCACTCTCCGTTGAAGCGCGTGCGCAAGAAGCTCGAGGAGACATTCGGTCGCTTCGATCTCGTCGGAACGCCGGAGCCGCGAGATGCGTCGGATGACGAGGCACTCGTCAAGGTCTTGAGCGAAGCGGCCGAAAAGCGCATCGTCGTCGAGATCGAATATCTCAAGGAAGGCGACGAGGGCCCGTCGCTCCGCCGCGTCGAGCCCTACACAATCGAGCGCGAGCTGCCAGTGTGGCGCGTGCACACGTGGGACCAGACCGTCGACGCGGCCCGAACGTTCAGGCTCGACCGGATGCGGTCGGCGAGGCTCACCGACACACGCTTCGAGTCTCGGCACGGATTCGACCCGGCCTATCTCCGGAATCCCCGAGTCGCGCGGCTCCTTCATTCGCCGGCCATCGCGCGCTGGAAGCTCGAGCGTGGCGCCCGCCCGCTCACCGACGGCTCGGCGATCGCGGACATTCCGTACAAGACCGAGGAATGGCTCCTGTCCGAAGTCCTCGCCGACCGGGGTGAGACAACCGTTCTGGAGCCACAGCGGATACGCGACCTCATCGCCAAGCGAGCACGACGCCTTCAGCGCGAGCTCGGGCGCGTTCCTACGCGTCGCTGATCCTCGCGAAACTGCAGCGAATTTGCGCTGACTTCCGCACACACTATTGCGGGCCATGCTCGACCCTGGCACCGTTGTCGTACGAGACAACCAAGGAGCGCGCATGGACGGACGCACCGCTTTCGGCAGAAAGCTCGTCGCACTTTCGGGGTTACTGGCCGGCGCACTTGCTGGTTCGGCGACATTCGTCGTCGCGGGCTCGGCGGTGGTGACGCGCGGAGTCGATTCGACGAGTGCGGTCGTGGAGGCCACGCACGTTCCTCCGCTGCTCACGAGGGCAGGGGAGCAGATCGAGCTCGAGTACGACGCCTACTGCGTCGATGCAGAAGCCGAGGCGACCGAAACGCCGTGCGAACTCGAAGGGACGGTATTCATTCGACCCGGCGCCAGCGGTCCGTTTCGCGAGCTCCGGCTCGCGAACGACGACAACACGCACCAGCTCGTCGCGCTCGTCCCGGACGCTCTTCGATCGTCCCGCAACGGGTTCACCTACTACGCAGTGATCGCTGCCACATCAGGACGAGCTGTCGTGACGCTTCCCGCCGGTGGATCATCGGCACCGCATCAGAGCCTTCCGATGGGCTCGCCGGTCGAAATCGATCTCGGCCGACACCCGTTCGGAAGGGCAGCTCGAGCCGACGACCGCATCGCTGAGGTCGCATGGGGCGACGGCCGGAACGACGCCGGCCTGGAGCCGGGCCGCAACCTCACACCGATCGGTGCGTCAGCGTTCGACGTCGACTCGAGCGGCGCCGTCGTCCTTCTCGACCAGGCACACCGACGGGTGCTCAGGTGGCGCAACGGGTCGCGAAGTCCGGCGCGAGTCCCTCTTGCGATCGCGGGAACGCTCGCCGACGTGGCTCTCGCGCCTGACGGAACGCTGTACGTCCTGGAGTCCGTCAGCGGCCCCGACCGCACCACCCCGCTCGTTCGACGCTTCGACCACTATGGCCGCCAGCTCGAGTCAGTCGAAACGGCGGAGCGAGGCTCCTCCCAGATCCGGCTCGGACCGACGGGCCCGGTCGTCCTTCAACAGCCGTCTGGCCAGTGGATGCCGATCGCCACGGCCGGGACCGCCGTCGCTCCCGAGATCCAGCGTCGCCGTGGGCGCTCGGGTCGACCGCTCCACGGAGGCGGCGAGATCGTCGTCCTTCGGCTCGACAACGAGATACGAGTCGCCGTGGTCGGGCCGGCGGGCGTGCGACGATCATGGAGGATCGCAAGCGAGACGACACTCGCGGAGGTCCAGCTCGCGGACGTACTCGGACGGCACGTCGTCGTAGTCGCTCGCCTCTACACGGACGATGCGGACGAGTTCGTCGCACTCGTGCTGGGCGCAGAAGGGCTCGTCCGACAAATCTCCCTCGACGCGGCGGGCTGGGCGGAAACAGCGCCGCTCGGGCGGTTCCGTCTCGTGGGCGGCTCTCTCTACCAACTCGGCTCGACGCCTGCGGGAGCATTCGTCGACCGCTTCGACCTGGAGGTTCGGTGATGGTGCACACTCGAGCGTTCCTTGCTTGCTTCGTGACGACGTTCGTCCTGACGAGTGCGGGAACCGCAGCTGCGTACCACACACACTTCGTGGCCAACAACTGCAACTACGCGGCACCGACGCCTACGTCGTACATCACGCGGGACGGATCGGCGACGGTGGCCCTCAGGGCTCGGCATGAGGGATACCAGTGGTCAGGCGGCTGCTGGAACGACAACGACCGCGACGACTCTCCGAACGATCCGACGAGCGATCCAGCGACCGGCGGCGAAGGCGGAGACTGCTCCGGCTTCACCTTCAAGGTCTGGCGCGAATCCCTGAACGAAGGGGATGCCGGCTTCCAGCAATGGGGAATGCTGCGCTGGGTGCACGGGCCCTATACGGCCGCGCGCTTCAAGGCCGGGCACGGGGCGCCGAACGTCACGGTGTCCAAATCGACTCTGATCAAGATGGACGCCCTGGCAAGCGAGGGCCACATCGGGATGATCTACGCGGCGAACGCGGACGGAACGGATCAGATCATCGAGGCAAAGGGCGAGGCGTACGGCACGAACATCTGGACTCGGACGTATCGCGGCGACTCGAGCTATGGCGGCGTTCGGCGGATCGGCTGGAGTTCCTAGGTCTTCGTGCCGGCAGCCACCCGTGGTCGGTCAGCTGGTCACGCTTGTCGCTGTCCTCGTCCTCGGCGCGATGCCGATGACGGGATGCGACGGCAACGAGCCCGCACCGACCACTTTGATGAACGGCTCGCGGGCACCTGAGCTGTCGATCGATCTCGAAGGCATCGAGAGTGGGATCGTGCTGACGTCCGTCGCGGCGGGCCGCAGGAGTGAAATCGACGCAAGCGCCATCGTCGCGACGTGTCTAGAGCGAGCGGGCGGCGATCATGTGTCGGGTCCGATTGTCGTCCGTATCGGGGTCGATGGAGAGAGCGTCACGGTTCGCACCCGATCGACGCGTGGTCTCTACGGATGCGACAACAGCCAGGGCCCGCGCGAGGCGGATCGGCGAGTGTGCGGAGTCGCGTTCGGCCAGCTCGCCGAGAACCGGCTTCGGGATCCTCGCCTCGACCTCGGCGCCTGTACGACGAAGGATGGAGCGGCTCTCGGCTTCGCCTGGGTCGAGCCGAGTCCGCGCACGAGATACGTCGCCGTGGAGCAGGATGCCTACGTCGAGGTCTACCAGACCGCAGGGCAGCTTCCCGTTCGCGTGACGACCAGCGATGTCGAGGTCGAGCAGTCGAGTGCAACGTTCCGCGTCTCCGAGCACGGATCCGATGGGGGTCTGATTCGGAGGTATCGACTCGAACCGAGCGTGGCGGGTTAGCGTCTAATTCACAGGAAGGACGATGGTGAAGGTCGCCCCTTCACCTGGAGTCGATCGCAACGTCAACTCTCCTCCGTGGCTCTCCGCGATCGCTCGCGCTATCGCGAGTCCGAGACCGGACCCCGTCCTCCGTGGGTCGAGTTGGATTCCTTCCTCGAAGATTCGTTCGTGTTCGGCGACGGGCACACCGACACCGAAGTCCTGCACAGAGAGATGGACAGACGCCACGCTCGAGGTTGCCCGTACGACAACCGTCGGGTCGGGACCGGCGTGCGTCAGTGCATTTGCGATGAGGTTGTCGAGCGCTTGTCGCAGGCGCAGCGGATCGGCCGAGATGCGCGGGAGTTCGAGCGCGATCTCGGTTTCGACGTCCGTCCCGACGAGCGAGGCCGCGGCTGCGACCTGGTGGACGAGCGCTCCGACGTCGACCTGCTCGAGGTGAATCGATGCCACCGTAGCGTCGATGACCACTCGCTCGATGCCGCGACAAGCCGCGATTGCAAGGCGAGCGAGATCGAGGCGCGCGGGCTTATCGAGATCCTCGTCTGCGAACGTCTCGGCAACGGCCGAGAGCGCTGCCACAGGGCTTCGAACCTCGTGCACGAGCACGGCGAGCCGCGGAGGCTCTTCGGCCGGAGTCACGACGACCGCTCGGCAAGTCGGCGAAGCGCCCACGAAGCGGCCTCACGAAGCATGGGGTCGTCGCCTGCCAGGTGGCGCTCGACGCTCGGCACCAGGTCGTAGCTGCCGACGTTTCCAGCGGCGATCAGCGCATTTCGTCGCAGCCAGCGAGCGTCGTTCCTCGGAACATAGAGCCGCTCGAACTCGGCGATGAGCTCGCCCTCATCTTGCTCGAGCCAGTCGCGCAAGGACACCGTCGCTCGCGCGCCGCCGGATGACGCATCCTGGCGCCTCTTCTCGACTCCTCGATTCCAGGGACACACGTCCTGGCAGATGTCGCAGCCGTACACGGTGTCTCGAAGTTCAGCCCGGTGCTCCGTGGGAATCGGCGACGGCGCCTGCGTCCAGTACGAGAGACACTTGGTGGCGTCCAGGACGCCCGGCTCGTCGAGCGCACCCGTGGGGCACGCATCGATACAGAGGCGACACGAGCCGCAATCGAGCTCGAGCGCAGGAGAGGGCTCGATCTCGACGTCGGTGACGAGAGCCCCGAGAACGACCCAAGATCCATGCCGGCGAGTGATGGCCAAGGTGTTCTTGCCGTAGAAGGCGATGCCGGCGCGCACGGCTGCCTCCCGATCGACGTGATCGTTGTCGTCGACGAGGACCCGATATGTGCCGCCCAACGCCCGGCCCAGCGCATCGAGTTGCTTGCGCAGCGCCGAATACTCGTCGCGCCAGGCATAGCGTGGGAGGCGACCTTCGTCAGTACCCGGTTCGGAAGCGGGTGCGAAGTAGCACAACGCCGCGGCGATCACCGAGCGTGCGCCCTCGAGGAGGAGCTCGGGATGACAGGAGACCTCGGGCCGCGCCATCGTGAACCGCATGTCGGCGAAGAGCCCGCGAGAGCGGCGTTCGTGAATGTGGCGCTCGGTCTCCTCGTACGGCTCCGCCCGTGCGGCCCCGACGACATCCAGGCCGAGGTCTGCCGCAACCCGACTCAGCTCGGCGCCGGTCATGCGAGGATTCTGCCTCGTGAAGGTAGTTCGCATACACGAAGACGGAGGACCGGAGGTCCTCCGATACGAAGACGTCCCCGATCCAGAGCCTGGCCCGGGCGAGGTTCTCGTGTCACTACGAGCGGCCGGTCTCAACCATCTCGACGTCTGGGTGCGGAAAGGCCTGCCGTCGGCACCCAAGCCACGCATCCTCGGAGCAGACGGAGCGGGAGTCGTGGCGGCCCTCGGCGATGGGGTCGTCGGTTTCGAGATCGGCGAGCGGGTGGTGGTGAATCCGGGGATCGTTCACGACGGCCGGATAACCGTGATCGGCGAGCACACCGATGGAACCTACTGCGAACTGAAGGCGCTCCCGGCAGGACAGCTCTACCCGCTCCACGACTCGCTCTCGTTCGAGCAAGGCGCTGCCTTTCCGCTCACGTTCGAGACGGCATACCGCATGCTCGTGACCAAGGCGGCCGTGCGCAAGGGCGAATGGGTGCTCATCTGGGGGATCGGCGGTGGGGTTGCACTCGCGGCATTCGAGCTTTGTCAGGCGCTCGGCGCTCGCACGATCGTCACCTCATCGAGCGCGGAGAAGCTCGAGCGCGCTCGAGAGCTCGGCGCCGACGTCGCCGTGAGTCATGCGGACGCTGACGTCGTGCAGGCTGTGAAGGAAGCCACGGGCGGGCAGGGGGCGGATGTCGTGGTCGAGACCGTCGGCGAGGCGACCTGGGAGCGCTCGCTCGCCGCCGCCGCACAGGAGGGGCGCGTAGTCGTCTGCGGCGCAACCTCGGGCCACAGCCCACCGGCACGCCTGTATCGGCTCTGGTGGAAGCAGCTCGTGATCTACGGCTCCACGATGGGACTCCCGTCCGACTTCGAGGGCGCTTACGAGCTCATTCGAGCCGGTCGCGCGCGCGTTCACGTCGACAGCGTGTACCCGCTCGCCGAAGCGGCGAGGGCGCACGAGCGCCTCGAGTCGGGGGCGCAGTTCGGCAAGGTCGTCCTCGCCATTCCCGGCTAACGCCGAGGGCTCTTTAGGCTTTGGCGTTAGCCAAAGCCCAGGATGAACTTCGCATCGTCCGACATGCGGTCAGGAGTCCAAGGCGGGTCGAAGGTCAATTCCGCTTCGACCTCGTCGACTCCGGAGACCGACCGCGCGGCATCGACGATTCCGTCGGCGATCATCGCCCCGGCCGGGCAACCCATCGAGGTGAGGCTGTAGATGACTTTCACCTTCGGCCCGTCGACTTCGACGTCGTACATGAGGCCGAGCTCGACGATGTCCATCCCGAGCTCGGGATCCTCGACCCCGTGCAGCGCCTCGACGACGTCCTCGCGTGTCACCACAAGCGTGAGTCTAGCCAGCGACAGAAGGGACGAGGCTTGCCTCGCCCTCGTCCCCGCCGCGACGCCAAACCGGTCAGACAGCGGTGACGAGCTGGTCAGCCCGGCGCAGAACGAGATCGAGCACGTCTCCGATCGCGTGGTCGAGCGAGTCGTTGACGATCACCGGTACGTCGTGACGCCGCGCACGCTCGATGAGGTAGTCCTGGATCTCCCGGATCTGGGGCAGGGCGTCGAGATACTTCTCGAGAGGCCGTAGCCCCTCCGTCGCCTGGTCGCGTACCCAGAAGTGACTCCGGTGCAGGTTCTCGTCCCCGATCGCCACGACGCATTGGACGACGAAGGCGCCCGGATACTCGGTACCGACCATTCCAGGGACGAGATGGACACCTTCGAGAACCGTCGACCAATGCTCCGTCGCCGCGCGCTCGAGCGCGGCATGAACGCCCACGAGAACGTTCCTCGTCTGATCGAGGAAGCCGAGTATCGCCGCGTCTCCGGACTCCTCCTCCTCGGCGCGCGTCAATGCAAGCCGCGCCTCGAAGCTCGAGTAGTGCACCGAGGGCATGAACTCCTCGGCGAAGAACGCCCTCATCGTCTGCCGGATGAAGTCCGTCGACGTGACGCGCGTGATTCCGAGTCGGTGTGCAGCTTCCGTCGCGATGGTCGACTTCCCGGTTCCTGTCGCACCACCGACGAGCAAGAGCAGCGGCTCCTCGAGTCGTGCAAGCGCGTCGAGGCGGTTCAGGCGACGAACCGTCTTGGCTGCCTCTTCGTCTCCGATGACCTCCGCTGCGAGCTCACCCAGACGACCCAGGTCGAGAGAGAGTGCACCCCGGTCGGCCAGATCGCGATCCGCAAGGCGCGCGATCAGGTATGCCCGCTCGGGATCCAGGCCGGTGACGACGAGCGCGCGGGCCATGAGCCCCTTCGAGAACGGAACCTCATCGCCGAGCGGCAACGGAATCGTGAACCGGCGTTCTCTCATACAGCGAATTTGGCCACTTCGAGGAGCATCTCGTCAAGGTCCCGGTCGTCGGAGATGGAAACGACGTCGTTCGCAGCGAGTACGATCTCGGCCCCTCGGGCGAGCGCCGCTTCTGCGACGACGTCTACCGCCGCCGCCTTCAGCTCGACGAGAAACACGTCAGCATCGACTCTGGCGAGCTCTCCGAGAAGCGCGCCACGGTCCGCGAGGTTGCCCGAGACGTGCAGGACGTCAGCACCGTGGACGTCGCGCAGGTGTGCGGCGAGAGCCGCGTGAGCCCCAACGGGCGCCGTGCAGAAGTATGCGACCGATCGCCCGCTGATGTCGACGGATGGGCGTGGCCGGAGAGTCGCCCCCAGGACGGCCACGCCTGGCAGCGCGACGCCACCGACGGCGTCGCGCACACGCTCCCAGCCCGATTCCGCCTCCGCCATCGTCACGAGGACGAGGTCGGCGAGCAGAAGTCGGTAGGCATTCAGGTATCCGGCCACGACAGCGGGGTCCTGGAGCCCTCCGACGACCACGATCGTTTGATCGGCCGCGATCGGCGGCAGGGCAGCGCCGCTGCCGTCGAAGACGACGAGATCAGGCGCGAGGCCCATGGCAACGGCAGCGCCCTCGGCGACATTCGAGCGTGCGACACCGCCCGCGAGGCCTCCCCCACACCGGCGACAGCCCACTGTCTGCAAGCCGGTGAGAGCCGCGATCTCCAGGTGGTCGGACGCCGCGTGTCGACCGGACCGAGAGAGCTCGACGAGAGCGTCGACAGTGGGCGGTACCGTGATCACCTCCGGCTCGGCCGGGCCGCCCCTCCCCATGGCGACAACGACGACCTGTCGGGTCGATGAGACGAGCCGAGCGAGGTGGGCCGTAACTGCAGTCTTTCCCACTCGTTTGCCGGTTCCGATGACCGCGATCGAAGGAAGGCCGAACGGAAGTCGCTCCGGCGGGTCGAGCCTGAAGTCCGCCCCGACGTACGGCAAACCTCGCGCAAGCACACGACTTGCCAGCGCAAATCGCTCGACCGGCCCGAGCACCGGCTCGTCGGAGAGGTCGACGACGACATCGGGGGCGTAGGTGTCGATTGCGGCTTCGACATCGGTCGCGAGAGGCACGCCGTAGTCGTCTCCACCGCGAAGCTTCTCGGTTCCACCGACGACGACAGCGGCGGCGAACTGGAACGGCAGCTCAATGAGCGCGTCGCGCACGACCGACGGGTAGTGCTCGCCGTCGACGACCGCCAGAGCCCTCAAGTACGCGATGTGACCTCGTCTTCGATCGCGCCGGTGAACTTCGCGTACTCGAGCGTGTCGAGAGAGAACGAGACCAGCTGAACCTGACCGTGGAACGGGTGCCGCCGCCAGATGTCCACCTTTCGGTCAGCGATCTCGATGATGTTGTAACAGGGCCGCGTGTTGCCGCGCAGCCTGAGCGACGAGACCGTTCCGGCGTTCACGACGAAGAGGTCTTCGAGCCGCCAGACGTACGGCACGTGCTTGTGGCCCGAGAGGACGAGCCGAACTCCAGCGCGCTGGAGGCACTCGATGGCATCGCCTGCGTCGTACACGACGTTTCGCTCGCGGCCGGTGCCCGGCACTGGCAAGAGGTGGTGGTGGAGCACGAAGATCTTGAGCTCGGCCGGCTCCGCGGTGAACTGCTCCTCGATCCAGCGATAGCGACCACGGCCGATCTGACCGTGATCGAGATCGGGCTCGCTCGAGTCGATGGCCACGATCGCAACGCCGTGCTTGCGTAGCACCGAGTTGCGCTCGCCGAACATCTCCTCGAAATGGACGTAGCCGACGTTTCTTGAGTCGTGATTCCCCGGGACGACGACGACCGAGTCGCAGTCGATACGGTCGATGTACTCCCGCGCGGTGAGGTACTCGTGGCGGAAGCCGAACGTCGTCAGATCGCCGGAGCAGACGACCATGTCGGGGCGCAGCTCGTTGATCTCGCTGATCGCTCTTTCCAGCAGACTGGCCTCGAAGTACTGCTCCCCACAGTGCATGTCCGAGAACTGCGCGATACGGACGACGTCGCCTTGGCCTGCCATGCGGACAGTCTACGACGCGGCCGGGGCCGTCCGAGGTGACTGCTACCCTGGCGCAGGTGCGGGTCGAAAGTCCCGTTTTCCAGGCATATTGTGGAACGCACCCTCCGCGATTCGCAAATCGCGTGGAAGTGGAGTGCGCCAAGATCCTCGACTACTACGGGGTGCCCTGGGATTACGAGCCGCACTCCTTCGTCCTCGAGCGCGACGAGGACGGGCGAGTCGTGAGCGCGTTCACTCCCGATTTTTACCTGCCGGAGCAGAACCTCTTCATCGAGGTCACCGTGATGAAGCAGTCGTTGGTCACGCGCAAGAACCGAAAGCTCCGCGAGGTCCAGCGCTTGTATCCGCACGTCAGGGTCAAGCTCTTCTACCGGCGTGACATCGAGCGCCTCGCGCAGCGATACCGCCTGCGTCTCGCCTCGTAACCGGTGGCGACACCGCATCGAACCGAGTTCGGCGAGGTGGGCGCCGTCCACCTCACGCGAGCAGAGATCGCCACGCGGGTCGCCGAGCTCGGCGTCGAGATCGCCCGTGACTACGCGGCGCTCGATCCGATTCTCATCGCGCCGCTGAAGTCGAGCGTCGTGTTCCTCGCAGATCTCACGCGAGAGCTTCGAATTCCCCACACGCTCGATGTCATCGAGCTCGCTCCGTACACCGGTGGCCAGGGCGGGGCCGTGCGCCTCTTGAAGGACGTCGACGCGCCGCTCGCGGATCGGCATGTGCTCATCGTCGAGGACGTCGTCGATACGGGGCTGACTCTCCACTTCCTGTGCAAGACCCTCGGTCTCCGAAATCCGGCGAGCCTCGCGGCCGTGACGCTTCTCGACCGACCGCACCGCCGACTCGTCGACGAGATTCCGCTCGCCTACGTCGGGTTCACGGTTCCGGACGAGCTCTTCGCCGGCTACGGCCTGGGCCTCGACGAGCGCTGGCGCGCGTTTCCGGATCTCCACCTCGTGGTTCCCGAAACCCTGCCGCGCGCCGTCACCGAAGCCGCGTAGCGCGCGGGACGATCAGAGGTAGAACAAGGGGTCGACCGCATCGCCGTTGATGCGCACTTCGAAGTGCAGATGTGGCCCGGAGGAGTTCCCGGTCGAGCCGACGAGCGAGACGGTCTCGCCCTGGCTCACCTGCTGGCCGACTCCGACGAGGATGACCGAAGCGTGCGCGTATGCCGTCGCGAGCCCGTTGCCATGGTCGACGACCACCAGGTTTCCGTAGCCGCCGAGCCATCCGGAATGGATCACCGCGCCGGCAGCAGCCGCCCGTATCGGAGTTCCCGACGCGGCCGCGATGTCGATGCCTTCGTGCATCCGTCCCCAGCGCATGCCGAACCCGCTTACGACAACCCCGTCCACCGGCCAGATCAGGCCCGCCGCGGAGGGAGTGCCTGTGCCACTCGAGCCCGAGTCCGCTTGCGCGTCTCGAATGGCCGCTGCGAGAGAAGCACTCTGCGCCGCGAGGGCGTCGACCTCGGCCAAGTACTCCTCGCGCGACTCGCGTGAGCTGGCGACGGCACTTTGTTTCAGGCGGCGGGCGGCAACGAGCGTGTCGCGGTTCGCTGCAAGCCGGTCGCGCACGGAGCGCGCCTCGTCCGTGTGTGCGGAGATGACCGAGACGGTCGCCGCCGTGAGCCGCTTTGTGCTGGCCGTTGCGCTGCGCTCGGCCGCTGCTCTCCGCTTGGCCGACTCGACCTGCCGAGCGATGCTCTCATCTTGGGCGCCGATCCTGTTGAGGAACTCGACGTTGTCGATCACATCGTCGAAGCTGGAAGCCGAAACGAGGAACGACAGGACGTCGGGAGGCTCCTCGATGTAGATGGCCCGGACACGCGATTCGAGGATCCCGACGGCGCGCTCGTACTCGGCCTGAAGACGTTCGAGCCGTCGCGTCTGCCTCTCGAGCAACACAGTCAGTTGGACGAGGCGATCCTGCTCCGTCGCAAGCTCCGCTTCGAGATGGCCGAGGCTCGACTGTGCCTCGTCGACGGCATCCTGCGCCGCACCGAGCTCGGAGACGACGGCCGAGAGTTGCGAGGTGAGGACTCCTTCCTGTTTGCTCGAGGCGGCGATCTCGGCCTGGAGCGCAGCGATGCGAGCATCCACTGCGGCCCTCTGATCCTCGATGTCGTCACCTGACGCAGGTGCGACGAAGACGAGCGCAAGCGCAAGCCCGACGACGAGGAGCGATCGGCTGCACACCACGCGCAAGGTCAATACCCGCTGACACGCGGGTCCCGATCGCGCGAAGATCCCTGAAGCCGGCCGCTTCGCGGCCGGGGCGCTGCGTCTTCGCATCAGCACTCTAGGTTCGCCCACCGACCGGACGTCCCTCCCCTTTGGCGACCTCCGCACTCGATTCACCGAGATCGCGGTTGAGCGCTTGTAGCGCCGCCGCCGCCTCACGGCGAAGCGCGCCGACCTGCTCGCGATAGTCGTGGTCGGTAATCGTGCCCATTCGGTGATCGAACTCGAGCTCCTTGAGCGCGGAGAGCGCCCTGTCACGTGCCTCGAGCAGGGCGAGTCGACGCCGCTCTTCCTCGTCCAGCTCGTCGAGGACGTCCGCTTCCGGATCGGGCTCCTTGAGGAACGGGAGAGCAACCACGATCACGCAGGCCACGACGAGCGCCGCGGCGAGCACCAACGCGATCGTCAACGGGTCGCCGGGAGGCCGACTTCGCCGGCCCGCGCAACGAGTCTCCGCTGCTCTCGTCGGTCGGGCCAGAGCGTGATGAGCGATCCCAGGAGGAAGACCAACCCGGCGAGCCAGATGAGGTTGACCAGGGGCTTGACGAAGACGCGGAAGTACACGCTCCCGTCGGCGTCGATCTGCTCGGCGATGACGAAGAGATCCTCACCGGTCAGCTTGTCGGTACGGATCCCGACCTCGTTCGACACCTGCTGTTCGATCGTGTACGCGTTCTTCCCGGCCTCGAGCGTGCCGAGGTCGTCGTTGCCGCGACTGACCCCCAGGGTCGCTCGTATCTCGGTGGCGTTGGCCGACTGGCGCTCGTCGAGTGACCGATAGACGAGCGTGTAGCCGCCGACCGCGAGCGACTCGCCTTGCGTGAGCTTCGCCTCTGTGACCGAGTCGAACGCACTCGAGCCCGCGACGCCGATGGCGAGGAGGACGATGGACGCATGAACGACGTAGCCGCCGTAGCGGCGCCGGTTGCGTGCCATGAGCGACGAGAATGCGCCGGGCCACGACGAAGCTCCGAGCGCCTTGCGCGCGCGCGTGCCACGCGCGAACTCCATGATGATGGTGGTGCCGACGAAGGCCGAGAATGTGTACGCCACCAGCCCTGGAACCGAGCTGCCCGCGCCGAGAACGAGCAGTGTCAGGCCCGTCGCCAGGGCGACGAGCGTCGGCCAGCGGAACGTCGTCGCCAGGCTTCGAAGCGATGCTCGTCGCCACGCGATCAACGGGCCGATGCCCATCAACAGGAGCAGCGGCAGGCCGAAGGCGCGCAGGAAGAAGTCGTAGTACGAACGACCGAGGACGACGGCCTCGCCGCGAATCGCCTCGGAGAGCATCGGATACACGACACCCCACAGGATCGCCAGGCAGAGAGCGAGCAGAAGGAGGTTGTTGTAGAGGAATGCCGCCTCTCGAGAAATGGGCGATTCGAGCTTCGTGGGTGACCGGAGTTGCGGAAGCCGCCAGAAGACGAGCCCGAGCGACACGGCCACCGTCACGCCGATGAAGGCCAGGAACCACGGCCCGATCGAGCTCTGCGTGAACGAGTGGATCGAGTTGACGACGCCGGATCTGGTGAGGAACGTCCCGAAGAGCGACAGCGAGAAGGCGAGGATCACGAGGAGGATGTTCCAGACCCTGAGCATGCCCCGCTTCTCCTGGATCATCACCGAGTGCAGGAACGCCGTGGCGGCGAGCCAGGGCATGAGGGCGGCGTTCTCGACGGGATCCCATGCGTAGTAGCCGCCCCATCCGACCTCGACGTACGCCCAATGCGCGCCGAGAAGCTGGCCGATACCGAGTGCGGTCCATGCGAAGAGCGTCCAACGACGCGTCGCGATGAGCCAGCGCTCGTCCAGCCGTCCGGAGAGGAGTGCGCCGAGGGCGAAGGCGAAGGGAACAGTCAATCCGACGTAGCCGAGGTACAGCAGCGGCGGATGGGCGAGCATGTACGGGTTCTGGAGGCTCGGCGTCATTCCGGCGCCGTCGGGAGGCGCCACCTGAGTCGCGAACGGGCTTGCGACCGCGACGACAAGGAACGCGAAGAATGTCGCGACCGCCGCGAGGACGGGCACGACCCAGACGATGAGCTCACGGGCCCATCTCCTGTTGAGCCGCACTGCCGCCGCGCCGAAACCCGTCAGGATGAGCAGCCAGAGGAGGAGCGATCCCTCCTGGCCGCCCCAGAACGCCGAGATCGTGTAGCTCGTCGGCAGCGCCTCGCTCGTCGTGCGCGCGACGTATGTGAACGAGAAGTCGTGGCGAAGCAGCGCGGAGACGAGTACCGCGGACGCGATGAGAGTCGTGAAGAACGCCGCGATCAGGGCGTTCTGCGCCGACTGAGCAAGCCGTCGACGCCCGAGATATGCAGCCGCCGAGCCCGCGACGAGCGCGTAGACAGCCAGACCGAGGGTGACGACGAGCGCGGCACGACCCAGCTCGGGCATGGATCGATTCCTACATGCTTGATCGGAAATTGGCGCGCCGTCCGGGGGCGGTCACGACCAAGCTGGACGCCACCCTCACGCGTCGTGCAGGCTTGAAGCCTGTGCGCCGCGCGAGGGTGGCGATCCGGTGCCGTGTCGTGGCCGTCATCCGGCCCGCGTGAATTTCCGATCAAGCATCTAAGCGGAGTCGCCGCTCGGCTTCGGCGCGTACTTCGAGGGGCACTTCGTGATCATCGAGCCGGGCTCCGCGACGAACACGCCGCTGCGGAGGTGGCCGTCGATCACGATGTGGCGCCCAACCTTGAAGAGGTCGGGGACGGAGCCCGTGTATCGAACGACCACGCGGGTCTTCGACTTGCCGCCGATGTCTTGGAGCTTGAAGCGAAGACCCCCGGCGTGGGCGTCTCCCACGACCGGCCCGACGACGAGCCCCGCGAGCTGCACCTCGCCCGTGCGTCCCTGGAGCGCGCTCGGAGCGATTGACGGGTTCCCACCGCCCGCGATGGACGTGTACAGGAGGAAGACGGCAAGGACCGCAGCTACCGAGAGCGCGATCACGAGCCGCGCGGGACTCGCTTTCCTTGCCACGGTGAAAGTCTAGCCCTGATGCCGCGAGAACTTCGGTGAACAACCGCTTACGCGGCGTCACGCTCGCGCACGCGGCGATCGGGCATGCGATATCCGTGCTCGACGCAGAGCGAGCCAGGCGACTCCTCCGTCAAGGCGTCGCAGTACCCCTTGCCGTATGCCGCTCGGATGAACGCGGCAACCACCTCCAGGCTCCACTCGGACACGTCTACCGCTTCTCGCCAGAGATCCGCCAGGCGAAGGTCGATATCGAGCTCGAGAAGATCGATGCGAGTCGGGGTCTTGGACATGCTTTCGAGCGTACGGACCCAATCGGACGGACTGGTGGTGTAGGCCCGAGTCGGCTGCGCCAGGCTGTTACGACTCCTCGGCGCGCACGGTGAACGGCAACGTCCAGTCCTCGCGGGAGTCTCCGTCGATCGTCAACCGCCACTCGTAGCGCCCCGGCTCGAGCGGCAACGGGGTCGAGTTGACCGCAACCGGGAAGTCGAGCGGTGTCCCGGGTTTGAGCCCGGGCGGACGCCCGACCTCGAACTCGCCTCCGAAGGCGACTGCGTGGTCCTCGTCCTCGTCCGCTTCGAAGGCGACTGTGCCTCCATCTGCATCGAGCAGTTCGACGGAGAACGAATGCACGGTGTTCGCGCGGTCCCAGGGAACCTGGATCAGGAGTCCGATCCCGAAGGCCGCCGGCTCGGGACCCGTCTGTGACCACCCGCCCCCGACAATCGTGAGCTTTCCGTCCGAGACGACCGCGTAGTCTGCGAGGAGCATCGTCGCCTTCACGGTGTGAAGGCAATCACATCGGCGGTACTAGATGGCTGATCGGTAATTGCCGTCGATGCAGGGATGGCTGAGACCAAGCCGGGGACACCGGCGCCGTGTCTCAGCGACCGGCGCGCGACGAGGAATTGCCGATCAGCCATCTAGGATGGCCGTCATGTCCGGCGTCCGCATCGGACCCGCTCGGCTGCCGTCTCGGGAGTCCCCCGAAGAAGCGGTCGCTGCACTTCTCGAGCGGGGATACACAGCGTGCGAGATCGACTTCGAGAGCGGATTCTGGATGGATTACCCGTTCGCGGCCGAGCTCGGAGAGCTCGCGCGTGCCCATGACATCGCCCTCTCCGTGCACGCGCCGCTCTTCGGGTTCATGGGCCATCTCGAGGCGAGCGGGCGCAAGTTCACGTCTGCCGTCGGAGCCCTCGACCGAAGCGCGGGAATCGCTGCTGCAAGCGGCGCCGAGCTCGTCGTCTTCCACCCCGGCTTTCTCCTGGGGCGAAGTCGCGAGGACGCGATCGACGCCGTCGTAGAGCAACTCGGCACCCTGCGCGAGCGACTGGAAGGAAAGGATCGCGCCGTGCCGTTCGGTGTCGAGGTGATGGGTCGCGTCAGGGACCTCGGCTCGATCGACGACGTGGTCGAGGTATCGGCGCGCACGCGCTGGGTCCGCCCAGTCATCGACTTCGCCCACATGCATGCCACGAGTGACGGACAGTTTCTGGAGCCATTACGGTTCAGCGACGCGCTTCGCGCCGTGGACGCCGTCCTGGAGCCCAATGTCCCTTTCCACATCCACTTCTCGGACATCGCGTTCGCAAACCGCAACGAGACGAAGCACCTGCCGTACGGCGACGGGACGCTGCGCGCCGAGCCATTGCGCGACGCGCTCGCCGGCTTCGAACGACCGGCAACCGTCATCTCCGAGTCGCCGGACGAGCGCTCGAGTCAGGCGATTCGCTCGGTTCTGGTCGACACCGGTGGAACGAGCTCGGCGAGGCGCGCTTCGTAGGACGCTGCGTCCTCGTCTCGGCCTCGCTTGCGATAGAAGGACACGAGCCTCTCGAGAAGCTCGAGCTCGAGCAGCAGGAACCCGTTCGTGGTCTCCGCGAGCGCGGAGCGGTAGAGCCTCTCGGCCTCCTCGTCTTGGCCCTGAGCGGCACGAATGGCTGCCTGCATCGTCGCAACCGTGACTCCGAAGTGCGGATCGTCAGGGCGCCTGACGGCCTCCACCTCGAGAGAGAGGCGCTCCGCCTCTTCGATCTTGCCGAGCGCGGCAAGCGTCTCCGCGAGTGCTGCCTGCAGATCCGGTAGGAAGCCACGATCACCGCGCGTCGAGGTGATGCGGAGCGCTTCCCGGAAACTCTTCTCGGCGCGCTTGTAGTCGCCGCGACGCCACGCGACTTCGCCGAGTCGAAAGAGCGCTGACGCAATCCCAGGCTCGACCCCGAGCTCCACCGCGGTCTGACGCACCTCCTCGTAGACCGTCTCCGCGGCATCGAGCTCACCTTTGACGGACAGGAACCATCCGTACGAGAGCGTGGCACCCACCCGCGCGCGAACGCTGCCGCTCTCGCCCGCGAGCTCGAGCGCGCGCGTCAGTAACAGCTCAGCCTCGTCGAGCTCGAGGCGCACGATGTGGGTTTGCGCCAGGACCTGGGCTGCGATCGTCTGTAGGTCCTTCCGGCCGGCGTCCATCGCCAGCGCGTACGCCCGTTCCATGTAGAGCACGACCTCGTCCATGTCCGCGTGCCAGCCACCGATGATTGCGCGCGTGTGGAGCGCGTCGAACTCGGCAACCGGGTCGTCCCGCCCGGCGAGGATCTCGAGCGCTTCGTCGACGAGTGCCTTCGCGCGTCCCGCATCTCCGTCCCGCTTCAGAGCCGCCTCGCCGAGCGCGGTCAACGCGAGGGCTTCGACGACGGGCTCGTCGAGCTCGCGCGCCTGATCGCGCACCTTCTCCATCTCGATCTGGATTGCGGCGAAATCCTGGAGTCTCCACGCGGCGCGCGCTGCGACGTACCGCGCGCTGAGCGTCGGACGCAGCTCGAGTGCACGCAGACCGAGCTTGCGCGCATTCACATACGCCTCACGCGCGATCGCGCGCTTCGCAGCCTTGACGAGGGCGCCTGCCGTCTCCTGCGCGAGCTCCTCGGGTGCCGCTCCTTCGAGCTCGACGAGGAACTCGACGGCCTGGTCGAGGTGGTAGGCCCGGATCTCGACGAGCTCTTCGCCCGTTCGCTCGGCGAGCCACTCCGCGAATCGAGCGTGGTACTGGGCCCGCGAAAGCTTCGCCATGCCGGCATACGCGACTTCACGGATGAGGAGGTGCTTGAACCGATACGCCGTCTCGCCCGAGATCGACGAGCGCGGCTCGCGCAGGAGGAATTCACGCTGTAGGAGATCATCGAGCAGCGCCTCGATCCCCTCGACGTCCGGCGAGAGATGTTCGAGAGCGCCCCTCCAAAAGATCCGCCCGACGACGGAACCGCGTTGGAGCAGCGTCTTGGCCGCCGGCGCCAGGTGGTCTATACGGGCTGCGATCAGCGCTTGGAGGGTGTCGGGGATGCGATCCGACGAACCGTTTCCCGAGCCGCTCTCGACCAGCATGCGGATCGTCTCCTCGACGAAGAGCGGGTTTCCCTCGGTGCGCTCGAGCGCCTCCCGCGGGAGCGCGGCGGGCATCTCACCCGACATGCCCGCGAGCTGCGCGAGCAGCTTCTCGACGAGCAGCTCGCTCTCCTCCTCGGACAGCGGCTCGAGCTCGATCGCTGTCGACCGAACGCGACCACCGCCCCAGCCTGGCCGCGTATCGAGCAGCTCCGGTCGAGCGAGGCAAACGATGAGAAGCGGCGCGCGCACGAAGTCCGCCAGATGCTCGACGAGATCGAGCAGCGGCGCCTCGGCCCAGTGGATGTCCTCGAAGAGCAAGATCAACGGCTGCACGTCCGCGATTCGCTCCATCACCTCGCGCGCGGCCCATGCGATCTCCTGCTGACTCCGCTCGCCGTCGAGCGCTTCCATGAGGCCGGCCGCGAGGCCGAGCACGTCGGCAATCGAGTCCTCCGCGCAACATTCGCGGAGCTTCTCGAATGCCTCCTCCAGCGGATCGTCATCGGAGATGCCGGCCGCCGCCTTCACCATCTCGGCCAAGGGCCAGTACGTGACGCCCTCTCCGTAGGGAAGCGCGCGCCCTATGAGGCAGCTGGCGCGTTCGACACCGTCGAGGAACTCCCGCGCGAGCCGGCTCTTTCCGACGCCCGGCTCGCCATAGATCGTGAAGAGGTGCGCGCGCCGGTCGCGCAGACTGCGGGCGAACGTGTTCTCCAGGAGCTCGAGCTCCGAAGCCCGGCCGACGAGCGGAGCGCGTGGGCCAAGCGGACGAGCCGGGCCCTCGAGCATGTCCACGACGCGCCACGCACGAAGCGGCGCATCCATCCCCTTCAACTCGAGGGGCCCCGCGTCCTCGACGACGAGACTTCCGGCGGCAAGCCGATACGCGGTCGGGCCGACGAGGATCTCCCCGGGTCTCGCGGCCTGCTGCAATCGCGCCGCCAGATTCACCGCCTCGCCGGTCGCGAACGTCGACTCCGCGTCCTCGACAACCAGCTCGCCGGCCTCGATCCCGATCCTGGCCTGGAGCCCGAGGTCGACCACCGACTGACGCATCGCGAGAGCTGCCCGCGTCGCCCGCTGCGCGTCGTCCTCGTGCGCCTGGGGAACGCCGAAGGCCGCGAGCACCGCATCGCCGGCGAACTTCTCGACGATCCCTCCGTGCTGCGAGACGCACTGCGAGACGGTCTCGAAGAACTGGTTCACGCGCCGGCGCACGACCTCCGGGTCGGTACCGGTCACCAGGCCCGTCGAATCGACGATGTCGACAAACAGCACGGTTGCGAGCTTGCGTTCCACTCCTGAAGTGTAGAAACGACGACGGGGGCCGCTGGAATCCCGATCCGAGCCCGGCCATCTAGCATCCCTCGAATGCTCGATCCTGTCGTCTTCAAGGCCTACGACGTGCGCGGGATCTATCCGTCACAACTCGACGAGGACGGCGCCTACCGCGTCGGGCGTGGGTACGTCGAGCACTTCGAGCCGAAGACGATCGCGGTCGGGCGAGACATGCGCCTGTCCTCACCGGACATGGCGCAAGCGGTGGTCGACGGCGCGGCCGACGGCGGCGCGAATATCGTCGACATCGGCCTTGTCGGCACCGAGATGCTCTACCACGCCGTCTCCGAGCTCGGGCTCGACGGTGGGATCTGCGTCACCGCCTCGCACAACCCCAAGGAGTACACGGGCATGAAGATCGTGCGCCGCGGCGCCCTTCCCGTTGGAGGGGAATCCGGGCTGATGGAGATCCGAGACCGTGCGCAGCGGGGCTCGTTCGAAACGCGCCCTA
>JBOHAY010000257.1:0-1865 GCA_050697935.1 Gaiellaceae bacterium | reverse complement strand
CGGTGCTGCTGCGCGAGGGGCTTGCGCGATTGCTCACGGATTCGGTATTCGACATCGTCTCGCAGGCCGGAAACGCGGACGACCTCCTTCGGCACGTCGCGATGCACAAGCCGGACGTCGCCGTCGTCGACATTCGGATGCCCCCGACCCACACGGACGAAGGGCTCCGCGCAGCGCGCGAGATCCGCGAGCGCTTCCCCGAGACCGGCGTTCTGGTTCTCTCCCAGTACGTCGAGCCCGGGTACGCGCTCGACCTGCTGTCGGAGAGCGCCGAGGGGGTCGGTTACCTGCTGAAGGACCGCGTCTCCGACGTCGAGGAGTTCGCCTCTGCCGTGCGGCGCGTTTCGGAGGGAGGCTCGGCTCTCGATCCGGCCGTCGTCAGCCAGCTCGTCGGTCGTCGCCGGCAAGACGATCCGCTCGACGAGATCACGCCACGCGAGCGGGAGGTGCTCGAGCTCATGGCCGAAGGCCGCTCCAACCAGGCGATCGCAGACCGGATGTTCGTCACCCTCCGCGCGGTCGAGAAGCACGTCACGAGCATCTTCTCGAAGCTCGACCTGCCCGCGAGCACCGACGACCACCGGCGCGTGCTGGCAGTCCTGCTGTTCCTGCGCGACTGACGCGGAGCGCAGCTACCGCAGATCCTGCACCCGCACGACTCCCTCGGCGACGCCTCGCATCGCGACGTACGGCTGGAGGAGCGCGTCGGAGAAGCGATAGCGGGGAGTCTTCGCCGGACCGAGCTTCTGCAGGACCGCGCCGCGATCACCTCCGGAGAGCTCGTCGAGCTGACGCGCGAAAGCGGGCGTCTTGGACGGCTTTCCGAGGATGCGACCGAGAGCCGACCGCACGCCTGATGCGTCGAAGAATCCGTACTCGTCCTCGTCGGCGAGCGCACACGCGAGAAGCACGTGCGGGAGAGCGCTCGGCTGCGCACCCACCGTCGCGTCCCGGTATGCATCGACGATGCTCTGCTGGGCGCGGTCGATCGCCCGGCCCACGGCCACACCGACGTCCCGCGCGCTCACGTCCGCCCGACGACGCGCCAGCGCCGCCTGGGCCGCGAGCTGGGTCAGAAGCTGTGTGTAGTGCGGAAGCCCCTGGGAGAGCGTCGTGATCCTCCTCACGGCTCCCGGCGCGATTCCCATGCGTGCCGTGGCGATCCCCGTCGTTGCGATCTCGGCGAGCTCCCCGGGCGTCATCCGCGGCATGTGGATCTGCACGAGTGCCCTCTCGATGGACCGGTGCTCGCGAATGAGCTCGCCGACGCTGTCGGCGACACCGATCAGGAAGACCGTCGCGCCTACGAGGCGATCCGAAAGAGTCTTGATCGTGTCCGCGAAAAGGATGCGGCTGTCAGTGTCCCGAAGCCGATCGAACTCGTCGACGAACAGCGCAACCTGACGATGCTGTGCGACTCGTTGGAGCGCTCGCCGAACCTCGTCCGGCGTGACGGGACCCGCGCCGAGGAGCTCCGAGCCCGGCATCGTCGTTGCCTCGACCTTCCCCGTGAAGCCGAGCGCCTGCGCTGTCGAGTGAATCACGATCTCGCTCAGGGACTTGCGCCAGACGCTCGCGAAGTCGTCGCTTACATCGCAGATCGCACGCGCGGTCAAGATGTTCGCGCCGGCGAGCATCTCCGCGGCGACGCCAGCGAGTGACGTCTTGCCGACACCGCGCTCGCCGTAGATCACCGCGTGCTGGCCCGGCTGCGCGACGACCGAGAAGACGTCCGCGATCTGCTCGATGCGGCCGGCAAAGAGACTACGCCGGTCAATCGGCGCCGCGGGCCGAAACGCCCCGGCGATCAACGCCATCCGATCACGGAGCTCGGCCTCGTCCATCCGGCGGTCGGCTACGGGCAT
>JBOHAY010000256.1:0-5061 GCA_050697935.1 Gaiellaceae bacterium | reverse complement strand
CCCGCGTGCCGTCCGAGCCCAGGACGAACGCGATCGGCCGCTCGGTCGGAACGAAGGCGAAGCCCGAGTAGTAGAGGACGTACGTCGGATCGAAGAGCACGACGCCGGCGAGGCCCTCGGCGTGCGCCTGGGCGAGCAGGGCGTCACAGCGGCGGGCGTGCTCCTCGGGTGCGATCGCGATCGACGTGACCATCGCCGCGGAGCCTAGGGGACGGTGCTTGCTCCGACCGCGCGTGGGGTTACATTCAACGTATGACGATGAAGAACTTCTTCATCGCGCTGGCGATCACGGGCGTGTTCCTCGGCATCCTCCTCGTCGCCGGCACGGCGCAGAATCAGGGCTGTCTCCCGTGGAAGGAGCCGCTCACCGTCGGTGGTGGCGGTCCCTTCTCGGAGGACCGCGGCGAGACCGTCTGCCGCTGACCTTTCGAGCAACGGAGCGGCGCCGGAGTCGAACCGACCGAGCCGTGGGCTGCACGACCGCACGAGTTTTGAAGACCCGCTGGGCCACCGGGCCCATGCCGCTCCGCCGCGCAGGCTAGATCAGCTCGGCTGGCCATGCGGTCGAGCTGAGTTCGGATGAGGCGGCTACGGCGCTACTCTCACGACAGGCGTGTCGCGGCTTCTCCTTCTGGCGCTGGTCGTCGGCGTTGCCGGTGCGGACGTCGCTCGGAGCGCGGGAGCCGAGACGTACACGTACGACCGACGGCTCGGCGTCGTCGCAAGAGCAGCGCTCGCTCAGGCTTCGCCGAAGACGCCGTTTCGCTTCGTCCTCCGCGCGTACGTCCGCTGCTACCGCGACAAGCGGTCGTTCGAGGAGGCCTACACGCGGAGATCCGGAGAGTCGGCAAGACGCGTTGTCGCGTACTACGCGGGGGACGGCGACGTCCATCTCCGCAACGGAACATGCCAGAGCGTGCGTGCGTTCCTCGCCGGTCGCCGCACGGTCTACACGGCCGGTGCGTTCTCGATCCTTCTGCACGAGGCGCTCCACCGGCAGGGTGTGCGTAACGAGCGCACGACGACGTGTCTCGCCAACGACGTCGTGCGGTGGGGAGCCGGCTGGCTCGGCTCGGGCGAAGCGCAGTCGCTTCGTGCGCGAAATCTCGCGTTCACGTACACGAGGCTCTTCGCGCCGCGGAGCTATCGAATGGGGACGCCGGATTGCCTCGCGCTCGCTCGCCGGAAGGACTGGCCGGCGTTCACTCGGGGCGGCGCCGCGGCCGAGCGATGAGGCCACCACTGCGCGGGGATCGAGCCGCGATACGCTCGCGCGCGTGAAACGAGCCGCGCTCATCGCGGCCGGTGTGCTCGGCGCACTCGTGATCGCCGGCGTCGCCGGATGGCTCGTGCTGCTGCGCGACGAGGCCGAGCCCGTGACTGTGGCAGAGGCGTTGACGAGCTTTCGCACGGACACCGAGCCGACACCGGGCGCTCCCTCACCGATTCCCGAGGGTGTCTATGTGTACGCCACCGCCGGCTACGAGCGGACCGATGCGCTGACGGGAGTCACTCACCGCTACCCCAAGCGCTCGACGATCACGATCAGCGCGACCGATTGCGGCGTCAGCCTCCTCTGGCGAGTGTTGAAGGGCCGCACGACCAAGTGGATCTACTGCACGACTCCGGCAGGCTGGGAGCTTGCGTCACAGGACGAGCGGCACACGTTCTTCGGTCGGACCGAGCCGACGACGTACCTCTGCACGGGCCTGCCGATTCGCCCGGCTGCCGGCTCCGTCACGAGGTGGAGCGTCGCATGCGCGACCGACACGTCGGAGGAGCACGGGGTCGGCAGCCTCGTGGGGCGGGAGCCGATTCGGGTTGGCGGGCAGATGGTCACGGCCGAGCACGTTCGGCGGACATCGACGTTCTCGGGCGAGATACGCGGTTCGTCGCGGCACGACCTCTGGTTCGACTCGGAGTCGGGCGTCCCGGTCAAGATCGCGATGGTGAGCCGCACGACGAACGACTCGCGCGTGGGCGCCGTGCACTACGAGGAGGACGTCACGTTGCTTCTCACCTCCTTGACTCCGCGGCGATGAGCGTGCTCGGACGGCTCGATGCCCTGCGTCTAGCCCCGGACGGGAAGCCGCGGCCGGACGCGCCATTCGGCCAGGGCCCGCTCGCGGCGCGCGCTCTGCGGGGCGCGATCCTCGGAGCGAGTGCCGTGGCGAGCCGCGTGCCCGTGAGCGTGATCGGGCCGCTGACGTCTGCCGGCTCGAAGATCGAATGGGCGTGCCGCCCGGCCAAGCGACGCCGCTTGGCCTCGAACCTGTGCCATGCGCTCGGTCTGCCTCCGGATCATCCGCAGGTCAGGGCGCTCGTCCGGCGTGAGGTTCGAAACGAGGCTCGGCGCTCCGCCGACTTCCTCTGGGCGCTGGCGAGACCCGAGGAGCTCATCGCGACGACGGAGATCCATGGCCGTGAGCACATCGATGCGGCGCTCGCCCGCGGCCACGGTGTCCTCCTCGTATCGACTCACGTCGGAGGCTGGGAGGTCGCTACGGCTCTGCCCGAGGCGATCGTGCCGGTGCCGACCACGGCGATCGTCACCGACGACTGGCTGGCCTGGGCGGTCGAAGGGCTGCGCGTTCGCGCGGGGCTCGGGATCATGTACGACTCCGAGCCGGCGTCGAAGGCGGCTCGCCTGCTTCGCGACGGCCAGGCGATCCTGGTCATCGGGGACTACGCGAAGGAGTGGATGCGCACGTATCCCGTCCGTTTCCTCGACGCCGTCGCGGAGCTTCCGGCCGGCGCTACTTCGCTGGCGCGGCTCTGCGGGACCCCCGTCGTGCCGTTCAGCGTCCTTCCGGTCGCGCTTCGCCGGTGGCGGGTGGAGATCGAGTCGCCGCTCGACCCTCCGGCACGAGACGGCGGTGTCGAAGCGGAGCAAGCCTTGTTGCAGCAGCTCGCGGATCGCTGGACGGCGACGTTGCGCGCGAATGCGGAACACTGGGCGGCCGTGTATCCGCTGACCTGGCGTGAGATCGAGTGAGGACGTTCTCGCCGAGGCGCGAGGTGACCCTCGCGGTCGTCGTCTACGGGCTCTATCTCCTCGTTCGGGCTCTCGTGTTGCGGGGTGACGGCCGCGCGAGGGCGCGCCGGAACGCAGAGCGGATCGTCGCTGTGCAGGAACGGCTCGGGATCGACCTCGAACCGGCGCTGCAGCGAGCAGTGCTCCGTTTTCCACGCACCGTGCACGGGCTCAACGTCGGCTATGCCGCCTTCAACGTCACGCTGACCGTGGGCTGGCTCGTTCTTCTCTATCGCAGGCGGGATCCTGCGTACCACGAGCTGCGGCGCGCGTGTCAGGGCGCATACGTGGCGGCACAGCCCATGTTCTTGCTGTTCCCGACCGAGCCACCCCGGGTGCTCGAGGGCTTCGTGGACACGATGTCGGAGGTCAGCGGGCTCGACCTCGAGCACCCGGTTCTCGTCCGCCTCTACAACCCCGTCGCAGCGATGCCGAGCCTGCACGTCGCGTTCGCCGTTCTCATGGGCGCGGCGATCGCGGAGCGGGCGGAGTCGCGCGTCGTCAAGAGCGCTGCGTACGCCTATCCGCCGCTGGTGTCCTTCCTCGTTGTAGCGACAGGGAATCACTACGTGCTCGATGCGGCCGCAGGCGCCGCGCTCGGGCTGGGTGCGACGCGTGCGTTCGCTTCACGGCGGTCTCTGGCAGCGAACGGTGAAGAGTGAGCGCCGATCCATCCACAGGACGGCCCATTCCTCCCGCGTGGAAGGTGGCGCTCGGGGTCGTTGCCGCAGCGCTCGTCGTCATCGGCGTCGGGCTGCTGATCGCGCGGGCAGCAGGGTTTTCCGAGGTGCGGGACGCGATCGCGGAAGCCGATTCGACGTGGTTCCTCGTGTGCTTCGTCGCACAGGTGGCCGCACTGACCGGCTATGCAGCCGTAGTCCGAGAGGCGTTACGGTGGAACGACGGCCCGGACCCGGGCTTCGCTCTCAGCGCGCACGTCATGCTCGCGAGCATCGGGGCGACGCGCGTCTTCGCCGCCGGCGGAGCCGGCGCGCTCGCGGCGGCGTACTGGTGCTTTCGGCGCGCACGGTTCCCTCAGAGGGAGGCGCTTGTGCGCGTGCTCGGCTTCAACACGCTCTTCTACGTCGCTTTCGGTATCGGAGCCTGGATCGCCGCGCTCTTCACGGCCCTGGGTGTCTGGGGAGATGCGCCCCGCGCCCTCACCGTTCCCTGGCTCCTCGCAATCCCGCTCTGCTTCGCCGCAGCTGCGTTCGTCACTCAGCCCGGGCGCGTCGAGGGTCTGACCTCGCCGGGCGGATCGATCGTTCATCGTGGCCTCTCGTACGCAATCGCGGGCGCGGCGTGGGTGCGAACGGTGCTTCCGCATCCCGCTGGCCGACGATCGCTGCAGTGGTCGCTCCTCTACTGGGTCGGTAACGTCGCCTGCCTCTGGGCGGCGCTCAACTCGGTTGGCGAGTCGTTGCCGCTTCCCGAGCTCGTGCTCGCGTTTGCCACCGGCCACGCGGCGATGATCCTCCCGCTTCCGCTTGGCGGCGTAGGAGGCGTCGATGCTGCGATGACGTATGCGCTCACGGTCGTCGGCGTCCCCCTCGCGCCTGCGCTGGTCGCCGTCGCCGTGTACCGGCTCTTCGCATTCTGGGTGCCCACGTTCCCCGCTCTCGTCGCGCTCGCGCTCCTACCACGCGCCGGCCGAGCGCTCGAGCAAGCGGCCGTGCCAGCCTAAGATCAGGCTATGCGCGCCCTCTGTCTCATGGCGATCGCTCTGATCTTGCTCCTGGCGGTTCCGGCGGTTGCCGCCGCGCCGATTCGGGCCTCCATGACGACGAGCTCGCCGAAGCCGGTCGTCGACCAGCCGTGGCGCTGGACGGTCAGGGTCTCGAGCGCGGCCGGGAAGCCGCTCGCGGCGAGTGTGCGCCTCCAGATCCTGGTCGGCACGACCGTCGTCGGGTGCTGGAAGAACGGCGCGATGGCGCAGTGCCTGGACGGTTCGCTGGGGCAGTGGATCACCTTCAAAGGCAAGCGCTCCGGCGTTCTCACGTGGCCGGCCCAATCCCTCGGCGTCAGGC
>JBOHAY010000255.1:0-6310 GCA_050697935.1 Gaiellaceae bacterium | reverse complement strand
CTCGACAAGATCATCGAGCGGCGCATCGGGAAGAACACGATCGGCTTTGGCGCGGACATCCGTTCGCGGAACTCCACGGAGAGCGCAGAGATGCTCACCCAGGTCATGCCCGAGGATCTGATGTCCTTCGGCCTGATCCCGGAGTTCGTCGGACGCCTCCCCGTCATCTCGGCGGTGCACCAGCTCACGCGCGAGGATCTCGTCGAGATCCTCACCGAGCCCAAGAACGCGCTCGTGCGCCAGTATCAACGCTTCTTCGGATACGACTCGATCGAGCTCGTCTTCACCGATGACGCGCTGTGGGAGATCTCGGATCACGCGCTTGCTCGCGAGACGGGCGCCCGCGGACTGCGCTCGATCATCGAGCAGGCGCTCCTCGACGTCATGTTCGAGCTCCCTTCGCGCACCGACGTCATAAAGTGCGTGATCACGAAAGAGACGATCTCGAAGCGGCTCAAGCCGACGCTCGTCACGAGCGCCGAGGGCATGGTCGACGAGCTCGACGAGCTGGCAGAGGAATCGGCGTAGCAGCGGGCCGGGTGGGTTGACGGGCCTGCGGTCGGCTCGATATAGCTAGGCCTCCACAGTCAACCGGAGGGGGTTCAGATGACCACGACCCGGTATGACGCCGACCGGGCGGAGGCGTTCGCCGGGCTCATGCTCGAGACGCTGAACAGCGCCGCGGTCGCGGTGATGATCTCCGTCGGGCACCGGACGGGCCTGTTCGACGCGCTGGCCGAGATGGACGCGGCGACGAGCGCCGAGCTCGCCGGTGCTGCCGACTTGAACGAGCGCTACGTGCGCGAGTGGCTCGGCACGATGACGACGGGGCGCATCGTCGATTACGAGCCTGCAACGGGGAAGTACCGGCTCCCGGCCGAACATGCGAGCTGGCTCACCCGGGCTGCATCACCCGACAACCTCGCCGTCACTGCCCAGTGGATCCCGACGCTTGCCGCAGTCGAGGACGACATCGTGCAGTGCTTCCACGAAGGCGGGGGCGTCCCCTATGAACGCTTCGGCCGCTTCCATGACGTCATGGCCGAGGAGAGCGGTCAGACGGTGCTCTCGGTGCTCTTCACGCACATCCTTCCACTCGTTGCGGGCGTCGAGGAACGGCTCGAAGGCGGCATCTCTGCCATGGATCTCGGTTGTGGGCGGGGGAGGGCACTCCTGATGCTCGCCGAGCGGTTCCCGACCAGCTCCTTCGTCGGCTACGACCTCTCGACCGAGGCCATCTCCCACGCGAGTGAGCAGGCTGCCGCACAGGGTCTCGAGAACGTTCGCTTCGAGGCTCGCGACCTCAGCACCTTCGACATCGACGCGGAGCCCGAGTCGTTCGAGCTCGTCACGACCTTCGACGCGGTGCACGACCAGGCGCGCCCGTTGGCCATGCTGCGCGGGATCTTCCGGTCGCTCAAGCCCGACGGGGTCTACCTGATGCAGGACATCCAGGGATCGAGCCATGTCCAGAAGAACATGGAGCATCCCGGCGGGCCGCTTCTGTACATGATCTCGTGCATGCACTGCATGACCGTCTCGCTGGCTCAGGGCGGCGACGGGCTCGGCGCGATGTGGGGCGAAGAGAAGGCACGCGAGCTGCTCGCGGACGCGGGGTTTTCCTCCGTCAACGTACACCTGCTAGAGCACGACCCGTTCAACGCGTACTTCGTGGTGCGCCCCTGACGTTCACGACGCGGCCGGAGCTCCGCGGCACCTTCGGGATGGTCGCTTCGACACACTGGCTCGCCTCGCAGACCGGGATGGCGGTGCTCGAGCGCGGTGGCAATGCGTTCGACGCTGCGGTGGCGACCGGTTTCTGCCTCCAGGTCGTCGAGCCACACCTGAACGGGCCCGGCGGCGAGCTGCCCGCCGTCTTCTGGTCGGCCGACCGCGGCGAGCCGCTCGCACTCTGCGGCCAAGGTGTTGCTCCGGCCTCGGCGACCAGCGAGCGCTTCCACGAGCTCGGACACGAGCTGATTCCCGGAACGGGCGTGCTCGCGGCTTGCGTACCCGGCGCTTTCGGTGGCTGGCTGCTCCTCTTGCGCGAGTTCGGCACCTGGCGCCTCGCGGACGTGCTCGAGTTCGCGATCGGCTACGCCGAGCGCGGATATCCCCTCCACGAGCGAATTCGCGCGACGATCGAGCTCAACGAAGAGCTTCTTCGCGGATGGGCTGGATCCAGCGACCTGTATCTGCCGGCGCCGCCTGCGGGCGAGCTGTTCCGCAACCCGACGCTCGCTGCCACCTATCGCAGAATCGTCGAAGAGAGCCGCGGGGGCTCGCGCGAGGAGGAGATCGAGCGCGCCCGGCTTGCGTTCTACGAAGGCTTCGTCGCCGAGGAGATCGACCGTTTCTCGGGCGCCGAGGGCGGTCTGCTCACGGGCGCGGACATGGCCGAGTGGAAGGCGACTCTCGAGCCTGTCGTCACCTTCGAGTATCGCGGGCTGACGGTATGCAAGACGCAGCCCTGGGCGGCCGGCCCTGTCGGCCTGCAGCAGCTGGCGTTGCTCCAGGGCTTCGACCTCGCCGAGCTGTCGCACGCCGAGCTCGTTCACGTCGTCACTGAGTGTGCGAAGCTCGCGTTCGCGGATCGAGATGCGCTGTACGGTGACGCGGCCGAGGTTCCAATCGAGAAGCTGCTCTCGGCGGACTACAACGACGAGCGCCGCGCACTCGTTGGCGAGGAGGCGTCAGGGGACTATCGACCGGGCGTGGGACACCTCCCGCAGGTTCACCAGGCGCTCGCGACGCCGGGCTCGGGGGAGCCGGGCCGCGGCACCGTCCATCTCGACATCGCAGATCGCTTCGGCAACCTCTTCTCGGCGACGCCGAGCGGCGGGTGGTTGCAGAGCTCCCCGGTCATCCCGGCGCTCGGCTGGCCGCTCGGCACGCGAGCGCAGATGTTCTGGCTCGAGGACGGCCTCCCGTCGTCGCTTCGGCCCGGGACACGTCCTCGTACGACGCTCTGCCCGGGGCTCGCGCTCCGTCAGGGCGAGCCGTACCTCGCGTGGGGAACGCCTGGCGGCGACCAACAGGAGCAGTGGGCGCTGCACGCCTTCCTCCGCCACGTCGATCTCGGGATGAACCTGCAGGAGGCGATCGATGCCCCGGAGTTCCATACCGACCACCTGATCTCGTCCTTCTTCCCTCGAGGATTCGTGCCGAAATCGCTGGCGCTCGAGTCCAGGTTTGGAGCTCGGACAATCGAGGATCTGCAGCGCCGCGGCCACGACGTGACCCTCTGGCCGGCGTGGTCGGCGGGTCGAGTGACCGCTGTCGTCCGCGAGCCGAACGGCCTGCTCAGAGCGGGGGCGAACCCCCGTGGCATGCAGGGCTACGCCGTCGGGCGCTAGCTTCCAACGCATGGCTGAGGGCAGAACGCGCACCTACTCGTGGGAAGACCCGTTCGCGGTGCTCGAGCACGTGGCCGGCCTCTCGGGCTTCGAAGTCATGCAGAAAGTGGCGGCCGGCGAACTCCCGCAACCGCCCATCGCGGCTACGTTGGGCTTCAGACTGACGGAGGTCGCGCCAGGCCGTGCCGTCTTCGAGGGCGATCCTGCCGAGTTTCACTACAACCCGATCGGCATCGTCCACGCGGGTCTCGCCTCGACGCTTCTCGACTCGGCGATGGGCTGCGCTTTTGTCACAACGCTAGCGTCGGGCGTTCGCTGGACGACGCTCGAGCTCAAGGCGAACTTCACGCGGCCGATCACGCTCGACACCGGGCTGATCCGCTGCATCGGCGGTGTCGTGCACCCGGGTCGAAGGGTCGCGACGACCGAGGGCCGAGTGGAGGATCTCCACGGGCGCCTTCTCGCACACGCGACCAGCACGATTCTCGTGCTCTCAGACGCCGAGTCGTGAGCGTCGGCGCGAGCTCAGCCAGCGCCAGGAGATACCGCATCGACCTTTGTGGCTCTGAGCCACAAGGTCGGCTCGCCACGGTCGCGAGTGCAAGCGCTACTCTGGTTCTCATGCGACGCGCAACAGGGAGTCACCTGTCCCCGGTAACCGGGCGGCGCCACAGCGCCTAGGCAGCGAGCGCCGCGACCCTTCCTTTCTAGACTCTCGCACGATGGATCCGCTCTACAAGCCGGACGGCGTCGAAGCGCGCTGGCAGGAGACCTGGGAGGCTGAGGGCCTCTACGCGGCCGAGCCCGACTCCGACCGCCCGACGTTCGTCATCGCTGTTCCTCCCCCGAACGTGACGGGCGAGCTGCACATGGGACACGCGCTGAACGCGTCGATCCAGGATCTCCTCATTCGCTACCACCGCATGCGCGGCTTCTCGACGCTCTGGCAGCCGGGATACGACCACGCCGGGATCGCGACCCAGAACGTCGTCGAGCGCGACCTCGCGAAGGAGGGGCTCACGCGGCACGACCTCGGTCGCGACGCGTTCCTCGACCGCACATGGCGCTGGCTCGAGCATTACGGGGGCGTGATCTACGGCCAGTTCCGCAGGCTCGGCGCCTCGCTCGATTACCGGCGTGAGCGGTTCACGATGGACGACGGCTACGTGCGCGCGGTGCTCAAGTGGTTCGTCCACCTGTACGAGCGCGGCTTCCTCTACCGCGACAACCGGATCGTCAACTGGTGCCCGCGTTGCGCGAGCGCGATCTCCGACCTCGAGGTCAACCACTCAGAGGTCGACGACCACCTCTACACGATCCACTACCCGCTCGTGGACGGGTCGGGCCACCTCACCATTGCCACCGTCCGGCCGCCGACGATGCTCGCCGACGTCGCCGTCGCCGTGCACCCGGACGACGACCGCTATCGGCATCTCGTCGGCAAGGAGTCGATCGTTCCCGTCGCGGAACGGCGCGTCCCGATCATCGCGGACGATCGCGTCGATCCGGAGTTCGGCACCGGCGCGGTGAAGATCACTCCCGGACACGATCCGATGGACTTCGACATCGGGCGCACGCACCGCCTCCCCGAGTTGACCGTCATCGGCCTCGACGGGCTCATGAACGAGGACGCGGGCGACTTCGCCGGCCTGACCCAGGCCGAGGCCGAGAAGCGGATCGTGGCGATCCTGCGCGAGCGCGATCTCCTCGAGTCGGCGGAGCCATACCGTCATTCCGTCGGTCATTGCGATCGTTGTGGCTCGCGGATCGAGCCGCTCATCACGCTGCAGTGGTGGTGCGAGATGACCGAGCTGGCGGCGCCCGCCATCGCCGCCGTGCGCGAAGGGCGCGTGCGCTTCCGCCCCGAGCGCTACACCGACGTCTACCTCAGCTGGATGGAGTCGATTCGCCCGTGGTGCGTCTCGCGCCAGCTCTGGTGGGGCCATCGGATCCCGGTGTGGTATTGCCCCGACGGCCATCTGACGGTGGCCGAGTCCGAGCCAGCTGCCTGCGCGGAATGTCAGTCCACCGATCTCAATCAGGACGAGGACGTCCTCGACACCTGGTTCTCGTCCGCGCTCTGGCCGTTCGCGACGCTCGGGTGGCCGGACGAGACGCCGGAGCTACGTGCGTGGTACTCGAACGACGTCTCGTCGACCGATCGCGGGATCATCTTCCTCTGGGAGGCGAGGATGATCATGGCCGGGCTCGAGCTGATGGGCGAGGTCCCGTTCCACATGGTCAACATCCACTCGACGATCAACGCACCTGACGGACGCCGGATGTCGAAAAGCCTCGGCACCGGAATCGATCCGCTCGAGGCGATCGATCAGTACGGGGCTGACGCCACGCGGTACGGGCTCCTCAAGAACTCGTCGACGCAGGACGTCCGGTTCTCGTACGGCACGATCGAGGAGGGGCGCAAGCTCGCGAACAAGCTCTGGAACGTGTCGCGGCTCATTCTCCAGCACGCCGAGGCTGTCGCACCGTCGGCAGAGCCACGCGATCTCGAGGAGCGCTGGATCCTCGCGCGCATCGAGGCGACGCGCGCGGAGGTCGAGGACGCGTGGAGCCGGTTCGAGCTCGCCGCATCGACCGACGCGCTCTACCACCTCACGTTCGACGACTTCTGCGACTGGTACGCAGAGGCGATCAAGCCCCGCCTCTACGGGGGAGATGAGGACGCGCGGGCCACCGCGCTCGCCGCGCTCGAACGGCTCCTGAAGCTGCTCCATCCCGTGATGCCCCACGTGAGCGAGGAGATCTGGTCGCACCTGCCTGCCCGCGAGACACGGCTGATCGTCTCGGCGTGGCCCGAGCCCGATGCGCGCTTCGTCGCAGACGTCGGCGCACTCGACCGTGTGCAGGAAGCCGCCGTCATGTTTCGGCGCAGCGCGGTGATCGCCGAATTCGGGTCTGCCGATGAGCGCCGGATCTTCGAGGCTGTCGTACGT
>JBOHAY010000254.1:0-10095 GCA_050697935.1 Gaiellaceae bacterium | reverse complement strand
TCGTAACGCCGTTTGAGGTTCGGCCGCGCCCGCCACATCCGCTTCGGGAAGAAGATCTCCTTCACGCGGATCCCTCATCTGGGGTTTGACCCTCTGGGTCCAACCCCATGTTCGCGAGTCCGGCGAGCGCGTCGGTCACGGCCTCCGCCACGTAATGGCCGAGCTCCTGCTGAACGTAGACGAGATACGACCCGTCGGTCCCGCGCCGGAAGATCGCGGTCACGTGGGCGAACGGGCCGGCTGCCGGAATGCTGTCGAGGTCGAGGTCGGTGAGCCGACGCATGATCTGCTCGCTCGCGATCGCCATCCCGGCGAGCGCGCCGGTCGCGTCGTACGCGAGCACACCGCCGGCACGCAATCGCTCGGCGACGTCGGCTGGATCGTCATCGGTGAACAGAAAGCCACGCCGCGGGGACAGCCGCACGAGCTCCTCATCCGCGGATGCGGCAACGAGGTCGAGGTCGCCGCGGATCTCGACCACACCGTCGAGCCACAGGTCCCGAACGGCCACCGGATCGATACCGTCGAGAGCGCGCCGCAGCGGCGACGTGAGCGTCCCGGCGTCGCAGCGCGACGGGGAAAGGAAGGCGCGACTCACGATCGCATGCGCTCCCCGGTGGTGTCGAAGAAGGCGCCGTGCGTAACCCGCGCTCCACGCAGCAGCCGGTCGACGCGGATCTCCACTCGCGCGCCGCTCGCGGCTCGATCCGTCGGAACCCACGCGAGCCCGATGACCGACCCGACCGCCTCGCTGCGACGCGCACTCGTGACGCGCCCCGACGGAAGACCTTCGATGACGATCTGCGCGCCTTCGGCCGGGAGGACGTCCTCCTCCATGGTGAAGCCGACGAGACGCTCCTTCTCCTCGCGCTCGGCGAAGTGCTCGAGTGCGTACTTGCCGACGAAGTCGTCCTTGTCGAGTTTCGGCAGCCAGGACATCCCGGCCGAGAAGAGGTTCGACTCCGAGTCGGTGTCCTGCCCCACGATGACGTGGCCCTTCTCGAGCCGGAGGACGCGCTGCGGCTCGAGGCCGAACGGGCGCGCGCCCTCCGCGAGGAGCCTGGCCCAGAGGTACTCCCCGGCGGGGCTGGGAAAGTGGAGCTCATACCCGAGCTCGCCGACGAAGCCGATGCGCAGTGCAAGGGTCGGGACCCCGGCGACCTCGATCTCCTGCGCGTCGAGATACTTGAACGCCTCCGCAGAGAGGTCGGATTCGGTCAGTCGCTGGAGGGCATCGCGCGACTGCGGGCCTGCGAGATTGACGGCCGCGATCGCGCCGGTGACGTTCACGATCTCGGCGTCATACCCCCACACGGCGTTCCACCACTCGAACCACGCCGTCACGGCATCCGCGCCGGTGGAGGTCGTCGTCACGTAGTAGAGATCGTCAGCGAGCCGCGCGATCGTGCCGTCGTCCATGATCCGGCCGCCGTCCGAGGTGAGGACGCCGTAGCGGATGCGACCCGGCTTCATGTCGCCGAAACGGTTCGGATAGAGGCGCTCGAGGAGCGCGACGGCCTCGGGCCCTTCGACGAAGAGTTTGCCGAGCGTCGAGACGTCGATGACGCCGAGCGACTCGTGTACCGCGCGCACCTCGTCCTCCGGCTTCTCGCCGTAGGCGTACGGACGCTTCCAGGGTCCGGCCCATTGAATCGTGGCTCCCGCCTCCGCGTGGCTCCAGTGCATCGACGTGCGGCGCGTGGGCGTGAGCTCGCGGCCGGCGAGGAGCCCGAGCTCGACCGGAGCCCAGGGAGGGCGGGCGGTCGTCGTCCCGATCGCCGCCTCGTACATCCTGTTCTCCTGCGCGTACAGCCGGATGCTCGGAAGCTGGCAGAGCTTCCCCTGGCAGGGACCCATCGTCGTCGTCGTGTACCGCTTGGCGAGCTCGAGCGAGTCGAAGCCTTCCGCGATGGCACGCTTCATGTCCTTCGTGGTCACGTCCTCGCAGACGCAGACGAAGCATTTCCCTTTGCCGCCGTAGGCCGGCTCTGGATCGATCTTCCCGAGGCCTTCGCCCGTGACGCTGCCGACAGCTTCGACTCCTTCGGGTAGCTCGGTAGGGACGAAGACACCGAGCTCGGAGTCGAACTCGATGCGAGCCCCGGCCTGTGCCAGCAACGAGTACGCCGGCTGGCGGCCGCCAGACGCAACGAGCAGGTCGCAGTCGATGCTCTCGCCGTCCACGACCAGGCGACGGACGCGACCTTTGCCGCCCTGCGCCACGAGCTTCAGTGGTTTCGTCTCTCGGAGATCGATGACTCGAGACACCGCGACCCGTGCCTCGTTCAGGTCGTCCACGATCTCGAGCCCCTCGTCGTCGGCAGCGAGGACGATCGCGCGGTTGCCCGGCTTGATGGAGAAGTCTCTGATGAGACGGCGAACGCCTCCGGAGAGCATCACGCCGACGAGGTCGTTGCCCGGAAAGACGAGCGGCTGCTCGGTGGCTCCCGTCGCCACGACGATCCGCTCTGCGCGAAAGCGGTAGAGAACCGTGCCCGCATCGACGGGAACGAGGCCGCCCTCCCAGATCCCGAGCGCACGGGCCGGAGCAAGCACCTCGACCCCGTCGAGCTGCAGTGCCCTCAGATTCGCGTCCTCGTCGATCAGCACGACGCCCGGGCCTGCTGCCGCGGCAGCAAGCGCGGCGGCACGACCAGCCTGGCCGCCACCCACCACGAGGACGCGAGCCTTGCGATGCTCCGTGTCGTATCGGCGTGAATGGCCGGCGTGCTCGTCGAGCTCGCCCAGCCCAGCCGCGCTGCGCAAGAACTTCTCGTACAGCGGCCAGAGCCGCCGCGGCCGGATGAACGTGCGGTAGTAGAAGCCGACCGGCGTGAACGGCCCTCCGATCTTGTCCGTCACCGACATGAAGTCGAAGTCCAGCGACCAGCGCACGTTCTGACCTTCCACGACTGCGCCGTCGCGGATCGGCTCGGTGCAGACCCGGACGTTCGGCACGCCATCCACGGTCATCAGGCAGTTCGGGCAGTGCCCGGAGCAGCAGAGCAGTCCGCGCGGCCGGTGATACTTGAACGAGCGCGAGAACACTCGCTTCCCGGCGGCAAAGGCGGCCGAGCCGAGCGTGTCGCCTTCGAAGCCGGTGATCTTCCAGCCGGCAAACGTGAACGAGACGGCCTTCGATCGGTCGATCCTCTCCCCGTGCCGCGGCTCGAGCCTCACTTCGTCTCGCTGCTCTTCCTAGCCGTTTCCGGAACGGAAACCGCTAATACGTCGTTCGTGCGGGTGTCCCGCTCGGCGAGGAACCACTCGCCGCACCCGGTGCGGTGCTGCCACCACTCACGCTGGACGCCCGCGACGTTGTCGCGGAAGTACACGTAGTCGGTCAGCTCACGCAGCGTCGGCGACGGTTCCGGTCGTTTCGTGACTTCGCCGAAGTACGCGTACTCGTCCACCGGCCGCGGGCCACAGAACGGGCACGAGAGAAGAAACGACATCAGTCCGTGAATTGCACTCTAAGCAACGCTGTGCCAGAATCCGCAACGAACCTACACGGATGTCGCGTACTCGTCAACCCTCCACTCGCCGAATTGGCGCAGCCGAACGGGCCATCGCCGTCCTCGACACGCTCGCGGACGGTGGCGAGCTCGGAACGAACGAGGTCGCGCGCCGTACGGGTATGACGCCGAGCACGGTCTCGCGCCAGCTCGGAACGCTCGCCGCCTCCGGGCTCGTGGAGCGCGTACCGACGTCAGGTCGATATCGGCTCGGCATTCGCCTCGTCCATCTTGCAAATGCGGTTCTCGCACGGCTCGACATCCGCGATGTCGCGCGCCCGCACCTCATTGCGCTCGTCGAGGCCACCGGCGAGACTGCAACGCTCTCGGTCCCTGGCGACGACGACGCGATCACGGTCGACTTCGTCCCTGGCGCGCATCAGATCCAGCCAGTATCGCGGCTTGGAAGACCCTCCGTCGCACATGCAACCTCGGCCGGAAAGGTGATGCTCGCGTTCTCCGGGCGAGAGCTCCCGGACGGTCCGTTCCGCGCGTACACGCCTCGCACGATCACGGAGTCGCAGGTGCTCGCGCGCGAGATCGAAGGCGTTCGCGAACGCGGCTTCGCCGAGGCGGCGGGAGAGCGTGAGCCTGGGCTCACCGCGATCGCAGCTCCGATTCGCTCGAGTCGCGGGGAGCTCGAGGCGATCGTCGCCCTTCAGGGGCCGAGCGTGCGCTTCGACGCAGCAGCAGTCAAAACCGCCGTGCCGCTCCTGCTCGAGCGCGCAAACGCGATCTCGCGCGAGCTGGGCTGGGACGATTGAGGACCGTCGATCAGCGGGTGCGACGGAAGGTCGCCAAGTGGCGCCGTCTCGCAGGGCAGCTCGACGCGACCGGCTGACACTCAGTCCACGGTCACCCAGATGCCATCTTCACTGGCAGCAATCCCGTTCGGGCTTCCCCCGACCGAGATGGTTCCGACAATTCTCCCCGACGTGCCGTCGATCCGCGAGACGGTCCCGTCGCCCGAGTTCGCAACCCAGATGGAGCCGCCTGCGAACGCCACGGAGAGCGGTGCGGCCCCGACCTGCGTCGTCCCGGCCGGCTCGTTCATGACGGGGTCGATCAGCCAGACCTGGTCGCTCCCCACGTCCGAGGCCCAGACTCCCGCGCCGCCGACCACGATCCCGTTCAGACGGAACTTCTGGACGAAGATCTTCGCGACAATCGCATTCCGGCGCGGATCGATCCGCGTCACCATCGACTCCTGAAGGGGGCCCGCGACCCAGACCGAGCCCGCGCCGATCGCTATTCCACCCAGCGACCCAGTGGAGTCCACGTCTGGAATTCGCTTCAGCACCCGGCCAGATGCGGGATCGATCCGAGTGATCGTGCGCTCACCCGAAGCGAACCAGAGTGAACCGAATCCGAGGGCGAGGTGCCCGGCATTCTCGAACGGACCGACGACAAGCGGGGTCTCTCGCGTCCGGACCAGCCCTGCAACGGTCAGCCTCTCGGGCTCGATCAGCGTCACGGAAGCGGCACGTGCATCTGAGACCCACACCCCGTTCTCGTCCACTGCGAGCCCGCTCGGTGCGCCGCCAACGCCTACCGTCCGGAGGACCTTCCGTTCGCTGCGACTCAGAAGCGAGAGCGTTCGGATGTCAGGATGCAGTACCCAGATCGCGTCGCCGTGTGCCGCGATCTGTGTCGGCCGGTCGCCGACGGGGATCGCTGCGACGACGCGGTTGGTACTCGGATCGATGACGGCGACCGAACTCGGCGGAGCGACGACTGCTTCCGGCGGCGAGCTTCCCGTGAGCTCGAGCATCGCTACACCGATACCCGCAGCGAGTAGCAACGCCACCACAGCTGCGACGAGTATCGCTCGCCCCCGCCGCGACGTGCGATCCGATGCCCTCGCCCCCTCGGGCGACGGGGGCAGATCCAGCGCCGGGTCGTGCCCGAGGATCTGACGCTCGAGCACCTTCAGCTCCGCGCTCGGCTCGAGCCCGAGCTCCTCCGCCAGGACCTGGCGTGCATTCCGATACGCGTCGAGGGCTTCCGACTGCCGCCCCGAGCGGTACAGCGCGAGCATCAGCTGCCGGAGCGGGCGCTCTCGATAGGGATTCCGGGCGACGAGCAGCTCGAGCTCGCCCACGACCTCCATGTTGCGGCCGAGGGCGAGATCGGCGTCGATGCGGTCCTCGAGCGCCCCGAGCCGTAGCTCCTCCAGGCGCATGATCTCCGGCTGGGCAAAGGGCTCGTGCGCGAACTCCGCCAGCGGTGTGCCGCGCCAGAGAGACAGCGCATCACGCAGCTTGGACGAGGCGGCAAGCGGGCCGTCGTCGCGGGCTTCCTCGACGAGGCGCTCGAATCGGGTCGCATCGAGCTGGTCCGCTGCGACCACGACCGCGTAGCCCGGCGCGCGGGTGGCCACGACATCGGCGCCCAGCCGCTTCCGAAGCCGCGACACGTAGACCTGCAGCGCTTTCGGCGCGGTCGCCGGCGGCCGGCCCGGCCACAGGTCCTCGATCAACGAGTCGGCGGATATCGCTTCGTTCGCCCGCAGAAGGAGAAGAGCGAGGAGCGCGCGCTCGCGGCCGCGACCGAGCCGAAGGGGATGGTCACCCTCGACGACCTCGAGCGGCCCGAGAATCCTGAACTCCACGTCGCTTCCTCTCGGCGACGCTACCACGCTGTCGCGCGCATCGACAACAGCCGCGTTTACCGGCTGTTGGCGGCGGCGGGGGTGATCTGCAACCGGGCCGCGCGACCCTCCGGCGGTCGGCCCGCACTCGGTTGGGCCCGAAGAGAGAGGAGAAGTCGATGAAGCGTGGCATGGCAGCGATGGCAGCGATGGCAGTCCTGCTGGCGGCATGGGGCTCGGCGGCGGCGCTCGCCGCCGAGCCCGGCCGGCCCTATCTGGGCACGTGGGGTGCCCGGATGAGCAAGGCGCAGATGATCAATGCGGGACTCGACCCACGGATGGCCGGCACGTACAGGATCGTCCTGAGGAAGGACGGCACGTACAGGTCGTACAACTCGCTCGACCGCTGGTCGAGCGGCACCTTCACCGCCTCGGGCAACAGGATCGTCTTCGCGAACGACGTCATCTGCAAGGACGGTGGGTTCGACTTCAAGGGCGTCTATACGTGGGCGATTGCGAAACGAACGTTGCGGCTCAAGCCGGTCGATCGGCCGGGGATTAGCGGCGACCCCTGCGGTGTTCGTTGGCAGACCCTCACGTACCCCGTCGTATGGAACAGGCGATAGAGAGGAGAAGGGCATGAACGCTCGCATACTGGTCGGCTTGTGCTTCGCGGCCCTGGCGCTCGCGGTGGCCACAGCTGCCACCGCAGCGAAGCCGCAGATCACGGACATCAACCGAGAGCTCCAGTCCCTGGGCGTCGATCCGTTCCTTTCAGAGGAGTGCGGCTTCGACGTCGATGTCCTGAACGAGGCGCGTATCCGCATCATCGAGTTCTCGGACGGGACTGCCCAGAGCCATCATCACGAGACGTACTACTGGAGGGCGAACGGGAAGTCGCTCACCGAGCCGGTCAACTTCACGATCGCCTTCGGCGAGGACGAGACGGAGACGTACCGCGGCACCGTCTTCAACCTTGTAGTCCCCGGCGCCGGCCCCGTGCTCAAGGAGGCGGGGCTCGCCGTCTTCGCTCGGGACGGCAGCATCGTCCGTCTGGCCGGCCTGCATCAGGTCCTGGATGAGACCTCGAACCCGGGTGCGATCTGCGACTACCTGACCGGGTAGCTGAGGACGATCCGCCGGCACGGAGAGCGCGTAGGGGCGGGGCATGCCTCGCCCCTACAGCCTCGGGGTGGCGGCCGTGCTCGCGACGCTCGTCCTTACGGGACCCGCCTTTGCCGGTACCGTCACCACGCCCGTCTACGACGACCAGGGCAGGCTCGTCGAGGTGCCGTTCGTCGAGCCGCCGCGCGAGGCGACGCTCAGCGAGGAGCGCGTGGTCACGCTCGCGCTCGCCGATCCGCAAATCGCGGACTGGGTCACGCGCTATCCGCAGGACGGCCTCACGAAGGACGCGTCGTTCGACGAGGAGCGGGCGTCCTGGACGGTCAAGGTGTGGTCGGACCTGCCGGACGCCGGGCAGATCGTGCTCGCGCGCGTCGACGACACGACGCAGGTGGTCACGGAGGCCTGGACCGGGCCGCAGGTGTCGTGGACGATGGCTCGGGGCTACGACGGGAGCTTCGGCCGCAGGCTGAACGAGCCGTGGATCTGGTGGCCGCTCTGCGCTGTCTTCTTCATCGGCCTCGCCAATCTGCGAAGGCCGCTCTCGCTGCGCAACCTCGACCTGCTCGTGCTCCTCGCGTTCAGCGCGTCGTGGGTGTTCTTCAATCGAGGCGAGATCTTCACCTCGGCTCCCCTTGCCTATCCGCCCCTCGTCTACCTGCTCCTGCGTATGACCTGGCTCGGAGCCCGCGGACAAAGAGGGCAAGGCGGGCGCCCGGTCTGGCCGGTCTGGGTCCTAGCGGCGGCGACCTTCTTCCTGCTCGGCCTCCGGATCAGCCTCAACGTCGTCAACGCGAGCACGATCGACGTGGGCTACGCCAGCGTCGTCGGCGCACAGCGCATCGTCGATCAAGGCGAGATGCCCTACGGGCATATGCCCGTGCGCGAAGGCCGGGAGTGTGGCGAGGCGAACGCGGACGGCCGCGTGGACGACTGGGTTCAAACGAACGGACGCTGCGAGCACGCCGTGGAGCGGGGCGACACGTATGGACCGATCACCTACATCGCCTACATTCCGGGCTTCCTCGCGCAGGGTTGGGACGGCGACTGGACACCGACCTCGCTGCCCGCGTCGAACTTCTCGACCCTGCTCTTCGATGGGCTGGCGGTGCTCGGCCTGGCGCTCGTCGGCTGGCGCTTTGGCGGCGCGCGACTCGCAGTGACGCTTCCGTTCGCGTGGACCGCGTACCCCTTCACGCAGTACGTGTCGATGACGAACTCAAACGACGGGCTCGTACCGGTGCTCCTCATCTTCGGCTTCTGGCTCGTCACGTCGGCGCCGGCGCGCGGGCTCTTCGTCGGGCTCGCCTCGTGGGCGAAGTTCGCCGCGCTGCTACTCGTTCCGCTCTGGGCGTCCTATCCGGCCGGATTGCGCCGCCCCCGCGGGCTCCTCGCGTTCGTGGGCGGCTTCGCTCTCGCCACCGTCCTCGGGTTCTGGGTGCTCCTGCTCGAGCCCGACCCGCTGCACGCGGCTCGCGTCTTCTGGGATCGCACGCTCGGCTGGCAGCTCGGTCGCGACTCGCCGTTCTCGATCTGGGCGTGGGGCGAGTACCCGGGCTACCCCGATCTTGCGTCGTGGCAGGCTGCGCTCGAGATCGTGCTCGTCCTCGGCGCCGTGCTTGTCGCGTTCGTGCCTCGACGCAAATCGCCGGTCCAGCTCGCGGCGCTGACCGCCGCGCTCCTCGTCGCCTTCGAGATCGTCCTGACGCACTGGTTCTACCTCTACATCCCCTGGTTCTTCCCGTTTGTCGTCATCGCCCTCTTCATCCCGGTCGCGCGCCTGGGGGAGCGGCCGGTGGAGGAGACCGGTGATCGCGAGATCAGAACGCTGGCCGCGGCGCGCGCTTGAGGTCCGTCGCGCCGGCGCAGCGGTCGCGCTCGGCATCGTGCTGTTCCTCGCGTCGTTCGGGCTGCTCCACGTCGGCCCTTTCGACGACAACGAGATCATCGACACGCCCGTCTACCAGCGCTACGGGGACGCGGTCCTCGACGGCCTCGTGCCGTACCGCGACTTCTCGCTCGAATACCCGCCGGGGGCGCTACCGGCCTTCATCCTCCCCTCCCTCGCCCCCGCCGACGACTACCGGACGGTGTTCGAGCTCACGATGCTCGCTTGCGGCCTCGCAGCGGTGGCCCTCGTGGCGATCGCGCTCGCGTCGAGCGGCGCCGGGCCCGGGAGGCTCTACGGCGCCACGGCGCTCGCCGCGCTCGCTCCGCTCGCGCTCGGCCCGGTCGTTCTGACACGGTACGACCTCTGGCCGGCCGCGCTCACGATCGGAGCGCTCGCGGCAATCCTCGCCGATCGCGACCGGCTCGGCTTCGGGCTGCTCGGGCTCGCCGTCGCCGCGAAGGTGTACCCGGTCGTGCTCGTCCCGATCGCTCTCGTCTACGTGGCCAGGCGGCGGGGCGGACGCGACGCGGCCATCGCCTTCGGCGTCTTTGCGCTCGTACTCGCAGCCGTCCTGGCGCCGTTTGCCGTCAGCTCGTCCGGCGGTCTCGCCGAGAGCCTCGAGCGCCAGGTGAGCCGTCCCCTCCAGATCGAGTCTCTGGGGGCAGCGTTTCTCTTGGCGGCCCATCAAGCTGACGGTGGGTACATGCCGTCCGTGGTCTCGAGCTTCGGCTCGCAGAACCTCGTCGGCGCCGCGCCGGACGCCCTCGCGGCTCTCCTCGCGGCCCTCCAGGCGCTGGCCGTCGTAGCAGTCTGGCTCGTCTTCGTAACGCGACGCGGCTCCCGCGCGGAACTCGGCGCCGCGGCTGCCGCCGCCGTCGCCGCCTTCGTCGCCTTCGGCAAGGTGCTTTCACCGCAGTTCCTGATCTGGCTGATCCCGCTTGTCCCGCTCGCTGCAGGCCGTCGAGGTCTTGCTG
>JBOHAY010000253.1:0-12860 GCA_050697935.1 Gaiellaceae bacterium | reverse complement strand
GCCTCGAAGGTGTCGCGTGAGCTCGGCATCTCGCGCGAAGCGCAGGACGCATGGGCATATCGCTCGCACCAGCGGGCCGCGGCGGCTCAAGACGCGGGGCGCTTCGAGGACGAGATCGTCGCGGTGGGTGAAGTCGTCGCGGACGAGGGCATCCGCCGCGATACCACGCTCGAGAAGCTGGCCTCGCTCGAGCCTGTCTTCGATCCCGAGGGCACGACGACCGCCGGCAACGCACCCGGCGTGAATGACGGTGCCTCGTGCGTGGTCGTCTGCTCCGAGGAGTTCGCGGGGCGCAGGCGGCTCGAGCCACTCGCGACGATCATCGCCCAGGGCTACGTCGCGGACGACTACGCGTATCTGGCCCGTACGCCCGCGCGCGCCGGCGAGCAGGCCCTCTCGGCGGCGGCGAAGTCGGTGGGCGACGTGAGCCGGGTCGAGATCAACGAGGCGTTCTCCTCAGTGGCCAAGAACTCGACACGCATGCTCGGCGTCGACGAGGATATCGTCAACGTGAACGGAGGCGCGGTCGCGCTCGGGCACCCGATCGGCGCCTCGGGAGGCCGCATCGTGGCGACCATGGTGCACGAGCTCCGGCGAGAGGGCGGCGGGCTCGGGCTCGCAGCGATCTGCTCCGGCGGCGGCCAGGGCGACGCCCTGCTGCTCGAGGTCTGACAACGCTAGTTACAAGTTGTCACTTGTGCACCATTCGTTGACTTCATGCCCGATTTCGTGGTCCGTAGCGTCAAGTGACAAGTTGTAACTTGCGCTTTCCCAGAGCTGTCGTGGCTGTGGTTGTCGTGTCGGTCGGGGCGCTCGCGGCGATCGGGGATGCGGGCGCATGCGTCTGCGCCGACGTGCCCTTGAGCCAGCGCCTCGACGACGCTGACGCCGCCATCGTCGGCCGGGTCGTCGGCGAGCAGATTGGCGAGACCAACGGCGCCCCACAGCGCCTCTTGACCGTCGAGGTCGACCAGCGTGTCAAGGGCGATGTCGCCGGCTCGATCGTCGTCCGCAGTCCGTCCGGTTCCGACTGCGATCTCCTCGTAGCCAAAGACGCCGCGACCGGGCTTCTGCTCACCCGCGCCCCAGACGGCGGCTGGCTCGGGAGCGCATGCAGCGTCGTCGCACCTGGCCAGCTCGTCGCAGCAGGAGGTGAGCCGCGCGGCGGCGTCATCAAAGTCGGGATCGGGATCGTGATCCTCGGCCTCGTGCTCCTGTGGGCGCTGCGCAGGCTGAGGCGCGGCGCGCGTCCCGATCTTCCGGGCGCGCCCGAGCCGTAGATCGTCGGGACGGTACGGGAGGTTCAGACTACGGGACTCGTCCAGATACGGCGTGTCCGGGGTCTGATCCCACGACTCTCACCTCGTCCGAGATACTCCGCCCATGCGCTTCCAGCACGTTCTCGTCGTCGGCGCCGGGCAGATGGGCGGCGGGATCGCGCAGGTCATCGGGGCATCGGGTCGGCGTGTCTCGCTGCACGACGAAGTACCCGGCGCGACCGACCGTGCCCTCGGGGCGATGGAGAGAAGTCTCGGCAAACTCGCCGAGAAGGGTGGTACGGATCCTGCCGAGGTTCTCGCGCGTGTCACGCCCGTGGACGGCCTCGTGCCGGCTGATCTGCTGATCGAGGCCGTCGTCGAGGACGCTGATGTCAAGAAGGCGCTCTTCCGCAGGGCGGACAGGGTCCTTCCACCGGACGCGATCCTCGCCTCGAACACGTCATCGATCCCGATCACCTCCCTCGCTGCGGCCACCGGACGGCCCGCGCAGGTCATCGGGATGCATTTTTTCAACCCTGTTCCCGTCCTCGAGCTCGTCGAGGTGATCCGGGCGGTTCAAACGTCGGACGAGACGACCGCAGCCATCCTCGAGCTCGCGAAGGATCTCGGGAAGGTGCCGGCCGAGGCCCGCGACTCCCCCGGCTTCATCTCGAACCGGATCCTGATGCCGTTCATCAACGAGGCCGCGTACGCGCTCATGGAAGGCGTTGCCGAGCCAGAGGCGATCGACACCATCGCCAAGTTGGGGTTTGCGCACCCGCTGGGGCCGCTCGCGCTGGCCGACCTGATCGGGCTCGACACGTGCGTCTCGATCATGGGAGTGCTGCACGAGGGTCTCGGCGATCCGAAATACGCGCCCTGCCCGCTTCTCCGTCGATACGTGGCGGCGGGTCGACTCGGGCGCAAGTCGGGCCGTGGCTTCTACGACTACTCATGATGGACTCGCGGCTCGCGGCGGAGTTGACTGCGCACGCGGTCTCGGATGAGGAGTTCGTCGAGGCCGCTTTCCGTCACATCCTTCGCCGCCTCCCCGACGACGAGGCGCGGGCACGAGCCCACTCGAAGCTTTCTGACGGAACCCTTTCGCGTGCCACCCTGATCCACGAGCTCGTGACGAGCGAGGAGTCCGTCCGTGTCCGCGAGCTCGACGACGCCGTGGCGCTCGGTCTCGGCGCGAGGGCGCGCCGCGAGCGAATCCGCTGGCTACAGGCGCCCTCGGGAACGGACGAGCGCGTCGTCGAGATCCCGTGGGTGCTCTCGCGTCTTCGTGGATCGGGTCGCGTGCTCGAGGTGGGATATGCCTTCGCGGAGGCGGCGTACCTGGGTGGCCTCCTTCGCACAGGGGTTGAGCTCGTCGGAGCCGATCTCGCGACACGCGACGTCGACGGCATGGAGACGGTCAAGGCGGACGTCCGTGCGCTTCCCTTTCCCGACCGTTCGTTCGACCAGGTCCTGCTCGTGTCCACGCTCGAGCACGTCGGTGCCGACAACACCGTGTATGGGCTCGAGGCAGAAGGCGACGGCGGAGCACGCGTCGAGGCGCTCCGCGAGCTCGAACGGGTGCTTCGCGGAGACGGCAGCCTGCTCGTCACCGTCCCGCTCGGCGAGCCCGGTGACCACGGCTGGTTCCGGCAGGAGGACGAGCGCGGCTGGACGGAGCTCTTCGCGCGCGCGAACTTCTTTATCGAGGAGATCGAGGCGTACGAGCTCGGAGACGAAGGGTGGCGTGCGGCGCCGGCATTTCACTCGGATGGCGTTCGCTACGGAGAGCGAGGCCCGGCTGCGTCGGCTGTTCTCTGCGTCGACCTCTCGCCGGGCCGGATGCGCCACCTTCTGACCCCCACCGGCCTGACCGCGACGGCGCGGCGCCACGCCCGGCGCATCCGTCACCGGCGAGCAGAGGGTTAGACGGGGCGGGGGAGAGCTTTGTGGCTCAGAGCCACAAAGCTCTGAGGGTCTCGCCCTATAGTGCGTGCCGCGATGGACTTCGAGCTCACCGCCGAGCAGCGGGCGATCCAGGAGCTGACGCGGGAGCTCGCCGAGCGGGAGATCGTCCCGAACGCGACCTCGTGGGACCGCGACCACCGCTTCCCGGACGAGCTCTACCCGAAGCTCGCGGAGCTCGGGCTCATGGGTGTCTGCATTCCGGAGGAGTACGGGGGCGCAGGCGCCGACTTCCTGTCCTACGTCCTCGTTCTCGAGGAGCTCTCGCGGGCGGACGCTGGAGTGGGGGTCACGGTTGCAGTCCACACGAGTGCGACGACGCTGCCGATCCTGGTCTTCGGCACGGACGAGCAGAAGTCTCGTTTCGTGCCGCCTCTCGCTCGAGGTGAGCAGCTCGGCGCGTTCGCCTTGACCGAGTCCGGGTCCGGCTCCGACGCGGGCTCTCTCCGCACCGTCGCCGAGCCGGTCGGCGATGGTTGGTCCGTCACCGGTTCGAAGCAGTGGATCACGAACGGGTCGCGCGCAGGCACGTTCGTTCTCTTCGCGCGCACCGATCCGGCGACCGCGGGTGCTCGTGGCGTCTCGTGCTTCATCCTCGGCGCCGAGCACGTGCGCGTCACGCGTGAGGAGGAGAAGCTCGGCCTCAATTCGTCGACGACGTCCGATCTCGCGATCGAAGGTCAGCAGGTCAGTCGAGATCGGCTCCTCCACGACGAAGGTCGCGGATTTCGGGTCGCGATGGCGACGCTCGACGGCGGCCGCATCGGCATCGCAGCACAAGCGCTCGGGATCGCACAGGCTGCGTACGACGTGGCGCGGGCGTACGCGCAGGAGCGCGAGCAGTTCGGGCGGCGAATCGGAGACTTTCAGGCGATCCAGTGGAAGCTCGCGGACATGGCGACCGAGATCGACGCCGCGCGCCTGCTCACGTATCGCGCCGCGTGGCTCAAGCAGGAGGGTCGCCCGCACACCGCAGAGGGCGCGAAAGCAAAGCTCTTTGCCTCGGAGATGGCTCGGCGTCAGACTGCCGAGGCCATTCAGATCCTCGGAGGCGTCGGCTACACGAAGGAGTTCCCCGTCGAGCGGTTCTACCGAGACGCCAAGATCACCGAGATCTACGAGGGAACGAGCGAGATCCAGCGACTCGTGATCGCCCGCTCGATTCTCGGACGGCAGGCGCGCGAGGAATCGATGCACAAGGGGGTCTGACCCCCGGTCACAGTCTGTTACACGACGCTCGGACGCCATTCGTAGAGGGCGTCGGGCTCCTTCTCTTCGTTGCGGGAACCGTCCGTGAGCTCGACGAGGCGGCAGCCGTGCCGCTCGTAGAACCGGCGGGCTCCTTCGTTGCGCTGGAACACCCAGAAGGTGAACCCGTTTGGGCGTTCCTGCTTCACGACGTCGAGCAGCGCAGTTCCCATTCCCCGAGACTGGTCGTCCGGGCGAACGTAGAGGTGTCCAAGTAGATCTCCCGAGAGCGCGGCGAAGCCACGGATGCTTCTGGCCTCGTCCGCTACCCACACCTCGTGCGTAGGAACCATCTGATTACAGATCCACACGCGGATCTGGTCGTCCGTGTGGATGATGGGCAGGAACGTCAGGCCCCGAAACGACGCGATGAAGACCTCGGCAATCGTGTCGGTCTCGTCGGTCCGAACTGGTCGCACGTCCACGCCGCCTAATCTACGCCGATGCCGCGCGATCGCGACGAGCCTGTCCGGCTGACGAAGATCTACACTCGCGGGGGCGACGCGGGCGAGACGTCACTCGGAGACGGATCGCGCATCTCGAAGCTCGACGCCCGGATCGCCGCGTTCGGGACCGTCGACGAGCTTAACTCGGCCGTGGGTCTCACCCTGGCGGCCGACTGCCCCGACGGCATGCGTGCCGTGCTGAGGCGCATCCAGAACGAGCTCTTCGATCTCGGCGCCGACCTCTCGGTGCCGATGGAGCAGGACGCGCGCCTGCGGGTCACACCGCAGCAGGTCGACGCGCTCGAGGGCGATTGCGACCGATTCAACGCTGAGCTCCCGGAGCTCAAGAGCTTCGTGCTTCCGGGTGGAAGCGAGGTTGCCGCGCGACTCCACGTGGCGCGTACGACCTGCCGTCGAGCCGAGCGCGAGGCGTTGGTCGCATCCGGTCTCTCCATGGTGAACCCACTCGCGCTCGTGTACCTGAACCGGCTGTCCGACCTTCTGTTCATTCTCGCTCGCGCCGCCAACGCTGCGGCTGGTCATGAGGAGCCGCTCTGGAGGCCTGGGAGCTCGGCCTAACGTTCGCGGCGTCGTTCGCCGCGGGCTACGTCGGCTCGATGCTCGGTCTCGTCCTCGGGACGCTGCGGCTGCCGTTCGTGATCCTCGCGACGGGGAGCCCGCTCGCGGCTGCGGGAACCAACATCGCCATCTCCGCGGCTGCGGCGGGAGCCGGCGGGCTGAAGCACGCTCGCGACGGCCGCGTCGACTGGCGGGTCGTCGCGTGGATGGCTCCACCTTCCGTCCTGGGCGCGGTCGTCGGAGCGACGTTCGCCGACGATGTCTCGGAGGCGCTGCTCTACGGGCTGATCGCGGCCGTGCTCGTCTGGAGCGGCATCGACCTCGCGCTGCGACCGATTGCACCTCGACGCCGAGACCACCTGCGCGCAGGGCGCGGAGGAGTTCTCGCGTTCGGAATCGGCGCCCTCGGGGGTGCCGTGGGCGTGATCCTCGGGACGCTCCGCATGCCGGCACTCGTACGTTCGGTCGGGCTCGACGTGCGGCGTGCGGCGGGGACGAACCTCGTCGTCGGCTTCTTCCTGGGCGTCGCCGGATTCGCGACGTACGCGACAAGCAAAGGAGTTGACTGGGATGTCCTCGCCGCCGGCCTCTCCGGCGCTCTGCCCGGAGGCTGGTTCGGCGCCCGTCAGACGGGTCGGATCGACGAGCGTTCGCTGAGACTCGCGCTTGGCGCGGTTCTCGTCCTCGTCGGCGTCGTGTTCGCCCTGCAGGCCGTTATGTAGGCGGAGGGGTCAGACCCCTCGGCTCAGGCGACGGCCGGCCAGCGTTCGTCGAGCCAGTCGACGAGCTCGCTCGCCGGCCGGGGGCTCGCGACGTAGAAGCCCTGCGCGTAGTCGCAACCCCAATCAGCGAGAAGGCGCCATGCCTCCTGTGTCTCCACGCCCTCTGCGACGACCGTGAGGTCGAGCGCGTGACCGATCTCGATCAGCCCGCGCACGAGCGCTCGGTCGGTCGCGCTTCTCCCGAGGCCGCCGACGAGCCCCGCGTCGATCTTCAGCTCGTCGAGTGGGAGGACGCGCAATGCCGCGAAGGACGCCGCGCGTCCACCGTCGTCGAGAGAGAGACGCACGCCCAGTTTCCCGAAGCGCCCGAGGACATCGTCGTCGAGCTCGGCCCCGGCGCCCGGCCCGGCCGGGACGACTTCCAGCGTGACCGGTGTCGCCGCGATGTCGACCGAGCGAAGCATCGCTGCGAGACCGTCGGCAAACTGCGGATCGTCGAGCAGGCGATACGGGATGTTGATGGATACGCCCAGGTCGTGTCCCGCTTTCGACCAGAGCTCGGCTGAGCTCAGGGCGTCGGCAACAACGAGAAACGTGAGCTCGCGAGCGAGCGGGGTGCGTTCGACGTGCGGAACGAACTCCGCCGGCGGCACGAGCGCGCCTTCCGCGAGTACGCGTCGAATCAGAGCCTCGGCAGAACGTGTCGTCCCTGTCGCGAGATCGAGGATCGGCTGGTAGACGACCGCGAGCTCCTTCTGGGCGAGTGCCGTTTCGACATCACGCACGACGCCGGCGTCGACGCCTCGCCGGATGAAGACGGAGTCGGACGCCATGTCGCGCTTGGTCGCGTACATCTGTCCGTCGGCGCGAGAAAGAAGCTCATCCGACGTCGCACCATCAACCGGGAACACTGCCCAGCCGATGCTGCCGTCGATCTCGACCGTCGCGCCGTCGACCCGGAACGGCCGGCGGAGTGCGTGACGCAAACGGCGAACGAGTGCAGTGGCCGTGTCATCGGTACCGGTTTCCGTTGACAGGACGACGAACTCGTCGCCGCCGACCCGGGCTATGGTGTCGCTCGCTCGCAAGACCTCTTCGAACCTGCGCGCGAGTGTGCGCAGAACGGAGTCTCCCGCCCGGTGGCCGCGGACGTCGTTGACGTCCTTGAAACCGTCGAGATCGATGACGATGAGTGTGAAGCGCTCGCCGGTGCGCCGGCACCGCCGCAGCGCCTGCTCGATCCGGTCGTCCAGAAGGACGCGATTGGGTAGGCCCGTCAGCGGGTCGCGGAGTGCCTCCGCGGTCGCTCTTCGAAGGCGCCAGTTGAGCAGGACGCCAGTCCCAGCGGCGAGCGACGCGAGGATTACGAGCGTCCCGACTATGTAGTCCGTCCTCCCGTGCAAGAGCGCAGTCAGCAAGCTCGATACGAGTACGAGCGTCGCCAGGGAGAGTGCCCATGCGAAGGTACTGCTGAGATGCCGCCTTGACCGGATTGTCACTCGTCGATTGCCGTTCCTGCTCCGAGATGGAGCTGCCGCAGTACTTCCGACAGTAGTCGGCATTCGGGCAATGATCACCCCCAGATCGAGGGACGCTCATCCCCTGGTAGAGGGACATAGCGCCTCGAGGCGTGTTGTGGGATTCACGCGGGCCTGCTCGCCAACTTCACAGCGAGCCTCCTGGAGCGGGAAGGAAGCCATGACCTCCTCGGGAATCGAGTCTCGTGGACGTCTCGTCGGCTCTCGTTGGGCTTCTCGTCGGCATCGCGGTCGGCCCGCTGGCGGATCGTCTCGCGACGACCGCCCCACGCCACGAGCCGTTGCTCAAGAGCGTGCCTCGGTCGCCGCGTTTGCTTCTCGTCACGCTCGGCACCGCGCTCCTCGGCGGAGCGTGCGGGCTTGTCTTCGGCTTCACGCTCGAGGGGCTGACCGCAGCGCTCTTCTGCTGGGTTCTCGTCATCGTCACCCGCACGGACCTCGAGCACAGGCTGATCCCCGACAAGATCATCCTCCCAGCCACTGTCGCGGTCCTCGCACTGCGAACGATCGACGATCCGAGCGTCGTGTGGATTCTCAGCGCTCTCGGCGCCGGGCTCGTGCTGTTCCTCGTCGTCCTCGCGTATCCCAGCGGCCTCGGCATGGGGGATGTGAAGCTGTCGGCGCTGCTCGGAGCCGGGCTCGGTCTCTCCGTGATCCCGGCCATGTTCTTGGGGTTCTTCGTCGCGTTCGTTCCGGCCGCACTGCTCCTGGTCCGGCACGGCAGACAGGCACGGAAGCAGTCGATACCGTTGGGACCGTTTCTTGCTCTCGGTGGGGTTGTTGCTCTCTTCTGGGGCGGTGCGATCCTCGACTGGTACAAGCAGCTCGCCGTGTAGGTGCACGGAGTTGGGGCGCGAGCAGCCGAGTCCCGAGGCTGCGCGTCTACGACAGTCGCGAAGACTCGACGGGCGTTCCGCGCACGAGGTAGGCGCATCGCCGCGGGTCGCGGTGGAGTGGCGAGGGGCCGATTCGTGCGACGACGTATTCCTCACCCTCGAGCTCGAGCGCTTCGCCGGGAGCGAACGCTGATCTGTCGATCTCGACGAGCCGGTAGTCGGCGCCGGGGACGAAAGCAAGCTCCGTGAATCGCTGAGCGGTGTCGGTTGCCGCTGCTTCGACGGCCGGACGGGATTCGAGCTCCGTGAGGCGTTCCTCGCGCCCAGTCACGGCAAGCTCGCGTTGCTCGACCGCTGCGCGTCGTAGCTCCACCGCGCCGAGCTCACCTCGACGCCGGGCGAGCTCGGCCTCTTGGTCGGCGAGGCGGCTTTCGCGCTCGGTGAACTCGCGCAGGAAGTCTGTGAGCTCCGTCTCTCTCGCTTCCAGATCTGACGTTCGCAGCCGCAGCATGCGCTCGACCGAGGCGCGCGAGTCACGGAGGAGCTCCTCGCGACGCTCGAGGTCGGCGATCGACGCGTCGAAGCGCGCTGCGTGCTCGTCGAGCTCGCGTCGCCGTTCCGCGAGGAGCTGCTCGAGCCGCTCCTCCGGGCTGGGGCCAGGTGTCAGAACCCTACGAACGAGGCCTCCGAACCCGTCGGTCGTCTCGGGTGATCCGCGATCGGCGGTGTGATCGTGTGGGTCGGCCTGTGTCACCGCACACCCTCCCGCGTGCTTGGCGTGGCCGGCGGACCGATCCTAAGCCGTCGAGTTCGGAGCAGTCCGCCGGCGAGGCGCGACTTCGCCGGACTGCCGCCGTCTCCTGCACTCGAAACCTTTCGTGGGAGGGTAAAGCTCGCGCCGCTCGAAACCGATAAACCCAGCATGGACGCGAACGGTGCCAGACTTCTCGCCGCGCGGATTCGCGCAGGTGTCGCGATCGGCGCGAGGATCGAGTTGGTCAAGGACGCGTGCGACGACTCGGGTCTGTGTGCGGGAGATCGTGGCGTCGTCGACCAGATCGACGAGCGCGGCCATGTCTTCGTGAGCTGGGATCGCGGATTCGCCTCGGAGATCGATCCGCAGGCGACGCCGATCCACCCGCTGGCCGCGTAGTCACCGCCAGTCACGAGCCACCGCCCTCCCTCGAGTATCGCGAGCCGGAGTGCGCGGACATGACCACGGACCCCAATCTGCCGTATCCACTGACGATGAGGGTTCGCATGCCTGTGGACGGCATCGACAGGAGCTCGAGCACGTCACTCCCCTGAACGGGGGAGGGCTAGGAAGCCTTGCTACGGAGCCTTCTTCCCGCTCGCGTGGCCGTTGGCCCCTGGGGACTTGGAGGGCGACAACGCCGTCGATTCCGGCGGAGAGGCGTCGCTCGGCGCTGACGGAGCGGTCGTGTTCGGAGACGGTGGAGACTTCTCGAGCTTGTCCTTCGACTGTGCCTTCGCGGGCGGTTCCTTCGGGGCTGTGGTGGCGCTCGACCGCTCGGTCGCGCGCTTCGTCTGACCCGGTGCTTTCGCCTTCGCTTCGGCGCTGTGGTTCGACGATCGTCGCTTACGAGCCGCGGCCGCTTTTGCGCGCGCCTTCGCCTCGAGTCGTTTGACCTGTCCTGGGGCGGTGGCTTTGCCACGCGCGACGCCGTTCCCAGGAACGAGCACTCCGCGCGGCGCGACCTGACCCAGGCGCGCACCCGGTTTGTCTGTCTGCGCAGGGGGCTTTCCCGGTCGTCCAGAGCCGATCTCGGTGGAGCCCACAACGGCCACGCCGCCCGTGATCGCCGCCGCGGCGACGACCGCCGCTGCTTTTGCGGCCACGCCTCCCGCGAGCATCCCGCCTCCTGTCGCAGCGCCCACCGTCGTCACGGCTGAGCCGGCGACCGCAGCGCCCGTGGCTGCGGGCAGTGTTGCGGCCGTCGCTGTTCCTTCGAACCCCTTGAAGAACGAGAGCGACAGTGGGACCGGGACGAGCATGAGCCCCTTGAGCGCTCGCCGATTCCGCTGCTGGAGACTCGCGAACCGGGCACAGTCCGGGCATTCGGCGACGTGGTCGCGGAGGCGGCGTCGCTCCTTGCGGCCGAGCTTGCCGTCCGCTGCGCGCGAGACCGCGAGTTGTGCCTCGGTGCAGCTGAGCTGATGCTCGAGCTCTTCGGCGAGAGAGCGTCGCGCTCGAAACAGAAGGGTCTCGAGAGCGGTGGTCGTGACACCGAGGATCTCGGCGATCTCCGCGTACGAGCGGCCCTCGAACTCGCGGAGCACGATGGCCTGACGCTGTTGTGGCGGGATCTTCGAGAGCGCGACGAGCAACTCGCCGACGCTCGGTCCCTCGTCCTCGTCGCTGCCGGCTTCGGTCGTCCGCTCGTCGAACTCGACCTGCCGCGGGCGCGTCTGCTCCTGTCGAAGGCGCTGCTTGATCGTATTGCTCGCGATCGTTAGGAGCCAGTTCATCGGCTTTCGTGGACGGACGCCCTGCTCGAGCGAGCGGTAGGCGTTCAGGAACGTCGTCTGTGTCACGTCCTCCGCGTCGGCGTGGTTACCGAGGACAGCGAGCGCGTAGCGGTAGATCTCGCCGCCGTGTCTGCGGTAGAGATCGTCGATCTCGCTCGAAGCACGGTGGCCGGACTCGGTGACGGCCATGTTCTGAACCGTCGTTCGTGCGCGTGTCGTCCGCAACCCACTTCACAAATTCTTAACACCGTCCCGCGCAAGAACTGACCCTCGAGCGCGTCTTCTGTCATGTCCGATTGATTTCCCCCTCGAGACGGAGAGAGATTCCATGGCCAGACTCCTCATCATTGCGGCGCTCTTCTGCTTCGCTGCGCCGGCGGCCCTTGCGGTCCCGCCGGCCGGCCAAGGTCAGAGTGGGCCCGCTGCCACTCCTAGCGCGTCGGAGCTCTGCAAGCAGCAACGGAGAACGGTGGGCATGGCCACATTCCGGGAGCTCTACGCTCCGACGGGTAAACCAAAGGCTGCCATGGACGCCTGCCTCGTAAAGCAGGTCCAGACGACTTCGACGCAGGCCAAGAACGCCGCCATGGCCTGCAAGGTGGAGCGCGGCACAACCGCCGAGAGCATCGCCGCATTCGAGTTGAAGTACGGCACGAATGGGAACAAGAAGAACGCTTTCGGCAAGTGTGTCTCGGGGACGGCACAGGACGCGGTCGAGGCTCAGCAGGATGCCACCATGAACGCTGCCAAGAAGTGCAAGTCCATGCGGACCTCGAATCGCGCTGCCTTCGACGCCGCCTACGGCACGAAGAAGAACGCATTCGGCAAATGCGTCTCCAAGCTCGCGAAGCTGGGCTCCTCATCCTGAGTTGAACAGGTCCCGCAGCGGTCGGCGGCACCGATTGCGGCGGCAGGGGGAAGAGACAGAGGAGGTCGTGAGACCTCCTCTGTCGTGGGCCGGGCGTGCTCTGCTCCGGGGTCTGCCTGAAGCCAGACCCTGGAGCAGAGGTCGCGTTCGCCCAAGAAAGGGGTCTGGCTTCAGCCAGACCCTACTGGCCAACGTCGCCGCGGCTACGCAAGCCGGTGTCCGCAACGGACGACTTGCGGCGACAAACGCCTGCCCGCACGCTCGGCTGGATGCCACGCCGTCCGCGAACGGAAGCTCCGGGAGCGATCCACCACGTAGTCGCCCGCGGCAACGGAGGATGCCGAATCGTCATAGACGACGAGGATCGCGTCGCATTCATCGACCGTGTGGCGTGCGTGTCCGACGAGCTCGAATGGCGACTGCACGCGTACTGCCTGATGGACACGCACGTGCACGCTGTCATCGAGACTCCCAAGCCGACGCTCGGGGCCGGCATGCAAAAGCTCGTTGGCGGTCACGCGTACATGTTCAATCGCCGTCACCAGCGCTCGGGACATCTCTTCGCCGGGCCCTACTATGCCGCCGAGCTCGCGGGCGAAGCGCACCTGGTCGAGGCTTGCGTTTACGTTGTCCTGAATCCGGTCCGCGCGCGCCTCGTAGCTCATCCTGCGGAGTGGCGGTGGAGTAGCTATCGGGCTGCTGCCGGGAGTGAGCCGGTGCCTGGGTTCGTTGCGACCGAAATCATCCCGGATGCGCTGTCCTCCGATCCCGGGCGAGCTCGGGAGCTGTACCGGCGGATGGTCGACGAGGTGGCAGCGCGCAGGCACTCAGGGTCTGGCTGAAGCCAGACCCTAAAGCACGAGCGTCGCAGGCACCCAGAGGGGTCTGGCTGAAGCCAGACCCCAGTAA
>JBOHAY010000252.1:0-13935 GCA_050697935.1 Gaiellaceae bacterium | reverse complement strand
GTCGTGCCCCGTGGGCTCGGCGGGCTGCTTCGCAAGCGACGTTTCGAGACCGTGCTCGAGGTCGAGCGTGGCGAAACGATCCAGGTTGGCGCGCTCGAAGTGCGCGCTGTGCCGGCCGAGCACGAGGGGAGCCGCGGACCATTCGGGGCGTCGGCCGAGGCACTGGGATACGTCATCACCGGTTCGAGATCCGTCTACTTCGCAGGTGACACGGATCTCTTCGACGGAATGAGTGAGCTCGCGCCGGTCGACGTCGCTCTGATTCCGATCTGGGGCTGGGGCCCTGGGCTCGGTGCGGGGCACCTTGACCCACAGCGGGCCGCCGCTGCGATTGCACTGCTTCGTCCTGAGCTCGTCGTCCCCATCCATTGGGGCACGTACTTCCCGATCCACCTCGGCCTCCGCGGCGCTCCGGACTTCGTCGATCTGCCGCCCGCGGAGTTCGTTGCCGCCGCGCAGGAGAGCGCACCTGGCGTCGCGGTTCGCGTCCTTCGACCGGGCGAAAGTGTGCAGATCAGCTAGGCCGGCAGAAAGCCGGCCTCGCCCAAGGCGGCGAGCGAGTGCTCGCGAATCTCGCTCGCGACACTCGAGATGTCGGCTCCGAACGGTGCGAACGCGACGACGTTGAGCCAGGCGATCCGTTCGTTGACTTCGCCGACCTGGACGTCGAGATCGAGCTCGCCGCCATGCGGTACATGTGACGCCGCGTCCATCGTGACGCGTCGCGCGTCTGCCAGCGGTGCGTCGAGGCGCACGGGAACCTGCACGGTGACGAGTCGTCGGGGATCGTCGACCGAGCGATTCACGAGCGTTGTCGAGACCATCATCGTGTTGGGCACGAAGATCCGGCGTCCCTCGTCCGTTGCGAGCGCTGTGTAGCTCAGGGACATCCGATCTACGATCCCGGTGTGATCGCCGATCGTGATCCGATCGCCGAGGCGGATGGGCTGGGTGAACGCGAGGAGCACGCCGGAGCCCAGGTTTCCGAGCGGTGTCGAGAGCGCGAGACCCGCGATGACGGCGAGGACCGCGCTCGAGGCGAGGAAGGCGGCTGCGACTTTCTCTGTCGCGGGGAAGATCGACAGGACGCTCCAGGCTCCGATGAGCGCAGTGAGTGCGACAGCGACTCGAAGCAAGAAGCTGAACGTCGTGCGTCGGCGGGCGGCGACTGCGGGATCCTGTTCGGCGAGCCGTCCCTCGTATCGTTCGAACAGGTAGTTCAGCGTGTAGCGAACGACCAGCACGACGACCAGCCAGATGGCGGCGGCGACGACTGCTTGAGCTGCGTGGCTGTCCACGCGGGAGAATTCGGCGTCGGAGGCGGGGAGCCTGCCTCTAGTCGCCGGCGAGGACGCGAGCCTTCGCCGACGCGTACTCCTCGTCCGTCAGCTCGCCCTTCGCGTGCAGTTCGGCGAGTGAAGCCAGCCTGGCAGTGAGGTCAGCGGCCGGCGGCGCCTCGACCGATGGCGGTGCCGCGGACGGGGCCCGCTGCTTCTCCCACCAGCTCGACACTTGCGCCCACGTGTCCGCGAGGAAGGTGGAGCTCTGCGCGTCCGGGAACTCGCGCAGCGTCTGCCTCCGCGTCAACTCGATCCAGGTGGCGCCCAGACCGGCCAGAACCGCGACGACCAACAGCCGCGCAAAGTCCGTTACCTGCGCGGTGAGGAGCATGATCAACGTGAGCACACCGAGTACGACGTATGCCCAAACGCGGCTGCGCAGACCCGTGGCCAGCCAACCGCGAATTGAGAGCGCGCGACGGCCTGGGCCTGCGATCCAGGCGGCGAAGACGAAGAGGATCCCCACCACGACCATGAGCCGGAAGGAGCCGCGCATGAGCTCGGTGAGGATGTCCCAGGCATTGCTCGCGGCATCGCGGTCGTCTCGGCGTGCAACCAGAGAGTCGACGACGTAGTTCCTCGTCAGCCGTGCTGCGGCGACGCCGACCAGGCCGACGACGATCAGTGTCGCGCCGATTCCGCGCACGGCGCGACGGCGGTCGCGAGCGAGCCACACCGCGAGGCCGAACGCAGCAAGCGTGAGGAGGGGGAGCACCCAGGCGAGCGTCTTGAGCAGCTGCGCCGCACTCTGAGCGGTGTCGAGCTCGTCGGAGCGAAGGATCACGATCCGCCCGGCGTCGCTGGGGATCTTGCCGACGATCTGGTCACCGATCCCGATCCGGTCGGCGGCCTCGATCATGATCGCGCGCAAGTCGAGCGTCACCTCTCCGCCCGCTGTCGAGACGCGGTCGCCACCGCCCTCGAGCACCTGGACGAGCGTCCTGTGCGACTCCTCGAGCGCGACTTTGAAGAGGTCCTGGAAGACGGGCTGCTCGAGCGCGCGATCGACGATCTGGTACGACGCCTGCCGTAGCCCCGCGGCCGCCGCTCCCGACAGCCCCTTGTAATCGGTCGGGAGCTGTGCCTCCAGCTCCGCCTGGACGTCGACGTTGGCGAAAAGCTCGTCTACGGCGCGGTTTGCGACAGCGCTGCGGATCGCGGGGTCGTCGAGAAGCGCCGTGCTCGTGTCGCTGAAGACGTTCGTGTTCAGCGCGACACGGTTGATCCAGATGGCGAAGGACGAGACGAGCAGGAGCAGCCCGGCAACGACGAGCACGACCCATACGGCGGTGGCGCGGCCGCGGCTCTGTCCACGCGGCTCGACGGGAGCGGCTCCTTGTGCGGTCATCCGGACGAGCAGCCTACTGCTCGGCGAGCCCGAATGCCTCGTGCAGCGCGCGGACCGCCCGCTCGATGTCCATCTGGGCGATCAGGCACGAGATCTTGATGGGCGACGTCGAGATCATCCTGAGATTGATCTCCTCGTCCGCGAGGGTCCGGAACATGCGCGCGGCGACACCTGGATGCGACCGCATCCCCGCCCCCACGAGAGAGATCTTTCCGAGATCGGTGATCTCCTCGATCTCGATTGCCCCGATGGACTCCTGAGCCCGGGCGAGAGCGCGACGCGTCGCCGGGACATCTTCGCGGGGTACCGAGAACGAGACCGACGCCAGACCATGCACGACGTTCTGGAGGATCGTGTCGACGTTGACGTGCTCGGCGGCCGCGGCTTCGAATATCGCCGCGGCAGAGCCCGGACGGTCGGGGACGCCGCTCAGGTCGAAGACGACCTCGTCTTCCGCATGCGTGACCGCCGAGACGATCGCCTGCTCCAGTCCCTCGGCGTCCTCGATTCGCGTGCCCTCCTCGTCGGAGAACGTCGACCGTGCGTGGATCGGAACGCCTTGGGCGCGCGCGAGCTCGACCGCTCGCAGCATCAGCACCTTCGCCCCGGATGCCGACATCTCGAGCATCTCCTCGTACGACACGACCGCGAGCTTGCGCGCATTCGGGACGATGCGAGGGTCGGCGGTGAATACCCCCGGCACGTCGGAGTAGATCTCGCACGATGCGCCGAGCGCCGCTGCCAGTGCGACCGCTGTCGCGTCGGTGCCCCCGCGCCCGAGGGTCGTCACGTCCATCGTGTCGCGCGAGAATCCCTGGAAGCCGGCGACGAGGACGATCTTGCCGTCGTCGAGTGCTTCGACGACGCGGAACGGCGTGATCTCCCGGATCTTGGCCTTGGTGTGCACCGGGTCGGTGATGATCCCCGCCTGCGACCCGGTGAAGGAGACGGCCTCGTGCCCCAGGTCGTGCACGGCCATGGCGACGAGTGCGCACGCGATGCGCTCTCCGGTCGAGAGGAGCATGTCCAGCTCGCGCGGGTGCGGGTGCGGCGAGACGTGGCCCGCAAGCTCGAGCAGCGTGTCCGTCGTGTCGCCCATAGCGGAGACCGTCGCGACGACGCGCGTCCCGCGTTCGCGCGCCTCCACGAGGCGTCGGGCGACGCTCCGGATCTTGTCCGGGTCGGCGACCGAGGACCCACCGAACTTCATGACGACTGTCTCGGAAGTGGGATCGGGCGCTGCGCTCATGTCGGGATTCTCACGTAGCGAGGCTATCGTTGCCGCATGGCTCCGAAGGTGATGCTGATCGGGCTCGACTGCGCCGAGCCGTCGCTCGTCCTCGAGCGCTGGCGAGATCAGCTTCCGACCCTCTCCGGCCTCATGGAGCGTGGCGCGTACGGCCGCCTGACGTCCGTCATCCCGCCGATCACGGTTCCTGCCTGGTCGTGCATGATGGCGTCGAAGACGCCCGGCGATCTCGGCGTCTATGGATTCCGGAACCGCTCCGACCACACGTACGACGGCGGCTTCATCGCCATGTCGACTGCGATCAAGGAGCCGCGCCTCTGGGATCTCGTGACGCGCGCGGGAGGCTCCTCCGTCGTGCTCTCGGTGCCGGGCACGTACCCGCCGCGGCCGCTGAACGGCGTCATGGTCGGGTGCTTCCTCACCCCGTCTCTCGACAGCAAGTACACGTATCCCGCCTCGCTACGTGACGAGATCGCAGAGGTCGTCGGCGAATACATCTTCGACACGAAGGACTTCCGCACCGACGACAAGGACTATCTCCTGGGCCAGGTCTACGAGATGACGAACCGGCGTTTTGCGCTGGCGGAGCACCTCGCATGGAGCAAGCCCTGGACGTTCTTCGCCATGGTCGAGATGGGGCCTGACCGCATGCACCACGGCTTCTGGAAATACATGGATCCTGAGCACCGCAAGCACGAGCCCGGGAATCCGTACGAGAGCGCAATCCTCGACTACCACCGCCACGTCGACGGGCTCATCGGCCGGCTGCTCGAGCACGCCGACGAGGACACGGTCGTCTTCGTGGTCTCGGACCACGGGGCGAAGCGCCTCGACGGAGGGATCCGGATCAACGAGTGGCTGCGGCGCGAGGGTTTGCTGGCGACGGTCGCCGAGCCGGTGGGCGTGTCCGCGCTCCGGGACGTCGGGGTCGACTGGTCGCGGACGACGGCGTGGGGGGAGGGCGGCTATTACGCGCGCGTCTTTCTCAACGTCGAGGGCCGCGAGCCGGAGGGCACGATCGCGCCGGAGGACTACGAGCGCGTGCGGGACGACCTCGCCCGGCGGATCGCGGCGATCCCGGACGACGCCGGGAATCCGATCCCGACTTCGGTCTACAAGCCGGAGGAACTGTACGCGGAACCGCAGGGTGTCGCGCCAGACCTCATCGTCGTGTTCGGCGATCTCTTCTGGCGCTCCGTCGGGACGGTAGGCGGCGACGAGGGGATCCAGACGCTCGAGAACGACACTGGCCCCGACGACGCGAACCACGCGCAGGACGGGCTCTACATCGTGGCGGGGCCGGGCATCGACGCTCGGGGCCGCGCGGATGCCCAACTGCTCGACGTCGCCCCGACCGTTCTCGAGCTCCTCGGGATCGAGGAGCCGCCCGGGATGCGCGGCAGCAGCATGGTGTCGGCGCTCGCCGTTCGAGCCTGATGCACTACCTGAAGCTCACAAGGCTCGAGACTCCGGTCGGCCTCCTCACGCTCGTCGCCTCGAACGATGGCCTGCGCGTGGTTCACTTTCGTCACGAGTCTCCGCCGAGCGAGGCCGTCGAAGGATCGCATCCGCTGCTCAGCTCGGCGGAGGAGCAGCTACGGGAGTACTTCGCTGGACAGCGCACGACCTTCGAGCTCCCGCTCGACCTCCGCGGAACGCCGTTCCAAGTGCAAGCGTGGCAAGCCTTGGCCTCGATTCCCTACGGCACCACCGTCAGCTACGGCGAGCAGGCACGTCGGCTCGGACGCCCATCAGCGGTGCGTGCCGTCGGGGCTGCGAACGGTCGGAATCCGGTCGCGATCGTGCTCCCGTGTCATCGCGTCATCGGAGCGAGCGGCGCGCTGACGGGTTACGGAGGCGGCTTGGACGTCAAGCAGGCGCTCCTCGAGCACGAGGCTCGTATCGTCGAGGCGCACCGAGCGGTACGTCCAGGCGTCCCGGATCGCTAGCGACGAGCGTCAAAGACCTCGTCACTACAATCCGCCGCGCCGTGAACGTCATCGTTTACATCTCCGATGCATTGCGCGTGGACCACCTCGGCTGCTACGGGTCCCGGTCCGTCAACACCAGCACGATCGACGAGCTGGCAGCGGGAGGAGCCCGCTTCGATCAGGCCATCAGCGCCGCGCCGTGGACGGCGCCCTCCACGATGTCGATCGTCACCGGCATCTACGCGCACCACCACGGATACCTGCACTGGGATGCACGGCTCGACCCGACGATGGAGACGCTCTTCCGCGCCTTTTCGGCTCACGGGTACCAGGTCGGAAGCTTCGTCTTCGATACCAACTACCTCTTCAAGGACCTCCCGGAGGCGAACGTCCTCGGCACGAGCGAGACACTCGACGACGCGTTCGCCTGGCTGCGCGCAAACCGCGAGAATCCGTTCTTCCTCTACGTCCACAACTGGGCGACGCACATGCCCTATGACATCCTCCACGCCGACCGCAAGGACTGGCTCGCGGCCAAACAGGAGATCATCGAGGGGATCCAGTCCGATTCGGCCTCGGCGCTCGAATCGATGCGCGAGTCGTACCGGAAGGCCGTCGAGCGTCAGTCCGAGGTGCTCGTCGCGTCGCTGCTGGAGGAGCTCGAAAGCATCGGGCTGCGTGACAGCACGGCCCTTGCTTTCCTCTCCGACCACGGCGAGTCGTGGGGCGAGCGGCTTCCATCGAAGGAGGATGTGAAGGGCGTGTACCACATGCACGGCGCGACGCTCTACGACGAGATCGTGCACGTGCCGCTGATCGTCTCGGCTCCCGGCGCGATCGAGCCCGGCGTCGTTTCGACGCAGGTGCGCTCGATCGACCTGATGCCCACGCTGCTCGACCTGACCGGCCTTCCCGCCCGCGAAACCGACGGCGAGTCGCTGCTCCGACTGATGGACGGGCGTGAGGACGGCGACCGCGTTGCGATGATCGCAGGCACCGACATGGGGGCGCTCACGAAGCTCGCGGTACGTCAGCCGCCGTGGAAGCTGATCCTGGACGTGGAGAGCGGGGAGGAGGAGGCATACCGCCTCGACGTGGATCCGCGCGAGCTGGACAGCCGTCCTGCCGATGCGCCGCCCGAGCTCCGCGAGATCGTCTTTCGCGAGCTCGAGAGTTCCGAGCGGCACGAGCTGACCGAGGAGGAGGAGGCGACCGTGGCCAAGCGGCTCGCCGACCTCGGTTACCTATAAGTGGTCGCGATGAGTCAGCTCGCCGCTTTCTACGAGCGGATGTACTTCATCCGCCGTTTCGAGGAGACGCTCCTCGATCTCTTCTCGCTCGGGAAGCTCGTGGGCACCACCCACACGTACATCGGGCAGGAGGCGAACGCCGTCGGTCTGATCGAGCACCTCGATCCGGGCCTCGACGTCGTCTTCTCCAATCACCGCTGCCACGGGCACTACCTTGCGTTCACCGACGACGCGTTCGGCTTGCTCTGCGAGGTGATGGGAAAGGCGCCCGGCGTCTGTGGTGGCAAGGGCGGCAGCCAGCACCTGTGCAAGGGCAATTTCTACTCGAACGGCGTGCTCGGGAGCATCGTTCCCGTCGCAACTGGGATTGCGCTCGCTGAGAAGAAGAAAGGCACGGGTGCCGTGTCCGCCGTGTTTCTCGGCGACGGCACGCTCGGCGAGGGTGTCACCTACGAGTCGCTCAACATCGCCACGCTCTGGCGGCTTCCGGTGCTCTTCGTCGTCGAGAACAACCACTATGCGCAATCGACGCCGGTCGAGCTCGAGCTTGCGGGGTCGATCGCTGCGCGTGGAGCCGCGTTCGCAGTGGAGACGGCCGAGCTCGACACGACCGACGTCGAGCTGATCCACGAGGCAGCAGGGCGGGCGATCGCACGCATTCGCGAGACGAGCGCACCGTATTTCCTCGTCCTCAATACCTATCGCTTCAGTCCGCACTCGAAGTCCGACGATCAGCGCGATCCGGCCGAGATCGAGGAGCGGCGGACGCGTGACCCGCTGCTCGTGGCGGGCGCCCGCCTCACCGACGAGGAGCGGAGCGCGATCGAGGCGCGGTGCGAGGAGCGGCTCGCCGAGACGGTCGAGGCCGCCGACGACGCGCCTGCAGCAGCGCCGGAGGCGGCATGAGTCCCCACTCTGCACCACCTCCGCAGACGAAGATGATGCTTTGTGGCTCTGAGCCACAAAGTCGCAGGCGCCTTCGGGACAATGGTGCGTGGGGAGCGGCGTGAGCACTCAGCCTAAGAGAGGCGTCCAGGCGCTGAACGAGGCACTCCACGCGATCTTCAGCGCGCGTGACGACGTCTATCTCTTCGGCGAGGACATCCTCGACCCGTACGGCGGAGCGTTCAAGGTCACGGCAGGGCTCAGCGACGCGTACCCGGATCGCGTCATCACGACGCCGATCAGCGAAGCCTCGCTCTTCGGCGTCGCCGCCGGGATGGCGCTTCGCGGGCAGCGGCCGATTCTCGAGATCATGTTCGGAGACTTCATAGCGCTCGGCTTCGATCAGGTGGTCAATGGAATCGCGAAGTTCCGGGAGATGTACGACGACCAGGTGACCGTACCGCTGGTCGTCCGCACGCCCATGGGCGGCCGGCGCGGGTACGGCCCGACCCACAGCCAGTCGCTCGAGAAGCTCCTGCTCGGGATCCCGAACATCTGCGTAGTCGCCGGGAGCGAGTGTCACGACCTCGGTTCACTTCTCGTCGAAGCCGTGGAGGACGAGCGGCCCGTGTTCTTCATCGAGAACAAGCTCCTGTACGGCCGTGTTCTTCGACGACCCGAGGACGGCCACATCGGCGAGCTCGCGGTGCGCGAGGGCGACGGCTCGTATCCGGCGCTCACGTTCTCCGGGACGGACTTCACGGAGGCGTCCGCCACGATCGTCACCTACGGCGGCATGCTTCCGGTGGTCCTCGACGCAGTCACCGAGCTGATCCTCGAGCACGAGATCTTCTGTGAGGTCGTCGCGCTCTCTCAGCTGCTCCCGATGGAGCTTGAGTCCGTGTTCGAGTCTGTCGGGCGCAGCGGCGCGCTCGTCACCGCCGAGGAGGGGACGCTCACCGGTGGCTTCGGGGCCGAGATCGCCGCGCGCGTGCAGTCTGCCGCCTGGAGCGACCTTCGGGCACCCGTTCAGCGGGTTGCGGCGAGGGATGGGATCATCCCGTCGGCCCGTCCTCTCGAGGACGCGATGCTCCCGAGCGTCGACGACGTGGTGGCTGCGGTCACCGCGCTCGAAGTCGTGAGAAGCTAGCCAGGTGCTTCCTCCGGCCATGTTCTGCGGGCTTATGGCGGCTGCAAAGCTGCGCCATGCTGCGTCCTCAGTCGCGTCCATATCTTCTGATATGGACGCTCCCTGCGTCCTTGCCTGGCTTGCTTTTCGCACGCCAGAAGCGCGCCAACATCACCGGAGGAAGCACTCGTGCTCGAGATCGTTCTGACGCGCGAGGACGCGAACACCGAGTACGCGCTTCTCGCGGAGTGGCTCGTCGAGGATCGCTCGGAGGTGACGTCGGGCCAGCCTGTCTGCGTCGTTGAGACGACGAAGGCGACCGTCGAGGTCGAGGCTCCCGGAGCAGGGACCATTGTTCAGCTCTACGCCGAGGACGTCGAGGTCGAGCTCGGCAAGACGATCGCGTACGTGGCGGAGTCTGCGGCCGAGCTCGAGTCGATCGACGCCGGAGCCAAGGCGCAGCCGGCGCCCAAGCCGGCGCCGGGTGAGCGCAAGGCCACACGGAAGGCGGTCGAGCTGGCGAAGCTCCACAGCGTCGACGTCTCCGTGATCGACAAACGCGGATTCATCACGGAGAAGGACGTCGAGGAGCTGATCGCGCGGCAGAAGGCATCAGCGGCGCCCGAGCTCGAGGCGGCGCTTGCGGGCGTTTCGACAGAAGGAGTCACGCTGCCGGCGTCGTTCGAGCATGAAGGGAGCCTCGGCGCTGTCGATCCGTCGTTCATCGAGTCGCTGCACACCGACCCCGATTCGTTCCGTGCACTTGCGTCGGAGGAGAAGGTGCGCGCGCTTCGAGACGCTGGGGCGCAGATCGGCGAGGGCGTCGAGCTCGGAGAGGGAACGCTCGTCGCCGCCCCGCGCGTAGTCATCGAAGACGGCGTCCGGATCGGGCCGCGGGCGACGATCATGTGCGAGGAGGTCGTCGCGATCGGCGAGCTCTCGCAGTTCGGCGCGGATCTCGAGCTGCGCTGCAGGCGCGCGTTCCTCGGCGCGGGGATCTGGGCCGGGCGCTCCGTCCGGTTCGGCGGCGGCGGGCACCGCGATCCCTGGGCCACACTCGCTGTCGGCGATCTCGCGTTCGTCGGCGACGAAGCGTTCGTCAACGTTTGCCGGCCGGTGCTCATCGGCCGCGAGGTCTTCCTGACGATGCGCTCGATCATCGTCACCCACAACATCGGCCACTCCGTTCTCGAGGGTTTCGAGAACAGGTTCGCGCCGGTGGTACTCGAGGACCGATCGCAAGTCGGTCTTGGAGCGGTTCTCTATGCCGGTTGTCGGATCGGCGCCGAAGCGATCGTCGCGTCCAACTCCTACGTCGTCGGAGACATCCCCGCCGGGTCGTTCGCGATCGGGGTACCCGCGAAGGCGACGGGGAGCTCGAGCCACAAGCTCTCGGACGCGCGGCGGCTCGAGCTCGCGCGGCGCATGATCGACGACCTCCACGAGCTCCTCGCTCTCCGGGGGCACGCCGTGTCGGCGATCAGTGAGGGGGATCCTCGAGGTTTCGAGGTGGAGGGCACACGCGTGCTCTTCACGCCCGCCTTCCGAGGAGCGGAGGAGGCATCGGCCGTCGTTCTCACGCTCGAGGTTCGCGGCGACGTGCCGGATGGTGTGGCCGTTCTCGATCTCGTCGCGCGGCGGGTCCACGGGAGCGGTGGTGTAGTCCTCGACTCCGTGCGCGAGTTCTGTCGCAAGCGGGGCATCAGGCTCGAGCCGGGACCCTGGAGCTATCCCGGAGGCCTCGTCTAAAGGGGGAGTTCGTCGAATCACCCTGGTAATTCGTACCGCTCGGTACTAGGGTGTGCGCGCCGAGGGGATGCGTCTCGAAGGAGAGAGGCCGGGGTTGTTCAGGAGGGCTCGGATCGTTCTTGGGCTTGCCGCGCTCGTTGGAGCCGCACTTGCGTCGGCGTCGGCTGGGCAAGGCCCGCCTGGCGGCTCGCCTCCCGGGCTCGACAAGGCAATCGCCGCGAAGGAGAAGCATGCTGCCCGCATGCTCGACAAGCCAGGGGTCGCGGGCATCGGCGTCGGTCTCAACAAGGCCGGGAAGCCCGTGATCGAGATCTACAAGGAGAAGCCGGACGTCGCCGATCTCCCCGGAGACCTCGAAGGCATACCGGTCGAATCGGTCACGACGGGAGTGATCGAGCCGCGCGACCACGCACCCACGCACGAGTTCCCGCGCCCCGTCCCCATCGGCGTTTCGGCCGGTCTGGCGGGCGTCGCCACTGGAACGCTCGGCGCCCGCGTCGTGGACGGAAGCAACAACGTCTACGCGCTGTCGAACAACCACGTCTTCGCCGGTGTCAACACGGCGAGCATCGGTGACCCGATCATCTCGCCGGGAGACGTCGACGGGGGCAGCGATCCGGGCGATCGCATCGGGACCCTGGCCGCGTTCCAGACGATCAACTTCAGCGGCGGCACCAACACCATGGACGCGGCGATCGCAGCGACGTCGACGGCTGACGTCGGTACCGCGACGCCGGTCGACGGATACGGAACTCCCAGCCCCATCACGGCACCGGCGTTCATCGGACAGGCCGTGCAGAAGTACGGCCGCACGACCGGGCTTCAGGCGGGAAGCGTTGCGGGTACCAACGTGTCGGTCGACGTCTGCTATATCGCCTTCGGGGAGTTCTGCCTTCAGGAGGCGCGATTCGCGGGGCAGATCTCCATCTCACCCGGGCCTTTCAGCGCACCCGGTGACTCGGGCTCTCTTGTCGTCACACAGGGCGGGAACCAGCCGGTGGGGCTCCTCTTTGCCGGCGGCGATGGTTTGACGATCGCAACCCCCATCGACCTCGTGCTTCAGCGATTCGGTGTCACGATCGACGGCTCTTCGCCGCCTGACGGCCCGCCCAGCGCTCCCACCGGTCTCACAGCCGTCGCCGGCACCTCCACTGCGTCTCTCAGCTGGAATGCGCCGACCTTCGACGGTGGCTCGCCTCTCACCGGGTACCGCGTCTATCGCGGAACGAGCCCGAATCCGACGACAGCCCTCACTCCTGACCTCGGTGTGGTGACGAGCTTCCAGGACTCGGGGCTCACGAACGGGCAGACCTACTACTACAAGGTGTCCGCCCTCAACGCGAACGGCGAGGGCCCGCTCTCGAGCGAGGCCTCGGCGACGCCCACCGACCTCGTCCCTCCGGAACCTCCCGTCGTCCTCGACGACTTCAACCGCGCCAACGAGAGTCCCCTCTCCGACGGTGGCAAGTGGTCGAACGGGATCATCGGCGCCTCCGAGGTCGGGCTGAACGTGACCTCCAACGCGCTCGCCTGCGCGGTGACGACGACCTGTACCGCGTGGCGCAACAACGCGCAGTTCGGGCCAAATGCCGAGGCCTGGGCGAAGATCTCGACTCTGCCTGGCACCGGCAACGCCGTCCGCCTGTACGTGCGCCTGCAGACACCGGGGTCGTCTGCCTTCGACGGCTACATGCTGCGGACGAACCAACTCGCAGGAACGGACGAGGTCTTCCTCGAGCGCCAGGACAACGGGGCCCTGGTCAGGCTGCTCACGATGACTCAGGAGCTCGCTGTCGGAAACACGCTGCTCTTGCGAGCCAAAGGCACGATCCTCGAGGCTTGGCTCCACGACGGGAGCTCGTGGTCGCGGCTCGGCGTCGTCTCCGATGCGACCTATGGAGCGATCGGTCGTGTCGGCATCGGGCTGCGCGGGACGACCGGGCGCCTCGACGACTTCGGGGCACGCACGCTCGGCGGTGGCACGGCCCCCTCCGCTCCCCTCAACCTGGCCGCGAGCGCGGGTGACACCCAGGTCTCTCTCACCTGGAGCACTCCTAGCTCTGACGGCGGCTCGGCGCTCACCGGCTACCGCGTCTACCGCGGAACGAGCCCGAACCCGACGAGCGCTCTGACTCCCGACCTCGGCCTGGTGACGAGCTTCCAGGACTCGGGCCTCACGAATGGACAGACCTACTACTACAAGGTGTCTGCCCTGAACGCCGTCGGCGAGAGCCCGCTCTCGAACGAGGCCTCGGCGACGCCGACCGAGCTCGTCCCTCCCGCGCCGCTCGTCGCCCTCGACGACTTCAACCGTCCCAACGAGAGTCCGCTCTCCGGGGGCGGGACGTGGGGCAACGGCGTCATAGGCCCGGTCGAAACCGGGCTGAACGTCTCCTCCAATCAGCTCGCGTGCTCGAAGACGACGACCTGCACAGGCTGGCGCTCGAATGCCCAGTACGGCCCCGATGTCGAGGCCTACGCTCGTTTGAGCGCGCTTCCGGGGACGAACAACGGCCTTCGCTTGTACGTGCGCCTCAAGGACGCGGGCGCTGGCGGCTACGACGGCTACATGCTGCGCACGAGCCAGCAGACGGGCATGGACCAGGTCTTCCTCGAGCGCGCCGACAACGGCGTCCTCGTCAGTCGTTTGACCATGAGTCAGGAGCTCGCCGCCGGTGACACCATGCTCCTGCGCGCGATCGGGCAGGCAATCGAGGTCTGGCGTCACGACGGCTCGTCCTGGTCGCGGCTCGGCATCGTCTTCGACTCGACGTACGCAGCTGCTGGCTTCGTCGGCGTCGGCATACGGGGAACGACGGGGCGCCTCGACGACTTCGGCGGACGCACTTTCGGTGTGACCGCGACCGCCCCCAGCGCTCCCCTCAACCTGGCCGCGAGCGCGGGTGACACCCAGGTCTCTCTCACCTGGAGCACTCCTTCCTCCGACGGCGGCTCCGCCATCACCGGCTATCGCGTGTACCGCGGAACGAGCCCCAACCCGACCGTCGCTCTCACTCCCGATCTCGGTGTCGTGACGAGCTTCCAGGACTCGGG
>JBOHAY010000251.1:0-4170 GCA_050697935.1 Gaiellaceae bacterium | reverse complement strand
CCGGAGGCGGGCTCTGCCCGCCGGGAGGCCGAGAGCGGCCGATCAGCCGGTGCGGCGAGGAAGGGGGCACGTGGGGGAAACCTCGGTTTCCCCCACGACTATCGGGGTGCCCAGATTTGAACTGGGGGCCTCTCCGACCCGAACGGAGCGCGCTACCAGGCTGCGCCACACCCCGAGCGCGGAAAGGGTACCGGCTCCGAAAGCACATGGCCGCCCGCACGCGAAGCCCATTGCGCAGCCCGCCGGACGCGCAGTATGCTCAGACCGTGACGGAAGCTCTCGAGAGGCGGGACGGTTGACCCGCCTGCGAAGAGAATGACCCGAGCCCGACTGCGCAATCCGCGCTGGCGGGCTTTTTTGTTGCCCGAAGGAGGTATCGATGGCCAACCACCTGACGCCTGAAGAGCTCGCGAAGGAGTTGGGGATGGACCGGGACGAGGTCATCCGCATCTGCGTCGAGGAAGGCGTGCCGATCTACCAAGGCAAGATCGACAAGACGCTGTTCCAGGCATCACACGAGGCCGTGGCGGCAGGAGCTTCGGCAGCGCAGTCCTGACGCGCGGCGATCGAGATGCGCCTCGCGCGATCGGGCGCCGATAGACATGGCGCAGGTCGAGCTCGATCACGTCTTGATCGCGACCGAGGACCTCGCGCACACGGCGAGCGCATGGGCCGAGGAGCACGGGCTCGTCTCGGTCGAAGGAGGACGCCACCCAGACTGGGGGACCGCCAACCGGATCGTGCCGCTCGGCACGTCGTATCTCGAGCTCGTGGCGGTCGTCGACGAGCGCGAGGCCGCGCAGAGCACGTTCGGGCGGTGGGTCTCGGACCGGGCGAGCCGATCGGGTCGACCGATCGGCTGGGCCGTACGACCCGAGAACCTCGACGAAACGGCGGGGCGGCTCGGTCTCACTCCCCAAGTTGGCTCACGCGTCAAGCCGGATCGCAGTTTCGTGCGCTGGCGCACGGCAGGCGTCGACGAAGCTCCGAAGGAGCCGTCGCTTCCGTTCTTCATCGAGTGGGCGGCCGAGTCGACGTTTCCCGGATTACTTCCCGTCGGCGTGGATCCCATCGCGTCGATCTCGGGCCTCGACATCGAAGCTGACCCCGAACAGCTTTCGAGCTGGCTCGGCCCTCACGCGCTACCGCTACGCGTGCTCCGCGGCAGCGGCGGGATCAGGCGCGTCCTTCTGACGACGCCGCGCGGTGAAATCGCTCTCGGCGCCTAGCGAGCCTTGCTTCGCGCCTTGCTCTTCACGCGCGCGGGCTTCTCGGCCTCGGCGTCGGAGCCCTTCTTCGCCGCCGCCACGCTCGCCTTGAGCGCTTCCATGAGGTCGATCACCGGCGCCACGACCACGGGCTCCGGGACTGCAAGCTCCTCTCCGCTCATCTTGGCCTCGAGCAGGGCACGGAGATCGCGCCTGTAGTCGCTCGCGAGGTCGGCGGGGTCGAACTCACCGGCGAGGGTCGCGATCACCTGCCGGGCGAGCTCGAGCTCGGACTTCTTGACCTCGGTGCCCTCGACGGCCTCCGAGATCTCGGCCTGCGAGTGGACGTCCTCGGCGAGGAACAACGTCTCGAGTGCGAGAGCGTCACCCTTCGCGCGCACGAGGCACAGGCTCTCGCGGCCGGCACGAACGAATCGCCCGAGCGCAGCAGTCTCGGTCTGACGCATCGCTTCGAGCAGGAGGACGTAGGGCCGGCGCTGGGCAGTGCCCGATGCCGGGACGAGGAAGTACGTGCGGTCGAAGTAGATCGGATCGACGGCCTCCTCTTGGACGAAGCGGGTGATCTCGATCGAGCGCGAGTCGTCGGAACGCTCGATGGCCTCGAGATCGGCGTCCTCGACGATGAGGAACTGTCCCTTCGTCACCTCGAATCCCCGGACGATCTCGTCCTGCGAGACCTCCCGGTCGTGGGTCGGGCACCAGCGCTTCTGCTTGATGGGTGTCGAACAGTCGCGGTGCAACAGCCGGAAGGAGACGTCCGACTGGCGCGCAGCCGACTTGGTCGCCGGGGCGAGGCCGACGGGGATCGAGACGAGCCCGAAGCTGAGTGAACCGTTCCAGGTTGTACGCATGGTCGAAGAGTATCCGCGTCGGGGTAAGACTTCAGTCTGACCCCGACTCCGTTTCGTTGGACCAGGCTCATTCGTCCTGTCCAGACGAACCCCTTCCAAGTCTTTAAGCTCAGTGGAGTGACCGAGACGGCCTCCGCCTCACGCGAGACTCGTCCTTCGGACGCGCGTCGAACGATCGCCCGTCTCTGGCGTGACGCGATCTCGGCCGAGCGGACGGGCGCGGCCTATCTCGTGGAAGCCGAGGACGGCTGGCGCGAGGTCTCGTGGAGCGATGCGGACGAACGCGTGCGCGCGTACGCGAACGGGCTCCTTGCACGGGGCGTTCGAAAGGGCGACTCGTTCGCGATTCTGGCCCGGAACACGCTCGACTGGGCGCTCGTCGACTTCGCGCTCGCCCAGATCGGAGCGGTCGGCGTCCCGATTTACGCATCCAACTCCGCCCGAGACGTCGGGTACCTGCTCTCTCATTCGGAAGCCGTGGGAATCGTCTGCGAGGACGCCGAGCAACTCGCCAAAGTCGAGGCTGCCTCCTCCGACCTGACGTCGCTCGAGCACATTCTGACGTATCACGATCTCGAGGGTCTCGCAGCGCACGGACGCGACTTCGCGGCAACGAATCCGTCTGCGCTCGACGACGCCACGGCTGCTATCGGGGAAGAGGATCTCTTCACGATCATCTACACCTCGGGCACGACCGGACCACCGAAGGGCTGCATGCTGTCGAACCGCAACTACCACGAGATGGCGACCGTCGTCGATCGGATGGAGGAGACGTACTACCGCGAGGACGACGTCATGCTCCTGTACCTCCCGCTGGCGCACAACTACGGAAGGCTGATGCTGCTCCTGGGAGCGCACGTCGGCTTCACCATCGCGTTCCTCCCGGATCCGCTCCGCGTCGCGGAAGCGCTCCCGCAGGTTCGCCCGACGTTGCTCCCGAGCGTACCCCGGGTGTACGAGAAGGTTCATGCTGTGGTCGTGGCGCGGTTCGACTCGGCCACGGGCACCAAGAAACGTCTCATCGACTGGGCGCTCCCCATCGGCCGTGAGGTCAGCCGTCTCGAGAGCGAGGCGAAACCCGTCTCCGGCGGTCTCCGGGCGAGGCACCGCATCGCCGATCGACTCGTCTTCAGCAAGGTCCGCGAGCCGTTCGGCGGACGGCTCCGCATGCCGGGCTCGGGTGGTGCTCCCCTGGCGAAGGAGATCATCGAGTTCTTCGATGCGATCGGACTCCGCATCGGGGAGGGCTACGGGCTCACGGAGTGCACCACCGCCTGCAGCACCAACCGACCCGATCTCTATCGCTTCGGCTCGGTCGGGAAGCCGCTGCCGGGCTTCGAGATCCGGATCGCTACAGACGGTGAGATCGAGGTTCGCTCGGCCACGGTCTTCCAGGGCTACTACAAGGATCCGGAAGCAACGGCCGCCGTGCTCGGCGCGGACGGCTGGCTCAAGACCGGCGACATCGGCGTGCTCGACGAGGACGGCTTCCTCTACGTCACCGACCGCAAGAAGGACATCCTCGTCACCGCGGGCGGGAAGAACGTCGCGCCACAGAACATCGAGAACGAGCTGAAGATGTCGAAGTACGTCTCCCAGGCGCTCGTCGTCGGCGACAAGCGGCCCTTCGTCGCTGCGCTCATCACGCTCGACGCCGACGAGATCAGCCGCTGGGCGGCGGCGGAGGGGATCGAGGGCAACATCGCCACGCTCGCCGGCGAGGAGCGCGTTCGCGTGCTACTCCAAGAGGTCGTCGATGGGACGAACCGCGAGCGCTCGCGCTTCGAGCAGGTAAAGCGGTTCGCGATCCTTCCCCGCGACTTCACGATGGCCAAAGGCGAGATCACACCGACGCTAAAGCTCAGGCGCCGCGCCGTGATCGACCACTTCGCCGCCGAGATCGAGGCACTGTACGCCGAGCCGTACGCCGGCACCGAAACGCGAGGGATCGAGGAAGTGGCCGGTTAGAGCCGACGGGCGCCCACGTAAGACCCCCAGCGCTCCGACATGCTCGAGATCCTCACGACGTCGCCGGTATGCGGCGCATGAACGAACTGGCCGCCGCCGATGTAAATGCCCATGTGGCCGAG
>JBOHAY010000250.1:0-6864 GCA_050697935.1 Gaiellaceae bacterium | reverse complement strand
ATGATGTCGAGAAGCGTCGCCGAGGGCGGGCGAACTGCGTCGGTGCCCGTCGACGTCGAGCCCGTAGCCGCGATCGCGACGACGCCGACGAGCGACAGCACGACGAGGGCAGGCAGAAGCATGCGCGCGGTGCTACCGCGCATCGAGCCCGCGATCTACGCGATGCCGGGCTCGTTCATCGGCGCGACCGACGTCTTGCTCTCCCAGTACCGGTTGAGCGAGCCCTGAACCTTGATGAACCAGACGAAAGCCCCGATGATCGGGAGCAGCAGCCAGAGGCCGGTCCACCCGGTGAACGGGGCGACACGACCGTCCTTCTGGAACATCTTCCCGACCTCGGACGGGATGAGGAACCAGGAGACGACGCCGACCACGATGTAGATCACGAGGCCGAGCACTCCGCCCACGCCCTGGTCGGAGTGATTCTTGACTTCGTCCTGGGTCTTGAACACCCAGTAGATCGAGTAGATCCCGAGTGTGATGATCGCCATCAAGATCGCAAAACCGATCCCACGTTGCTGGCCCAGAGGGCCTGTGTTTCCCGAAGGTGTGCTCATGACGCCGGATTCTGCTTGCGTCGCCGGACGGCGGTACGCTCCGCGCCGTGACTGAGCGCTCGTCCTTCGAGGAACGCTGGCCCAGGCCGGCGGTGATGGGGGTCGTCAACGTCACCCCTGACAGTTTCTCCGACGGCGGACGCTTTGCGACGACCGACGCCGCCGTCGAGCACGGACGGCGGCTCGCGGCCGAGGGTGCCGCGATCGTGGATGTCGGCGGGGAGTCGACCAGGCCGGGCGCGGCCCCGGTCTCCGTCTCCGAGGAGCTCGAGCGGGTCCTGCCGGTGCTCGAGGGGCTGGCGGGGATTCCGGTGTCGATCGACACGTCGAAGGCGGATGTCGCGCGTCGGGCGCTGGAGATCGGCGCCGAGCTGGTCAACGACGTTACAGCGCTTCGGGGAGATCCCGAGATGGCCTCCGTCGTGGCCGACGGCGACGCATACGTTTGCCTCATGCACATGCAGGGGAAGCCGCGGACGATGCAGGCTGCTCCTCACTACGACGACGTGGTGTCCGAAGTGTTGGGCTTTCTCGAGGAGCGAATCGCATTCGCCGTCCAGGGTGGGATCCGAGAGGAGAGAATCTGCGTGGATCCGGGCATCGGCTTCGGCAAGACGCCGGACCAGAACCTCGAGCTGATCCGCCGGCTCGGCGAGCTCACGAGCCTGGGGCGGCCGGTGCTCGTGGGCGCCTCTCGCAAGAGCACCCTCGGGAAGGTGCTCGGCGACCCGGCTGCGACGACGGGGAGCGTTTCGGCGTCAGTCGCGGCGGCCGTTGCCTCGTACGAGCGCGGCGCCTGGATGGTGCGGGCTCACGATGTTCGTGAGACAGTCGAGGCGCTCGCTGTGGCGGCCGCCGTCGAACGTGGGAAGGTGTCCGTATGACGATCGAGCTCGTCGGCCTGGTCGTCTTCGGTCGCCACGGGTACCTGGAAGAGGAGCGACGCTTGGGACAGAGGTTTCTCGTCGATCTCCGGGTCGACGTTAGCGGCGAGGCGACCGCGACCGACCGGATCGAAGACACTGTCGACTATCGCCGGCTCGCCGGGCTCGTGCGTGAGGTCTTCGCGGGTCCCGAGAGACTTCTCCTCGAAGGCCTGGCCGGGACGATCGCCGACGGCATCCTCGAGCGCTTCGCGGCTGCCGAACGCGTTCGCGTGCGGGTTCGGAAGCCGGACGTCGTACTGGATCCGCCGGTCGACTTCGCAGCGGTCATCGTCGAGCGCTCCCGTACCTAGCTAGTGGTCCACTAGTGCCACGCGCGTACGTCGGCCTCGGCGCGAACCTCGGCAATCGGGAGGAGACGCTCGAGCACGCAGTCGCGCTGCTCGAGGCGGCGGTGCGAGTCGACGTGATTGCGGTGTCGGAGCTTCGTGAGACCGATCCCGTCGGCGTCGTCGATCAACCCCGCTTCCTGAACGGGGCAGCAGCGGTCGAGACCACGCTGTCCGCGCGTGAGCTCCTCGATACGCTTCTCGCGATCGAGCGGTCGCTGGGTCGCGTCCGAGTCGAGCGGTGGGGACCGCGGACGGTCGACCTCGATCTCCTCGTGTACGGCGACGAGATCGTCGACGAGCCCGGGCTTCGGGTTCCCCATCCGCGCCTTCACGAGCGCCGCTTTGCGCTCGAGCCGCTCGTAGAGCTCGATCCCGAGCTGGTGATCCCGGGGCGCGGGGGAGTGGCGGAGGTACTTGCGGCGCTACACTGAGCGCCCATGTCCCACCTCGACGAGCTCGACGAGTTCGAGGCCGAGCTCGAACTCTCACTCAAGCGCGAGTACTCGGCCGTGTTCTCCCTCTTTCGCTACTGCGTGCTCACGCAGGACGCGACCTACCTTTGCAACAAGCTCGACGTCGAGGCGCTCCCGCAGGCGAGCTATCCGTTCTTCCACGTGCGCATGGAGGACGTGTGGGTCTGGGACAAGAACAGGCCGAGCCGGATCATCCCGCGCGCCGAGGTGTACACGTCGGGCGACGTGACCGTCGAGGAGCTGCGCGGAGAAGGAGAGGAGTCGCGCCTGACCGCTGAGGCGCTCGCCGAGCGCATCGGCCAGCCGCTCTCGAGCGACGACGAGCCGTTGTAGGGGCGACGCTCGTCGCCCGGTCGAGGCAAGCCTCGACCTTACGAAGGCCTGCGACGCCGCTCGTGCTCCGCCAGATACTGAGCGAAACGTCCCGCCGGAGAGTCGAGATAGCCGCGGAGCCCGTCCTCGAAGCCCGCCACCTCGTCTCGTAGCTGGAACAGCCGGAACTCGAGCCGGCGTTCGGGATCACAGACGTGCGTGCCCTGCTGGTCCGCGGCGATTGACGCGCCGCACTCGGCGCAAGGCATGTGGTGGGAATGGGCGAAGGCGCTGGACATGCCCGGTCTCGCGGGAAGACGTACTTCGCTTCTTCGGTTCGCATCCCTGCATGCACGAGGAAGAGCCGCACGAGGCGGCCCTTCCTTGCTGCGCCCTGTTTCTCAGTTCCTTACGCTCGTGCGGGCTCGGGAATCGCTCCCAGCTGGATGAGCATGCCCAGCGTGTCCCAGGTCGCCCATTCCTCTGCGACCTGGCCACCGTCGAGCCTGGAGATCGTGACGCCGGTGACGGTGACCTCTTTCCCGGTCGGCGCGATTCCGGCGATCTCGCCCGTCTGGGTGCCCCGGCCCGTCCAACGGGTCGCGACCTTGTCTCCTTCCGCGACCTGGTCGTCGACCGTGATGCGGCCATCCGGGAATCCTGCGATGTACTTCTCGAGGTTGGCGCGAAGCCCGGCGGGCCCACGGTGGGGCTCAGGCTCCGCCGAGTCGTGGCCGACGTACCCGGGCGCGGCGTACTCGTCGATCACGTCCCAGTTGCCCTTCCAAGGCTCCTCGATCAGCCGCTTGACGATGAGCTTGGCGTCCGCCATCGGCGCTCCTTTTGCTCGTCGGCGCCGGCGAAGAGCGACCGCGGCAAGAGTGCCTGCGAAGACGACTCCCACGACCGCTAGTGCGATCGCGGGCGCCCTCTGGCCGCGTCTTCGCCTGCGAAACACCGTCGCTCGACTCTACTGACTCGCGCGGTCTGCGACAACCTAGTGGTCGCTCCGGGAAGTACAGCACCCCTTCGCGCGGCTGCGAACGCTTCGCATGCCGTCGTCCTCAGTCGGCCACCTACCTTCTGGTACGCGGCCTCCCTGCGTCCTAGGCCTGCTCGGTTCTCGCCGGCGAATGGGCACCGGACTTCCCGGAGCGACCACTAGTTTTCGTGACTCTGATTCACTTGCGCTGTGCTGCTCGCAGTCGATGTCGGAAACACGCAGACGGCTCTGGGTCTCTATCGCGAGGGCGAGCTCGTCGATCACTGGCGGCTCGCGACCGAGCGCTCGACGACCGCCGACGAGCTCGGCGTCCTCCTGAGCGGACTGCTCGACTTCGATGGCGTTGATGGCATCTGTCTCGCCTCAACGGTGCCCGTGCTCGTTCGCGAGTGGGAGGCGCTTGCCGCGAAGTGGGCGGAGGCCCCCCTCCTCGTCGTCGGGCCGGGTGTCAAGACGGGAATCCCGATTCGCTACGACGATCCCCGCGAGGTCGGCGCCGATCGAATCGTTAACTCGGTCGCCGCCAAGGAACGCTACGGCGCGCCGGTGATCGTGGTCGACTTCGGGACCTCGACCAACTTCGACGTCGTGTCCGCAGAGGGCGAGTACGTTGGTGGCGTCATTGCGCCGGGGATCGAGATCTCGATGGAAGCCCTCTTCGCGCGCGCGGCGCGACTCGTCAAGATCGACTACTCACCTCCGCCGGCCGTCATCGGGAAGACGACGGTTTCCGGGCTCCAGTCGGGACTGGTATACGGCTTTGCCGGTCAGGTGGACGGAATCGTAGGGCGCATTCGTGACGAGCTGGGAGCGGAGGCTCGGGCCGTCGCGACCGGCGGGCTAGCGGACCTCGTCGCGCCACATTCGCGCACGATCGAGCGGATCGATCCGTTTCTGACACTCGAAGGGCTTCGCCTCGTCTGGGATCTGAATCCGTGATCCCCGACGCCCCCGCGATCGGGCTCTTCGTCGTCGCCGCCCTCGCGCTGCTCCTCGTTCCCGGCCCCGCAGTGCTGTACGTGGTCGCGCGCTCGATCCACGAGGGTCGGCGCGCGGGCCTCGCGTCGGTGGTGGGGATCCATGTCGGCACGCTCGTCCACATCGCAGCCGCGACGCTCGGATTGTCAGCGCTGATCGCGTCCTCGGCGGTCGCATTCACTGCGGTGAAGATCGCCGGCGCCGTCTACCTCGTCGGGCTGGGGCTGTGGACGCTCTTCGCGCAGCGGGCAGAGCCCGACGTCGCGCTCGGCGGGGAGCGGAACCTGCGGCGTGCGTTCGCGCAGGGAATCGTGGTGAACGTTCTCAACCCGAAGACTGCGCTGTTCTTCCTCGCGTTCCTGCCGCAGTTCGTGGACCCGAACGCCCCGCACCCGGCCGTGCAGATCGCGTTCCTCGGTTTCCTGTTCGCTCTTCTCGGGCTCGTGACGGATTCGATCTGGGCGCTGGCGGCCGGAACGGCGGGCGGAGTGCTGAGGCGCTCCCGACGGTTCCTGCGCACGCAGCGCTATGTCACTGGGGCGGTGTACGTCGGGCTCGGCGTTGCGACTGCCCTCGCGGGCTCTGCCGAAGACTGACCGGTCTTCGCTGGCGTCGTCCGCCATGCGTTCGCGATCGCGCTGCGCCCTGAAGCGGTCGTCGGCATCGTGCTTCCACACCCCGTCTGGCGTTACGGGGGCGTTGAACGTCGGCTGGGGGTTCGGGTCGCTGTCGCTCCCCGCGTCGTCTGCGAGCGTGGGTGTCGTGAACGCCCTGTGCCTGCCTCTCGTGGAGGCGCGGTCTCACTCGGGCTACGGGGACGACTAGAACGCTACCGAGCAAACGTGCCGCGTTGGTTGCCGCGCACGTGCCCGAGGAAACCCGCTGCAGGCGGCGAGACTCAGCCGCCGCCGTAGATCGAGACCGGCAGCTCGAGGGTCATCTCCTCGCCCGTCGGGATCTCGGCCTCGAGACGCTCGAGGATGTCGCGCGCACCGGGAGCGGCGGCGAGCAACCGCCGCTCCACCTCGTCGGTCGAGTCCAATTGGAGGAGCTCCTGCTTGAACGGCTTCGGAAAGCGCCCCTGCCCGAGATACCAGCCGTAGAACTTCTTGAGGAACCCGGACGCGCGTCGTCCGCCGAGCTCTCTCACCGTCTCACGGATGAAGAGGACGAGCTCGGCGGCGACCTCCTCGCGCGAGGGCTCGTCGCCGTCGCCGTCCACGATCTCCCGAAGCGCCCAAGGGTTCCCTTGCGCGCCGCGTCCGACCATGACCGCCTCTGCGCCCGTCGCGCCGAGCACCGCCTGAGCGCGCACGCGTGACGTCACATCCCCCGAGGCCACGATCGGTACGTCGACGAGAGAGACGAGCTCGGCGGTGAGCTCGTGGTCCGCCGTGCCCGTGTACATCTGCTCGGCCGAGCGAGGATGGAGCGTGAGCGAGGCGGCTCCGGCCTCGACGAGACGGGGGCCGAGCTCGAGGCATGCGCGCGAGCCGTTTCGCACCCCGCGCCGGAGCTTCACGGTCACCGGCAGATCGACGGACTCTGCGATCGCGTCGATGATGCGGCAGGCCTGATCGGCGTTCTCGAGCAGATGCGCGCCCGCTCCCGTGCGCGTCACCTTCTTCACCGGGCACCCGAAGTTGACGTCGACGATGTCGGCACCGACCGCCTCGACCATGCGCGCGGCGTCGGCCATCGGCCGAGGGTCGGATCCGAACAGCTGAATCGCCAGTGGATGCTCGTCGGCTGCGACACGGAGGTAGCCGAGTGTCTTCTCGTTGCGATGCTCGATGCCCGCGCAGCTCACCATCTCCGAACAGACGAGCCCCGCTCCGTAACGGCGTCCCTGGCGGCGAAACGCCTGGACGCTGACCCCCGCCATGGGCGCAAGCACGAGCCGCGTCGGCACTTCCACCGGTCCGATGCTCCAGGATGTCCGGAGGTCGATCATCGTCTCGTAATGGTAGTGCGCGCCCTGTTGACGCTCGTCTGCAGGGCTCGCTACCATTCCCGGCCATTCCCGGCCGTCGTCGGGGCCAGGGGGCCCCGCAATCTCGTCTCTGGAGGCGTTTTCGTGAAGGATGTGCTCCTCACTCCCGAGGGCTACAAACAGCTCAAGAGCGAGCTGGACCGCCTGCGCACGGACAAGCGCCGTGAGATCGCGGAGCGCATCGCCGCCGCCCGCGAGTTCGGCGAGATTGCCGAGAACGCCGAGTACGACGACGCGAAGAACGAGCAGATGATGCTCGAGCATCGCATCGC
>JBOHAY010000249.1:0-8205 GCA_050697935.1 Gaiellaceae bacterium | reverse complement strand
CATGTGGCGCTGCTCGAGGCTCTCGATCGTCGTGTTCATCGCAGAGGAAGGCCCGCGGGCCGGGTCGCCATAGTAGCGGAACACAACTCGGCCAGGCTCAAACAGAGACGGGACGGACGACGCCACGATCAGCGGCTGCGAAGCAGCCGCGCTTCAGGGGTTCGTGCGCGAGCGGAATCTGCGCTCGCAGATTCCGCTCTTGCGCATAGCTCAGCGGAACGAGATCCGCTGAGGTGGCCAGTAGGTCATGAAGACCTTGCCGATGAGATTCTCCTCGGGCACGGAGCCCCAGACGCGCGAGTCGCACGACTGCGAGCGGTTGTCCCCCATCACGAAATAGCTGCCAGCCGGCACCTCGAACTTCTCCTCGGGCCCGATGTCGCGCCGGTCGTGCTCGATGTAAGGCTCCTCGAGCCTGCGGCCGTCGATGTAGACGAAAGCCGCTCCGCGTCGCAGCCGGACCTGGACCGTCTCCCCCGGAAGCCCGACGATGCGCTTGACGAACGTGCCGCCGGCGCCGCACTTGGCCTTCGCCGCAGGAGGCGTCTCGAAGACGACGACGTCACCGCGCTGCGGGTCCCGGAAGTGGTAGATGAACCGATTCGCGAGCACGCGGTCAGAGAACCGCGACTCGCACCCGGTCGCCGGGCGCGCGCAGTGAAGCGTGGCCTCCATCGAGGACGACGGAATCCGGTACGGGTTGATCACGAATGCCTTGATCGCGAGCACGATCGCGACGGCGCCGACGATGGTGACGACCCAGTCCACGGCGATGCGCAGTCGCCGCGGGAGGCGTCCGGTGACGCGATCGAGCGGATGGTGGAACTCATGGTGTTCAGACGGGGGCTGTGCGCCTCCAGGCGGTGGCACCGGCCATGAGAACGGCGGAGCAGGAGGCGGCGGTGAGTACCGCTCGGCCGGCATCTGCCATTCGCCGGCGCGGCCGTCGTCGGGCTCGGGTGTCTCGATCGGGGTCCGGCGCTGCTCGTCGGTCTCGCTCACGAAACGGCTCTCACGTGCTCGCGACGCCACTCTGCGATCCGGGCGTGATCGCCCGAGAGGAGCGTCTCGGGAACTTCCCACCCACGGAACTCGGCCGGCCTCGTGTAGTGCGGGTACTCGAGCCCCCCGTCGAGGGCGACGGAGAAGCTCTCGATCTCGCCCGACCCTTCGGTGAGCGCCCCGGGAAGCCGACGCGCGACCGCGTCGACGACCGCCAGGGCAGGGATCTCACCACCGGAGAGCACATACGGCCCGATGGACACCACGTCGGTGCAGAGGTGATCCAGGATTCGCTGGTCGAAGCCTTCGAAGCGCGCGGAGAGGAGGGTGAGTACGCGCTCGGTCGCGAGCTCCTCGACGAGGTCTTGATCGAGTTGCCGTCCCTTCGGCGACAGCGCGACGACGCGATGCTCGGGGACCCCGCCGTAGATCGCGTCGAACGCGGAGGCGACGACGTCGACCCGCAACACCATCCCGGGCCCGCCGCCGTAGGGATCATCGTCCACCTGGCCTGCGCTCAGCGGTGTCGTGTCCCGGTAGTTGAAGATCCTGAGATCGAGCTCGGTTCCGAGCACCGCAGCAACCGGGCGGCGCTCCTGCAGCCACGCGAAGGCTCCGGGGATGAGGGTGAAGACGTCGAGGCGCACGGGGCCGAACCGTAGCCGTCAGTCCGTGAACCCGGGGTTGAGAAGGACGCGCCGCCCGTCCAGGTCGATCTCTCGCACGCAGTCTTCGACGAGCGGCAAGAGCACGCCCGTGTCGAGCTCGAGTGCATCGTTTGCCGGTCCCGGCGCGACGTCCCGCACGAACCCGACGTGTGCGCCGTGCTCATCGACGACCTCCATCCCGATGAGGTCCGCCACGTAGTACGAGCCGCCGCCGAGAGCAGGGAGGACGTCGCGCGAGACGGTCAGCTCCGCACCCCTCTCGGCTCGCCGATCGAGCTTGATCGCACGACGACCTTTCCCAATCTGCCTCGAGAGGACGACGGTCGCACGCTCGCCGTCGACGAGAAGCTGCGCACCGACCTCGAACCGGCTCGGGTCCTCGCTCGCACCCTCGACCACGAACGCGCCGTCGACTCCATGGGGTCGACCGACCCGGCCGATCCTGACCACCGCGCCCCCGGAATCAGTCGGCAATCTCGAGCAGGTAGCGCTCTTCGGCTCGGGCGCCTGCCGCGCGGACGATGCTCCGAAGCGCGCGGGCGATCCGGCCTTGCTTCCCGATCACCTTGCCGACGTCGTCGGGCGCGACGAACAGGTGAAAGACGATCGCGTCTTCACGCTCCTCGGTCTCGACGCGGACAGCGTCAGGCTCGTCCACGAGCCGGCGTGCAATCCACTCGAGGAGCTCAGCCAAGCGCTCTCCCGCTTCGCGTGAGAGCACTAATCGAGAGCAGTTCCACGGTTCGTGCCATCGTGACTAGTGCTTCCCGACCGACAGGGCGGGAAGCGCTGCGCGGATGAGCCGCGAGACCGGCTCCGTCGGCTGCGCACCCTTGGAGATCCAGTCGGTGATCTTGGCCTCGTCGAGGTCGATCGTCGACGGATCGGTCTGCGGGTTGTAGCGCCCGACGATCTCGATGAAGCGGCCGTCGCGCGGCGAGCGCGAGTCCGCTACGACGACGCGGTAGATCGGGTTTTTCTTCGAACCGACGCGCGTCAACCTGATCTTTACTGCCATCTGACTCCTTCGGAAGTTTGTGAACGAGGGATTGTGCCCGTTCTAGCGGCCGGTCGGAGGCATGCCCGGCATGGTCGGCATCTTCCCCTTGCCCATCTGCTTCATCATCTTCGCCATCTGCTTGCGGGCGGCCATGAGCTTGTTCACCTCGTCCATCGAGGTCCCGCTTCCGGCAGCGATGCGCCGGCGACGTTGCGTCGAGATGAGATGCGGCATGCGCCGCTCCTGCGGCGTCATCGAGAGCACGATCGCCTCGACTCGCGCCAGCTGCTTCTCGTCTAGATCGAGCCCCTGGAGTTGCTTACCCATGCCGGGGACGAGCTTGAGCACGCCCTGGAGCGGCCCCATTCGCCTCAGCATCCCGTAACTGGCGAGGAAGTCGTCGAACGTGAACTCGCCGGCGCGCATGCGCCGCTCCATGTCCGCCTGCTCGTCCTCGGCGACCGCAGCCTCGGCTTTCTCGATAAGCGTGAGCACGTCACCCATCCCGAGGATGCGCGACGCCATGCGGTCGGGGTGGAAGTACTCGAGCTGGTCGAGCTTCTCTCCGACCGACGCGAGCTTGACGGGTCGTCCAGTCACGGCCTTCACCGAGAGGGCCGCGCCACCGCGAGCGTCACCGTCGAGCTTCGTGAGCACGATGCCGTCGAACGCCACGCGCTCCTGGAACGAGAGCGCGACAGCGACCGCCTCCTGCCCCGTCATCGCGTCGAGCACGAGGAGGATGTTCAGGGGCTTGGTGGCGTCGCGAACCGCCTCGAGCTCCTGCATCAGCTCCTCGTCGATGTGGAGCCTCCCCGCTGTGTCGACGATGACGACGTCGAGACCGTCCCGCCGAGCGTGGTCGAGCCCGTGCTTCGCGGCCGCGACAGCGTCTTTCGTGTCCAGCCGGTAGACCGGGATCTGGATCTGCCGCCCGAGCTGCTCGAGCTGCTCGACCGCAGCCGGGCGCTGCAGGTCGCAGGCCACGAGCGCCGGGCGCTTGCCCTCTTTTCGCATGAGAAGCGCCAACTTGGCGGCGGTTGTCGTCTTGCCCGAACCTTGAAGCCCCGCGAGGAGGATCACCGTCGGCGGTCGCCCGAACGCCAACCGGGAGTCTCCCGACCCCATCAGGGCGGTGAGCTCCTCGTGGACAATCTTGACCACCTGCTGGCCCGGGGAGAGGCTCTTCAGCACGTCCTGCCCGAGCGCACGCTCCTTGACAGTCGCTGTGAAGCTCTTCGCGACGTCCAGATTCACGTCGGCCTCGAGGAGCGCCAGCCGCACCTCCCGCATCGCCTTCGAGATCGACTCCTCGTCGAGCCGACCGCGTCCGCGCAGATCGCCGAGAGCGCCTTGAAGCCTGTCTGAGAGGGTGTCGAACATCGGCCGAACAGTGTACGTAGGCGCCTTCGTGCGCTTCGTCACGTAGACGGGCACACGAGAGGCTCCTACACTCGCACGCATGGCTGCACCCGGTCATTCGAGACGTGCCCTGCCGGCCGGGACGGTAACCCTGCTCTTCGCGGACGTCGAGGGCTCGACGCGGTTGCTGCACGCTCTCGGCGAGCGCTTCGCGCCTGCTCGAGCGCGGTTGCGTCAGATCGTCCGGAACGCAGCCGCGAACTGTGGCGGCCACGAGGTCGACTGGGCCGGAGACGGTGCGTTCCTCGCGTTCTCGCGAGCGAGCGACGCGGTCGTGGCAGCGACGGAAATGCAACGGGGATTGGAGGACGAGCCCTGGGCACCCGACGAGGCGCTCCGGCTGAGGATCGGAATCCACACGGGTGAGCCCCAGTTGGGCGACGAGGGGTACATCGGCATGGACGTCGTCGTCGCGGCCCGCATCTGTGCGGCCTCACATGGACAGCAGATCGTCGTAACGCGGGCGACGCGCGACGTCGCGGGCGAGCAGCCACTGCCCGGCGCCGCGTATCGGCCTCTCGGTCGTCACCGGCTGAAGGATGTGCCCACGGCCGAGCAGCTGTTCCAGATCACGGCTCCCGGGCTCCGTGAAGAGTTTCCGCCGCTTCGAACGCTCGGGGCGACGAGTCTCCCTGCACTCCATCACAGACTCGTCGGCCGACGCGATGCACTCATGCGAATCGAAGCGTTGTTCAGGGAGCCCGGCGTCCGGCTTGTGACCATCACCGGCCCCGGCGGCGCAGGCAAGAGCCGGCTCGCACTCGAGGTCGCCGCTGCGGCGGCGATCGAGCGGCCGGTGCATCTCGTCGGACTAGCCCCGATCGGGGACCCCGATCTCGTCCCGAGCTCCGTCGCACGAGCCATCGGTATGCGCGAATCGCCGGGTCGACCGCTGCTCGAGAGCATCGCGGAGTCGTTGAGCGGCACGGGTGCGCTTCTCTTCCTCGACAATCTCGAGCACCTCGCGCCCGCCGCCGTGTACGTCGCCGAGCTACTCGACCGGGCGCCCGATATCGACGTCCTCGTAACGAGCCGCGCGCCGCTCCGGCTGTCAGCCGAGTATGTCCTGCCGCTCGACCCCCTCCCAATGGACGACGCTGCGACGCTGTTCGTCGAGCTTGCCGCAGCCCGCGGCGTCGTGCTGCACGACGACACGCTTTCCTCGGTGCACGAGATTTGTCGACGCCTGGACGGCTTGCCGCTGGCCATCGAGCTCGTCGCCGCGCGTTTGGTCGTGCTTCCCCCGGCGGAAATCGTGCGCGCGCTCGAGCACGGTCTCGCGCTCGAGATGGAGGGGCCAGTCGACCTCCCCGAGCGCCAGCGCACATTGCGGGCAGCGATCGACTGGAGCTATGGCCGGTTGAGTGACACCCAGCGCGAGCTGCACGGGGCTGTCTCCGTATTCGCCGACGGAGGCGCCCTCGAGGACTTGCGCGCGATCGCCCGCTCGGGCGCGGAGTTCCTCCCGGACCTCGAAGCACTCGTTGCCTGGAGCCTGGTGCGAAGCGACGTCATGGACGGCGAGGTGCGGCTGTCCATGCTCGAGACCGTGCGCGAGCACGCGCTCGACCGCCTAGCCTCGGAGAGCACGCTCGACGAGCTCAGGCGCCGACACGCGGAGCGGTTCCTCGAGCTCGCGCTGACGGCCGAGAGCGAGCTGATCGGACCCGACCAGGCGAGGTGGTTCGACCGCCTCGAGCTCGAGTTCGACAACTTGAGGGCCGCGCTCAACTGGCTTCTTACGGCCGGGCGGGTCGAGGATGCGCTACGGGCGATCTCTCCGCTCGAACGCTTCTGGCGCGCACACGGCCACGTCAACGAGGCGCGCCGGTGGCTTGCGCTCGGGCTCGGCCTGGCCGAAGGGCTCTCGCCCGAGGTCCGGGCAGCCGCGCTCTGGACCGCCGCGCAGCAAGCCACCGCGCAGTACGACTGGGACGCAGCCGCCCAGCTGCTCGAGGATGCGCTTGCCCTCTTCCGCGCGAACGGTCAAGGGCGCGAAGTCGTCTTCGCACTCTCGGATCTCGGATTCGTGGCGGTCATGCAGGACGATCTCGAGCGAGCGGCGACGCTCGCCGAGGAGGCGCTCGCGGTCGCTCGGGACCTGCGCGATCCCCGCGCTATCTCGGCTGCTCTCGGAAACCTCGCCGAAGTCCGCTCATCCCAGGGCGACCACAGAGCTGCGCTCGCACACGGCGAGGAGGCGCTCGAGCTTCGGCGCGCACTTGGGGATCCGATGCTGATCACGGATGCGACGTACAACCTGGGTGCGGCCACATTCTGGGCGGCCGATTTCGTGCGGGCGCGCTGTCTCTGCTCGGAGGCGCTCGCCATGGCGCGCAGCCTCGGGGAGGCGCCGCACATAGCTGCCGCGCTGTTTGTGCTCGCCGAGCTCGACCTCGTCGAAGGAGACGCAGAGAACGCCTCCCACTCGATTCGGGAGAGCCTCGAGATCTATACCGCGCTCGACAACAACTCGGCTCGCGCAGGCTGCCTCCTCGTACTGGGAGCCGTCGCAGCCGTCACGGGCTCCTTCGACGAGGCGGCGCGGCTGCTCGGGGGCGCAGAAGCTCTCCGCGGAGACTCGCCGTTGGACCGCCATCAGCGTGACGCTCTCAGACGGGTGCGACCGGAGCTCGAAGCCGCACTCGGCGACACCAGACTGGCGCAGCTCGAGGCAGAAGGCGCCCGACTCGGACTGGCCGATCTCCTCCGGGAGGTTGTCACGACGGGCACCGAGGAGTAACGTCATCCGAGTTTCGGCGATACGAACTGGAGGCGCAGATGGGCAGGAAGTCTCACCGGCAGATCAGCGAGACGGAGTTCGAAGGCTTCTCGGACTACGAGAGCGCGGAGAGCCACGCGAACCTCGAGGAGGCGATCGACGAGGCGATGTTCGCGGCTCGCGAGCTCGGCGGACACGGCGACGACGACCTGCTCTGGGATGTCGAGATCCGGGTCACCTTGCGAGGGGCAAACCAGAACGTCAAGTCGTACTCGGCCAAGACCACGAAGTCCGATCAACCCGGGAGATGACAGCGAATAGCGATGGCGCGAGCGCGGCTACAACTCGGAACCGCGCGTCTCGTTCATCGCCTTGAAGCCGCCGAGCTCTGCGACGGTCACGTCGGCGACGACGCCCGCCAACCCGAGCAGAGCGATGAATCGACTCCCCTTCAGGATGCCGAGCAGCAGGAACGCGCACCCGGCAAGGCCTACGGGGCCAAAAGCAATCGTCGTTGAGCCCTGCTCACCCACGGCACGATCATAGTGTGCGGCGCGGTTGGAGAACCGCGCCGCCGCAGAGCGTCAAGTGGCCCAGGTTGCTACGGCTCCCGGAAGGGAGACCGCGCCGATCCGGTCGATCACGTCGGGATCGCCGGCGTACAGGTTGTGTAACGGCACGAGGGTGATCTGGGGCAGGCCGGATATTTCCAACGCTCCCATGACAGGCAGAAGGCGATGCTCGAGGTAGCCGTGGAAGGCGAGCTCGGTTTGCCAAACCTCGCACACCTCGAGGCCGTCCTCGGTCAAGGCCGCGACGTGAAGAACTCCTCCGGCCGCAGGATTCACGTCGAGATCGAGACGCGCCATGACAGCGTCGTACTGGTCGGATGTGACCCCCGGCCAGTGCATGAACATCGCGACAGCCATTCCCAGTCCTCCTTAACCCTCGTCGCGGTAGGGACTACACAGAGAGTACGTGGGCGATCATGGTAGTGCAATGAGCTTGAGCCCTCGTTCGAGTGAATTCGCTACCCCGATTCGTCGAGCGCGATGATCGCCCGTTGCCAGGCGGTCACGGGCGCCGAGGCAGGAGCAGAAGGCGCACTTGCCGTGATGGTTCCGCGCCTAGGAGGACGCGGTCTCGTCAGGTGGCTCGAGCGTCAGCCGGCGATAAGCGCGCGAGCATAGTCGTGTGCGTCGAAGGGACGAAGGTCGTCGACGCCTTCGCCGACCCCGACCAGCTTCACGGGCAGGCCGAGCTCGACCGCGATCGCGATCGCGACGCCGCCGCGCGCGCTCCCGTCGAGCTTCGTCAGCGCCACCCCGGTCACCTGGGCCGCATCGCCAAAAAGCCGCGCCTGTTGGAGCCCGTTCTGGCCTGTGGTTGCG
>JBOHAY010000248.1:0-4070 GCA_050697935.1 Gaiellaceae bacterium | reverse complement strand
GAGCGAGGCTTCGCGCATCGCCGGAAAGCCCGTCACGATCGAGTGCGACGAATCTGGAGAGCATGTAGGCGTCGTCCAGCACGCGGACGGCGCCGCCGTCGTCGGCGGCGAGCGCGGCTGGTTGACGCCGGAGCGCTGCCTCGATCTCTACCGGCTCGCGTTCGAGGGCGAGGTCACCTCGAGCCAGACCGCCCGCGCACTCGCCGTCCTCGCCCACGAGGCCTGGCACCTTCGCGGCGTGAGCGACGAGGGAACGACCGAGTGCTACGCCCTTCAGTCGGGCGTCGCGCTGGGCCAGCAGCTCGGGCTCACCGAGAACACAGCGCGACAGATGATGCGCCAGCAGCTCGCCGAGAACGCGCTGCGCGCGCAGGGCGCATTCGAATACCTGGTTCCGCCCGAGTGTCGCGACGGCGATCGCCTCGACCTCGACCCTGTGAGCGGCCGCTTTCCCTAGCGTCAAAGTCGCGACGCTCGAGCGCCGGTGCGGAGGCCACGATTGGTCGTCACTCGATCCGCCCGGGAGTGGAATCCTGGACGCATGCCGGTCGTTGAACGCATGTACGAAGCGTTACGAGGAGGTGCTCGATGATGGCTGCTCTCTTGCTGATCGCGTTCATCGTTCTGATAGGACCGCTCGCGCTTCTCTACGGAGTGGACTCGCGGCGAGACGACCGACGAAACGGCTGGCCCGGTACACGTTCATAGCTCCTGCCTGGCAACTAACCCTACGCAGCGCGAGTCGTCTCAGTTAGCGAACGGGCCGGACGCGACGGTGCAGGAGGGACGGTGTGTTGACCCTGGGGGTAGGCCGTAGCTTCACACCGCGTAGCAGAGTCCGCCGCGTCCGGCCTGATTGGAACATAACGCACGAGAGGTCGGGAAGTCGAGGTAACAACGGCCCTGCGCTGCCGCTTCGAATTTCAACTGGTCGCGCTTGACCTCACGTCCCTCGAACACTCGGCGGCGAGCAAGCGAACCGCCGCACTCCCAGACCTCGGAGATTCGGGCCGGGCGCGGACGCCGTCGAGAAGGTTGAGCAAGGCCCAGGCGGCGGTCGAGCAGCCTCGAAGCCCGCGCACGCGGCGCCGACCACGCCGTGTAGGCGTGTATCCGCTCGTCATCCTAGGCAGTTCGCTCATAAGGCCGCGACGGCACGTACGGCCGCGTCGATGTCGGCGACGGAGTTGACGATCCCCGGGCCAAGACGTACGTAGGACGGCCTGTACGGTGTCGTGCTCGCAACGATTCGCTTCGTCAGCAGGCGCGTTACGGCAGTCTGCGGATCCGTTCCGTCTCTCTCGAAGCACACGATCCCGGCGGACAGATCGCCTTGTACGGGAGTACGGAGGCGCACCCTCGGCGTGTCGGCCAGACCGCGCTTCAGTCGGGTCGCCAGAGTTCGTATGCGCGCTTCCACTCGTCGCCGCCCAATCGCGTGCTGGAAGGCGAACGCATCGGCGAGCGCCCATCGATGCTCGAAGGAGTGGTAGCCGCCCGGTGTGAGTCGCGCCCCGTCAGCAGTGCCGGTCGGTGTGTACCCACCGAGCCAGGCTCCGTAGCTCTCAGGGTCGTCGAACGACGGAATCGCTGGAGGTAGTAGCTCCCGCACGCGGTCGTTCGCCCAGAGCACACCTGTCCCGCGCGGGCCGTACAACCACTTGTGACAACCCGCGGCAAAGGCATCACAACCGAGGCTGCCCAGAGTCGTGGCGACGGCTCCGAGTCCATGGACACCGTCGACGCACAGAATGATCCGGTCCGGAAGCGCGTCACGGATGGCGCGGATCGGGAGGCGGACGCCAGTGCTCGAGTGCACCCAGGTGAGAGCGACGACACGTGTTCGCTTCGATATGGCGCGCCGAAGCCGCGCGACGATCTCGTCGACAGATGCGCGCTGCGGGTCGTCGTAGAGGCGAGTCCGACGAACCTGGGCTCCCGAAAGGCGCAGGGCCTCGTGAGTTGCATAGAAGTCGTGCTCGGTCGTCAGCACTTCGTCGGCCGGGCGAAGGCGAAGTCTCGTGTAGAGGAGGCCGAGCGCCATCGTCGTCGAGTCCGTCAGTGCGATCTCCGCGGATGGAACGCCGAGATGCTGTGCTGCCGCCTCTCGCACCCGGTTCGTGAGGGGTCCCTCGTGTGCATGGAGGTACCCGAACGGATCGGCGTCCAGACCGCGTCGATGCAGCTCGATCGCCCGGCGCACGGGTCGTGGATGCGATGCGAAGACGAACGAGGCAAGGTGGATGCGCCGCGGGTCGAGGTCGAACTGAGCTCGCACGTCACTCCACTTGCGCAGATCTGGTGCCGCTTCGGTCGTCTCGGACCCGGCAAGCGCCAGGGTCCCGGCGGCGAGCCCCGCCCGCATGAGGAGCGCGCGACGGGTCAGGTCAGCCACGAGACGGCTCCGATCGACATTCGAAGCATCGAGCTCCCAGAGGATACGCGGCACGCGGCCACCGGAAGACTCGGCCCAGCCGGATTACAGCCTTCGGCGATCTGCTCTTCGATGCGAACGACGGAAGGCAACCACCCTTGCCCTGTGCGTTTGGGATCAGTGGCCAAGTCAACGCGCTCGCACGGGACGCGCGTAGAGCAAGGTTAAGTCGGGTCCATCAGGAACTGAAGCTCGTCCGTCGGCAAGAGGGCGTTATCTGGTTGCAGCCGGGCACGGCCAGAGCTTCGGTTGTGGAGCGGCTCCTCACTCGTAGCGGAGCGCGTCCGCGATGCGGATTCGGGTGGCCAGCCGGGCCGGGAGGCTGGTCGCCGCGACGACGACGAGCACGGCTCCGATCGGGATCAGTGCGAGCGACCACCAGGGTGCGATGACGGCGTCCTCGGTCTTGTCGCCGGCGATCCGAAACAGGGCCAGGTAGAGCCCGATGCCGAGCGGGATGGCGAGGAGCGATGCGAGCACCGCAAGGGCGGCGTGGGCGCTGACGACGGTGGAGGTGATCTGGCGAGGGGTGAGTCCGATCGCCTTGAGCACGCCGTAATCGCGGATGCGCTCGCGGACCGAGAGCAATGCGACGGCAACAAGCGTCGTGGCGGTGATCAGCAGCAATACCGTTTCGAGTGTGTAGATGAGGAGCAGCAGCTCGTCCGGGAAGTCACTGGTCTTGGAGGCCCGCTGCGCGTCGAGCGTCGCGTCAAGCGAGAGCACGACGACAACCATCGCGCCGGTGAGCGCGATCGCGGCTGCGAGGAGAAGCGCCCGGTGCCCTCGAGCGAGGAGGTCTTTGAGCCCGAGCCCGATCGTGAACGGCATGACGGATCGGACGACGGCACGCGCCAGCCGTGAATTGGCGGGAGACGGGCTGCCCGCACGGATCGCCTCGAGGACGGTGAAGCGAGTGCTGCGGCGCGTGGAGGTCAAGGCTGCGGCTACGAGCACGGGAAGCACGACACAGCTGGCGACGAGGATGTGCCAGGGATTCGCCGCCATCGTTGGCGAGCCGAGCAGCGTTTCGGCGCTGGGTGCGGCAAGGCGGGGCGCGAGGATCGCCCCGAGCGTGAAGCCCAGTGCAGCCGCGACGAGACCGAGAGCGGCGGACTCGAGCGCGAAGACGACTCCGACCTGGCGCGGGGTGAAGCCGGCCGCCTTCAGCAGCCCGATTTGACGGTGCTGTTCGCTGGCGCGTGCGCCGACGAGGATTCCGACGACCACGAAGGCGACGATCAGGAGCAGGATGGTGAAGATCGTGACGATCACCTGTGTGCCTTGAGCATCGCCCAGCGCGTTGTCGCGCTGGTTCTCCCAGGTCTCGAAGTAGAGGGGCCCGGACCGCGAGGCCGTTGCAGGAAGACCTGCCGCCGCCCGCTCCGTGAACGCTGCAGCAGCGGAGGGATCCGCGAGTCGCACCGCCTCTGACCAGCTCCAGCGAGCGCGATCGGGTTCGATCCGGTCGAGCGTGTTCCTGGTGACCCAGGCCAGGCCGGGCCTCCGGCGCGGGTAGCGCGGCTGGCTGGGTACGACCGCCATCCCGATAACCGGAATTTCGATCGAGCCGCGTCTGCTCGTCAATTCGAGCGTGGCACCGACCTCGATGCCGACGGCGCGGGCGAGGCTGCGT
>JBOHAY010000247.1:0-8793 GCA_050697935.1 Gaiellaceae bacterium | reverse complement strand
TGTTCCGCACGCTCGTCGCGACGGCGATACCGCTCGCGCTCGCGATCGTCGCGCTCATGACGGCGTTTCTGCTCCTCTTCATCCTCGCCGGACTGACGGACATCAACACGATCACGCCGTTGCTCGTATCGATGATCGGCCTCGGCGTCGGCATCGACTACTCGCTCTTCATCGTCACCCGCTTCAGGCAGCTTCTCCACGACGGCCTGTCGCCACGCGACGCAGCAGCCGAGGCGGGTGCGTCGGCGGGGCGGGCTGTGCTCTTCGCCGGGATGACCGTCGCCATCTCCGTGACCGGCCTGGCCTTCTTCGGGATGGACTTCATCACGAAGCTCGGGATCGGCTCGGCGCTCGGCGTTCTGACCACGGTGCTGATCGCGAACTCGCTGCTGATCGCCGTCCTCGCGAAGCTTGGCCACAAGGTCGACCGGCTGAAGGTGCCACTCCTGCGCCCGATCGACGACTCCGAGGCCGCCCGGGAGAAGACGCTCATCGCACGCTGGGGCCGGTTCGTGACCGGGCACGCACGCGCAGTGTTCGTCGTCATGCTGCTCGTTCTGTTGGCTCTCGCCGGGACGTCGGCGCTCGTGCGCCTCGGTGCCTCGGATCAGGGAACGCAGCCGACGGAACAGACAGCACGCCGAGCCTACGACCTGCTGGCCGAAGGCTTCGGGGCTGGATTCAACGGCCCGATCCCGATCGTCGTCGACGTCAACGGTGACGAAGGCGCGGCGCAACGCATCTACGAGGGCGTGCAGGGACTACCGGGCGTCGCGTCGGTCGGCGAGCCGCAGTTCAACGACGCGAAGACCGTCGCGCTCGTCTTCGTGACGCCAGGCTCTGCGCCACAGGATGAGGAGACGGGCCAGCTCGTCGACCGCCTACGCGGTGACGTCGTCCCTGCGGCGACGGAGGGGGGCGAGGCGGTCGCGTACGTCGCCGGGCTCAACGCGGCGTTCAAGGACATCGCCGACCGGATCTACGAGCGGCTCCCGCTCTTCCTGCTCTACATCATCGGAGTCACGTTCCTCGTGCTCGCGATGGCGTTTCGGTCGGTCGTGATCGCTCTGACCGCCGCCGTCACGACGCTCCTGTCGGCGTTCGTCGGCTTCGGCGTGCTCACGCTGGTCATCCAGGAGGGCTACCTGATGGGGCTTACCGGGCTCGACCGGACCGGCCCGATCGAGACGTTCGTGCCACCGATCGCCTTCGCGATCCTCTTCGGGCTCTCGATGGACTACATGGTCTTCCTGATGAGCCGTATCCGGGAAGAGCACGTCCACGGCCTGAAGACGAAGGAGGCGGTCGAGCATGGCATCGCTGCGATCGGCCGCGTGGTCGTCGCCGCCGCGCTGATCATGGGCACGGTGTTCGCGGCCTTCATCCTCACGGCCGACCGCATCTCGAAGGAGTTCGGACTGCTGCTCGCAGTCGCGATCCTGACCGATGCATTGCTGGTGCGGATGACCCTCGTCCCGTCGTTCCTCACGATGCTCGGCGAGAAGTCGTGGTACATGCCGCGCTGGCTCGACCGGCTGCTGCCGGGGATCACAATCGAGCCGCCGCACAACGGTGATGCTCCGGTCTCGCCGGACGTGAGGCGCGGGGCCGAGCCTGCCTCGAGCGAGGCTTGACGGTCTACCCCGAGCGGCGGAGCGTGGAGCTCCGCCGCTCGGGCGACCGATGAGTTTCGCGCCCCTCGACCGTCCGAGCTTCGAAGACCGACGACTGGGAAAGGAACGACGCTCATGACCATGGACTCCCGCACCCGCTGGCTCGCCCTCATCGTCCTCTGTCTCGGCGATCTGATGATCGTCCTCGACGTGACGATCGTGGGCGTCGCGCTGCCCTCGATCCGGGAGGACCTCGGGTTCTCCGAGGAGTCGCTCGCCTGGGTCGTGAACGCCTACCTCCTGACCTTCGGCGGGTTCCTGTTGCTCGGCGGCCGGCTGGGCGACCTCTTCGGACACCGGCGTTTGTTCCTCATCGGGATCGGTCTCTTCACAGCGGCTTCCTTGGCCTGCGGTGTGGCGAGCTCGCAGGGCCTTCTGGTCGGCGCGCGAGCGGTTCAAGGCATCGGGGGGGCGATCGTGTCCGCCGTTGCGCTCTCGCTCATGATGACGCTCTTCACCGAGCCGGCTGAGCGGGCGAAGGCGATGGGTGTCTTCGGGTTCGTCGCGGCCGGCGGCGGTTCGATCGGCGTGCTCCTCGGGGGCATCCTCACGAACACACTTGACTGGCACTGGATCTTCCTCGTCAACCTCCCCGTCGGCGTCGCAGTCTTCGCGCTGTCGCTGCGGCTGCTGCCGGCCACGCCTGGCATTGCCGGGACGGGCCGTCTCGATGTCGCCGGCGCGGTCACCGTGACCTCGGCGCTCATGCTCGCCGTCTACGCAATCGTGAACGGAAACGAGGCCGGCTGGACATCGGCGCAGACGCTCGGCCTGCTGGCTGCCGCGGCGGCACTCATGGTGCTCTTCCTCGCCATCGAGACCCGCGTTCGCTCGCCCCTAATGCCGCTCGGCCTCTTCCGGCTGCGCAACGTCGCGGTCTCGAATGGTGCCGGCGTCCTCTGGGCGGCCGCCATGTTCGCGTGGTTCTTCATGTCTGCTCTCTACCTTCAGCTGGTGCTGGGTTACAGCCCTCTGCAAGTCGGTCTTGCGTTCTTGCCGGCCAACCTGATCATGGGCGTCTTCTCGATCGGCCTCTCCGCGAAGCTCGTCATGCGCTTCGGGATCAGGAAGCCGCTGGCGACCGGCCTCGGGCTGGCTGCGATCGGGCTCGTGCTCTTCGCGCGCGCTCCGGTCGACGGGACCTTCGTCGTCGACGTCCTCCCGAGCATGATTTTGCTCGGTTTCGGCGCCGGCATGGCGTTCAACCCGATGTTTCTCGCCGCCATGAGCGACGTCGACCCGACCGAGGCGGGCCTCGCCTCGGGTGTCGTGAACACCTCGTTCATGATGGGCGGTGCGCTTGGGTTGGCGGTGCTGGCGAGCCTCGCCGCGTCGCGCACCGACAGCCTGCTCGCCGCCGGCGACGACGCGCTCGTCGCACTCAACGGCGGCTACCACGCGGCGTTCCTCGTCGGAGCTCTCTTCGCGGCCGCAGCCGCCGTGATCAGTGCAACGCTCTTGCGACCGAGCGCGGCTTCGTCACTGGATGCAGAGGCCGGACCAGAGCCGACTGCAGTCGCCGAAGCCGCCTAGCGTCGTGAGGTAGACGTCAACGAATGGAGGGAAGGATGGATTGGAAGCTGGAGTTGGTGTCGATTCCCGTGACGGACGTGGATCGCGCGCTCACCTTCTACACGGAGAAGGCCGGATTCGACGCCGATCACGACCACCGGGTCACCGACGAGATTCGCTTCGTCCAGCTCACGCCGCCGGGTTCGGCCTGCTCTATCGCCCTCGGAACGGGGATCACCGAGTCGCCACCCGGCTCCGCTCAGGTGCAGATCGTCGTTTCGGACATCCAGGCCGCGCGCGCCCAGCTCGTCGAGCGCGGCGCGGAGGTCAGCGACGTACAGGAGTTCCCGTGGGGCACCTTCGTGTTCTTCAGCGACCCGGACGGCAACCGCTGGGCCGTTCAGCAGCTACCCGCTCGCGACTAAGGAGGTTGTCCATGGACTTCAAGCTCGAGTTGGTGTTGCTTCCCGTCTCGGACGTGGATCGTGCAAAGGCCTTCTACACCGAGAAGGTCGGCTTCGGTCTGGACGTCGACCACCAGCCAAACGACGAGTTCCGCGTCGTGCAGATGACGCCACCGGGCTCGGCGTGCTCGGTCACGATCGGGATCGGGATCACGAGCGCGGAGCCGGGCTCGTACCGGGGAACGCATCTGGTTGTCGCGGACATCGAGGCCGCCCGTGCCGAGTTGGTCGCGCGTGGCGTGGACGTCGGCGAGATCAGGCACATGGGGTCGGCCGGATGGGCCCCGGGCGCCGATCCCGAGCACCGTGACTACGCCTCGTTCGCAGACTTCGCCGACCCCGACGGCAACACGTGGGCGCTGCAGGAGGTTCGAAAGGGCAAGTCGTAGACCTTGCGCTGATCGAGAACCGGAGCGGCCACCCGGCGACGCCTCACCGATAAGAAGGATGCGTTCGACCGTCTGAGGGAATACAACTTGCTCGGTTCCGATGTTCGTACGGTCGGCATTGAGCTTCCTGGCGCTCGCCGCACTCGCGGCCAGTCTCAGCGGCGCCGCTGCAGGACGGCCCTCGACACCGACTGTCGAGGATCAGCGTGTCCCGCTGACCCGCATCTATCGCGGCGAGGACGGCAGCGCGCTCTATCTGCGTCAGCTCGGGAGCACGGTCTACGGGTTCGGTGAGCATCCAGGCTTGAAGTACGCCTATGTGCTGACGGGCAGCGTCAGCGGCGATCAGATCTCCGGCAAGTGGTGGGACGTCCCGAAAGGAAACCTGCGCCGGGTGAGCATGGGCAGCCTCCAGCTGCGATACACACAGTCGGGGGCGCGAGTCGTTCGCACGGGCGGCGCTGATCTCGGTCCAGACGTCTTCACTGCGATCTCGCCGGACGGGATCCCGTGGCCGAACATGCAGGTTGCCGGTTTCCAGGCGACGACCCAGAACGATCTCGACGGTGTGTTCGTCGGCGACGATGCGAGCCACCATTACGTCCGTGAGACAGGGTCCGACACGGTGTGGTTTGCGGAGCGCGCGTCGCAGCCGGGTGAGCGGCCGGGATGGGCGACCGTCTTCATCGGCAAGCGAAGTGGGTCGGGCACGTCGTTCGCGGGGACGGCGGTGGACATCCCGAAGGGCATCGAGTTGCGCTCGGGTCCCTTTGGCGCGGCGCTCGTGGGCGCAAAGCGTGACCTTCTCTTGCAGCAGCCCAACTCGCCGCGTACGAAGTCGCTCACGCCGGATTACGCGATCGACTGGGCGCGCTTCGCCTTTCGTATCGACTCGGTGCTTCGTGGGCGAGTGGTCGGCTACGCGTACGCGATCGCCCGGGACGGTGCCTTCGTCCGTTCGGGTGCGGGTGGGCTGCGCCGACTTGGCATCGACGGTGGTGCGCGGAGCTTCACGACCAAGACGCAGGCGCAGACGGCGAGCGCTGTCAAGACCATCAACGCGACCGCTCTGATCAAGGCGCTGAAGGCGCGCGGACTCGACGTCGACACGAAGGTGAAGGGCTTCCTGCCGAAGTGCCTGAGCCTCGGCAAGAGCATGTCGACCCTCACGTTCAGGCAGATCCTCACGCACACGAGCCAGCTCCCGCTCGTGAACTGCAACGGCGGTAGCCCATACGATTGCCTCGTGAAGATGCTGGCGGAGGGACGGACGCAGCCAGCCGGCTACAAGTACAACACCCATGCGTACGACCTGATTCGGTGGTTCGTCCCTCTCATCAACGACACAGCGGGCATGAAGGCGCAGTTCGAGCTCTTCGACTGCAAGAACAGAAGCGGGATCCTGAACAAGAAGGTATCGGAGAAGTTCGCGCGCTACGTCTTCGACGAGGTGCTCGATCCCGCGGGCGCGAAAGCGAGCCACTATCCGTCCGGGGACTTCTCGCTCAACTACGACTTCGCTGACCAGAGCAAGAAGGGCGAAGCACCACGAATCGACTACTTTGAACGCGCAGGCGGTGGGAAGCTCACGATGTCCGTGCTCGACTACGTGCGCTTCCTGAGCGCGCTCGAGCGCGGGGAGATCGTCTCGAAGTCGCTCGTCGAGTCGATGAAGTCGGGCAAGCTCGGATTCGACACTTCGTGGAACGGACGCGCCGCCGGCGGGTATCCCTGGAAGAACGGCGGCTGTCCGGACTTCGAGAACAAGGGGCGCGGCTGCCAGACAGCGGCGATGATATTCCCTAGCGGGATCGTGGCCTACGTCGCGGTCAACTCCAAGAACAACAGCTTCTCGGGCAGCATCCAAGGCGTGCTCGCGAACGCTTTCGACGTTGCGTTGAAGTAGATCTCAGTCCGGCAGCAGCGGCATCGTGATCCCCGGGTCGCGGCCGACGAGCAAGGCTCGCGTGACGGCCGCCGATCCGTAGCGATTGCGCACCTCGTCCAGTGCGGCGTCCAGTGCATCCGGACGCCAGTCGTCGGTCAGCGTGAGCTGGATTCGGTCGCCGTCCTCGAGATTGGTCAGGGAGATCCCGACGAGGGTGAGGCCACGCGCCAGTATCAGCGGCACAGCGGCAGCGAGGAGGCTTCGGGCTGTCTCGAGAATCGTCGGCGTCTGGGCCGTCGCGCGCGGCATGGTGAGCGACCGCGTCGCACGCGAGAAATCGTCGAAGCGCAGGCGGAGCACGACGGTGCGGCAGACTCGTCGTCCGGCCCGTAATCGCCGAGCCACCCTGTCGACGATCGCGGCGACAATCGCATCGATCTCCTCGAGGGACTTCGGCTTGCGCCCGAGCGCGCGTTGCGAGCCGATCGAACGTCGCCGGCGACCGGTCTGCACGGGCCGCGGGTCACGGTTGTGCGCCAGCGCATGGATGTGGCGCCCCGAAGCGCGTCCGAGCATCGCGATGAGCTGTGCCTCGTCGAGTCGCGCGACCTGCCCGACAGTAGTGATCCCTCGGTCGTGGAGCTTCGCTGCCGTAACCCGTCCGACACCCCACAGCCGCTCAACCGGGAGTGGATGGAGGAACGCGAGCTCGTGACCCGGGCGAACGACGAGCAGGCCGTCCGGCTTCGCGACAGCGCTCGCCACCTTCGCGAGGAACTTCGTCCTGGCGATTCCGACCGTGATCGGGAGACCGACCTGCTCGAGAACCTGTCGCCGAAGCCTCACGGCGATCTCCGCCGGCTCGCCGGCAAGGCGCCTCATCCCGCGTACGTCGAGGAACGCCTCGTCGATCGACAGCCCCTCCACGAGCGGCGTCGTGTCCTCGAACACCTCGAACACCGCCTTGCTCGCCTCGGAGTAGGCGGACATGCGGGGCGGTACGACGATTGCGTCAGGGCACAGCCGACGCGCCTGCGCCCCTCCCATCGCCGTGCGGACGCCGAACGCCTTCGCCTCGTAGCTCGCCGCGAGCACGACCCCGCCGCCGACGATGACGGGCCGTCCGCGCAGGCGCGGGTCGTCTCGCTGCTCGACGGAGGCGAAGAACGCGTCGAGGTCGGCGTGTAGGATCGTCCCCTCCGACACGAACATATGTTCGCACAGAGCTAGCGCGAGGGAAAGCTCACCGAGTCGCGGTCGTCGATGGGGCGGTGGGCCTTGGCCGGGTTGCCGAAGGCGACTACCCCTGCCGGCAGATCGCGGGTCACGACCGAGCCCGCTCCGACCACGGTGTTGTCGCCGACCGTGACGCCCGGACAGACGATCACGCCGCCGCCCAGCCAGACGTTGTCTCCGAGCGTGATCGGCTCGGCGGACTCCCAGCTGAGACGGCGGGCGTCCGGATCGACCGGGTGTGTCGCCGTCAGGAGCTGCACGCGGGTGGCGATCTGGCAAGCGGCGCCGATCCGGATCGAGGCGACGTCGAGCATCACGCAGTCGTAGTTGACGAAGGTTCGTGCGCCGATCGCGATGGTGCGGCCGTAGTCGCAGCGGAAGGGTGGCCGCACGACCACCGCTTCGCCCATCTCACCTAGCAGGTCTCGCAAGAGGGTCTCGCGCAGATCCTGCTCGACGTGACGCGTGGCGTTGTAGCGCTCGAGAAGTGCCTGGGCGCGCGCGTAGTCGGCCGCGAGCTCAGGGTCGTCGAAGCGGTAGAGCTCGCCGCGCAGCATCCGCTGCTTCATCTCGCTCACGCTTCACCCTACCCCGACCGCGAATGGGTGATCCACCGGGTAGCGTCCGCTCGATGTCGACGTTGGAGCTCGAGCTCGATGCGATCGCCGAGGAGACGAGCTTCTCAGGCGTCGTTCGCGTGGATCGCGGGGATAGGACCGAGATCGCGAAGGCCTACGGCCTCGCTCACCGCGGGTACGAGATCCCGATCGAGGTCGACACGCGGTTCGCGATCGCGAGTGGAACCAAGGGTCTGACGGCGCTGACGATCGTGAGCCTCGTCGAGGAAGGGCTGATCGAGCTCACAACGACGGCTCGATCCGTGCTCGGCGACGATCTCCCGCTCATCGGCGACGACGTCACGGTCGAGCAGTTGCTCGCGCATCGGTCGGGGATCGGCGACTACTTCGACGAGGACAGCGATCTCGACATTGACGCCTACCTACTGCAGGTCCCGGTGCACGAGCTCGCGACGACCGAGCAGTACCTCGCGGTTCTCGACGGACACACGCCGAAGTTCGCGCCCGACGAGCGCTTCTCGTACTGCAACGGCGGCTACGTCGTGCTGGCGCTGATCGCCGAGCGCGTGAGTGGCGTTCCGTTCCATGAGCTCGTGCTCGAGCGTGTCTGTGAGCCGGCCGGCATGCGGGACACGGAGTTCCTGCGCTCGGATCAGCTGCCCGGCCGCACGGCGCTCGGCTACCTCGGTACCGACCATGGGTCGATAACGAACGTGTTCCACCTGCCGGTGCGAGGAAGCGGCGACGGTGGGATCTACTCCACGGCGGCGGATCTTCGGTCGCTGTGGACGGCGTTCAATGCGGGGCGGATCGTGCCGCCGAACAGGGTCGAGCAGATGGTGCGCCCTCGGAGTGAAGTGCCGGGGGAGGTCTATTCGAGGCGCTACGGCCTCGGCTTCTGGCTTCACGCATCGACCGACGCCGTGATACTCGAAGGCATGGACGCTGGAGTCTCCTTTCGCTCGGTCCATGACCCGCGATCAGATCTGACGCACACGGTCCTCTCGAACACGACCGACGGAGCGTGGCCAGTTGCGCGCTTCCTGTCCGAGC
>JBOHAY010000246.1:0-6300 GCA_050697935.1 Gaiellaceae bacterium | reverse complement strand
GCCGGTGGCGCTGCGGCTTGCCGAGCAGGCTCGCCGTCGCGTCCGACTTGCCGGACAGCGGCTGCGCGACCTTGCAGTTGTCGCGGTAGATGGCGATCGCCTTGACGCCGAGCTTCCACGAGTCGATCAGGAGCTGCGAGACCTCGTCGACGGTCGTCTCCTCGGGGAGGTTCACGGTCTTCGAGATCGCGCCCGAGATGAACGGCTGGACGCCGCCCATCATCTTCACGTGGCCCATGTGGTGGATCGCACGCTCGCCGATCGCGCAGTCGAAGACCGGGTAGTGCTCGGTCTTGACCGAGGGAGCGCCCACGACGGTGTTCCGCTCGTCGATGAAGGCGACGATCTCCTCTACCTCGTTCGGCGCGTAGCCGAGCTTGTCGAACGCCATCGGCACGGTCTTGTTGACGATCGTGATCTCGCCACCACCGACGAGCTTCTTCGACTTCACGAGTGAGAAGTCGGGTTCGACCCCGGTGGTGTCGCAATCCATCATGAAGCTGATCGTCCCCGTCGGAGCGAGGACGGTCGCCTGCGCATTCCGGAAGCCGACGACTTCGCCGAGTTCGAGCGCCTCGTCCCACGCACGGCGGGCCGCAGTGAGCAGGTCGCTCGGCACCGAGGTCGTGTTCTCGATGTTGCCGACTGCTGCCCGATGCTTCGCGATGACGCCCGTCATCGCCGCGGCGTTCGGCTGGTAGCCGGCGAACGACCCCATCCGCTTGGCGGTCTCCGCGGACTTGCGATAGGCGCGGCCGGTCATGAGCGCGGTGATAGCGGCCGCGTACGCGCGACCGTCTTCTGAGTCGTAGGGGAGACCGCGTGCCATCAAGAGCGCGCCGAGGTTCGCGTAGCCGAGCCCGAGCTGGCGGAACGCCCGCGCATTGCGATCGATTGCGGGCGTGGGGTAGGAGGAGTACCCGACGATGATCTCCTGCGCGAGGAACACGACGTCGACGGCATGCTCGAACGCCTCGACATCGAACTCTCCGTCTTCGCGGCGGAACTTCATGAGATTGAGCGACGCGAGGTTGCACGCGCTGTCGTCAATGGACATGTACTCGCTGCAAGGATTAGATGCGTTGATGCGCCCGGTGTTCGGCAATGTGTGCCAGGAGTTGATCGTGGTGTCGTACTGGACACCCGGGTCGGCACACTCCCATGCCGCCTCGGCCATCTGACGGAGCAGGTCGCGCGCGTCGGTCGTCTCCACGACGGAGCCGTCAGTGCGGGCGGTGAGGTTCCACTCCTTGCCCTCGATCACCGCCTCCATGAAGGCGTCCGTGACGCGAACCGAGTTGTTCGCGTTCTGGTACTGGATCGAGGACCAGTCGGGCGAGTCGAGCGACATGTCGTAGCCCGCCGCCTCGAGGACACGCGCTTTTCGCTCTTCCTTGGCCTTGCACCAAATGAACTCGTCGACGTCCGGGTGGTCGACGTCGAGGACGACCATCTTTGCGGCGCGCCGCGTCTTGCCGCCCGACTTGATCGTGCCGGCGGACGCGTCGGCGCCGCGCATGAACGTGACCGGCCCTGAGGCATAGCCGCCCTTCGAGAGCTGCTCCTTCGAGGAGCGCAGGCGCGAGAGGTTAACGCCGGAGCCCGAGCCGCCTCGGAAGATGACTCCCTCGCGGCGGATCCAGTCGAGAATCGACTCCATCGAGTCCTCGATCGAGAGGATGAAGCAAGCTGACCCTTGCGGACGCGTCTCAAACCCGACGTTGAACCAGACCGGAGAGTTGAAGGACGCGTACTGGTTGACGAGGATCGCCTTGAGCTCGGCCTCGAACGTCTCCGCCTCGTCAGCGCCAGCGAAGTAGCCGCCCTCACGGCCCCAGCCGCCGATCGTGTCGACGACGCGTCCGATCATCTGCTTCACGGAGCGCTCACGCTCCGGGGACGCCATGCGTCCGCGGAAGTACTTCTGGGAGACGATGTTCGTCGCCGTCTGCGACCAGAATTTCGGGAACTCGACGTCCTTCTGCTCGAAGGCGGGACCGTCCTTGCCCGGGATGTGTGCGTGGCGGAGCTCCCACTCGATCTCGTCGAACGGGTCACGGCCCGGGATCGTGAAGTAACGGCGCGGGGCGACGCTCGCCTCCGCATCGACGACCGTGTTCACGACCTCGTTCTCGGTCGCCTCTCCCGTGACCTGCGCCTGCTCCGCCGTTGCCATCGTTTCCTCCCGAGCCGAGTTCGACATTACGTCCTCCCGCCCGGGCGAGCGATGTTCGTCATACGAGCGGACTCGGGATAGTAGGACGCACGCCGGACGGTGAGCGGAGAGCAGAAAATCCCTGCAAAAAGGCTAAAACGCATGCGAGCATACATTCTACCGCGGCAGGGTCGTCGGCGGCCGCGCGGCGAGGCGTCTAGATGAGGGTGTCGTCGTCGCCGAAGTCGTCGGCGTGTGCGGCCTGACGGCGTCGCGAAACGTAGCCGAGTCCGCCTGCGGCAAGGAGCGCGAGCGACAGCCCGCCCAGAACGATGAGCGGTATCGGCACCGATGAGGGGCCGGACGTGTCGACGTCGGGCGCTGCCTGCGGGTTGTTCGGGTCGTTCGGGTCCGTGGGGTCGTTCGGGTCGTTCGGCGTCGGTCCTGCCAGCGGGTCGTCATCGCCGGGGGTCGGGTCTCGACCACCCGGCGCGAGCTCACCGCGGAGCGAGCTCTGGAGAGCGCGGGTGATGACTTCTTCGGCGTCGGCATAGTCGCGCAGATCGTCAGGGATCGCGTCGATTGCGTCCTCGTAGCAATGCGGCGGATAGAGGCGGTCGATGCGGCCGTTGTCAAACCAGTCCGCGAGGACTTTCTCTCCACACGGCGTCGCCGCAGCGGCCGTGCCCGTGACGGAGAGTGCGACGAACGCACTCGCGAGCACCGCGATGAGCGCCAGAAGCGCGCGGAGGGTGCGGGCTGTATTCCAGGACTGAAGGTTCACGGGGCGCGGCCGGAAGCGCAGGGTTGACGGAGTCTCCCGGCGTGAGGTGATCCGGTGGTGTGGGGAGAGTAAACGATTTGTTAGACGCCGCGGCCGGAGAACCTCCCTCCAGTCAGGCCCCGTTCGAGGTCGCTGGTAGCGTGGCCGACCATGGATCCGGCGTCGGAGCCGTCCGCGCGGGCGCCCGGGGCCGGCGTTCTCGCGCTCACGGGCCTCGTCGGAGCGACGCTCGTGGGAGCCATGTTCGCCGGAGACGGGTCCGATGTCGGCGGGATCCTCCCGGTCGGAGGCGCCGCGGTCGGCCTGCTCGCTGCCGTGCTGGTCGTCACGGGGTTCGGGCGCCTTCCGGCTCCCCGGCTCGGACGCTCGGGAGCAGTGCTCGTCTCGTTGACGGTCGCGGTGGCCGTATGGGCTGGCGCGACGATGGCGTGGTCGATCGTTCCCGATCGCAGCTGGGACGCGTTCAACAGGACCATTGCCTTTGCCGCGTTTCTCGGGCTCGGGATCGTCCTCGCGGCAGCCGGCGGCCGTCTCTCGGCGCGGCTTACGGCGTCGATGCTCTCGCTCGTCATCGCGATGACTCTGACGTGGGCGCTGCTTGCGAAGGCGGTGCCTGCGCTCGACCCCGAGGGCGACCGCGTTGCGCGTCTTCGGGAGCCGGTGGGCTACTGGAACGCGCTTGCTCTTCTCGCGGACATGGCGCTTGGACTCGGGCTCTGGCTCGGGACTGCGCGTGGGCATCGACGCAGTGTCCGGATTGCCGGCGGTCTTCTCGTATACGTCGCCACGCTCTCGCTTCTGCTCACGCTGTCGCGAGCGGGCGTTCTCGTAGGGGTCGGCGTGCTCGTGCTCTGGCTCGCACTCTCGCGCGAGCGCGTCGAGAGCGGTCTGCTCCTGCTCGTGTCCGTGGCTCCGGCTGCGCTGGTCGGCGCTTGGGCGTTCACACGACCCGCCCTCACTGAAGACATCGCCGCTCGTTCGGACAGAGTTGCGGACGGCGCCGTGTTCGGAGTCCTCGCGCTGGCTGGTGCGACGCTCGTCGCTGTTCTCGTCGCTCTTGGGACCCGACGAGCCCTCGCCGAGGACGCCCGTCAGCGGGTCGTGCGCGCGCTCGTCGTCGTGGCCGCCGTGTGTGCGGTTGGCGCGCTCGCCGGTGTCGGCGTTGCGACGGCGAATGCGCTCTCATCCGATCGCTCGTGTTCGGAGGTCGTCAACGATCCGAGCCGACTCGAGTCGCTCGACCCGAACAATCGGCTCTGCTGGTGGGGCGAGGCCTGGGACGTGTTCGCCCGGCACTCTCCGGAAGGTGCGGGCGCGGGCACGTTCGAGATCGCACGCAAGCGCTATCGCGCGGACGCCCGAACCGTGCTCGAGCCTCACAACGTCCCGCTGCAGCACCTCGCAGACGGGGGCGTGGTCGCGCTCGTACTGCTTCTCGGGCTGATCGGGGCTGCTGCGGCTACTTGCGTGTGTGCTCTGCGCCGACTCGACGGGCCCGAGCGGGCGGCGGGCGTTGCGCTCGTCGCCGCGCCGGCCGCATACCTCGGGCATGCGCTCGTCGACTACAACTGGAACTTCCTCGCCGTGACTGCGCCGACAATGGTGGCGCTGGGGCTCCTCATTGCAGTCGGCCGCCTGTCCGGGGCGCGCCGAAAGCGGCCGATCCTCGCCATCGGGGTCGTGCTCGTCGCGGTAGTCGTTCTCGTGTCGTTCTCGTTCCCGCGACTTGCGGACCACATGGAGCGAAGCTCCACCCGAGCGCTCGCAGCGGATGACCTCGAGCGCGCACGCGATCGAGCTCTCTGGGCGCGCTTCTTCAACCCGCTCTCGGTTGGTCCGCTGTTCGCACTCGCTCGTGTCGAGGAGTCCCGCGGACGGCTGGGACACGCCGAGCGGCGCTACATCCGAGCGGTGGAGCTGCAGCCGGACAACCCGGACACGTGGTACGCGCTCGGGCTCTTCGAGTTCGAGGCCCTCGAGAACCTGTGCGCAACGTATCGATTCCTCAACAACGCCTACACCCTCGACCCCGCCGGGAACCAGTGGGTGCAGGGCGGGCCGCTCGACGTTGCCCGCGACGCCGTCAACGAGGGTGGTTGCGCACCCGGGTCGTAGCCAGCCGATTCTCGGCGCTAGTCCGCTGGCGTTCGTGGCTGTGGCCGAAGGGCAGGCGAAAACCTGGTGCAATGCGCAGGTAGCTGAGCGCGGATTCCTCTGCGTCGAGCGAGGATCCCGGCACACGGAACTCGAGGTTCGGTGCGAGCCCGACGCTGACGGCCTGATCGTCGACGTCCGCCTTGAGGTTGAGCTTCGTATATCCGGCCATCTTGAAGCACATGCCCCGGCCGGGGCCGACGAAAACCTCGGGTGTCCGCTACGAACCCAGGATGAAGACGACGTGCGCGCGCCCGAGCTCGCCTGCGCGCATGCCGTCGAGCGGGACGACGAGCTTCACGCCGAGGTCGCTCCCGAGGCGCTTCCCCTCGCCCGCGAAGCTCGGCTTGTACATGACGAGGCTCCGAGAGACCTGCCGCGGTGCGTTCCCGACGGTGCCGACCTTGTAGCCGCGGGACTGGACGCGGGAGGCTGCCGCTGCGGCTGCGCCTGTGCGGCCATTTCCGTTCAGCACCATGACGACGGTGCGCGAGCGCGGCACCTTGGCCACCGCGGCGACGGCGGGCTTGCGGGTTGCCGGCGTGGTCTGCCGTGCGGGTGGGGCGAGCACGCGCTCCTGGGCGGCGAGCTCGAGCCGATCGGACACCGTTCCGACGAGCGCGCCGCCGCCGATCACGAGGAGCAGGAAGAGCTCCACGGCGGCGATCGCGGCCGCGATGTACGCGGCGGTTCGCCAGGGACGGATGAGCGCGTCGGGGACGGGAAGCGGATGATCCACGGGCGCTCGTTTCGCCCGCGCCCGGGTTAGTCCTTCTGCGTCCCCTGAACCCAGTCCCAGGTCGCCTGCAGCCCGTCCTCCAGCTCGACCATCGCGCGGAAGCCGAGCTCGTGCGCCGCGAGCTCGGGATCGAGGACGCTGCGGAAGAGCTCACCGAGCCGCGCGGGCGCGTGCTCGGCTCGCGCGTCGGAGCCCGTGACTTTCGCGCAGAGCGCGTACAGGTCGACGACCGAGGTGTCGCGGCCGGTTCCGACGTTGAACACGCCACCCTCCTGCCCGAGAGCAGCCGTCGTCGCGTGCGCGACGTCTCCGACGTAGACGTAGTCGCGTGCTTGCAGCCCGTCGCCGAACACGTATGCCTGCTCACCTCGGGCGAGGGCGCCGAGGAAGATCGCGACCACGCCCGCCTCGCCGTGGGGATCCTGCCGGGGCCCGTAGACGTTTCCATACCGGAGAGCGACGTGGCCC
>JBOHAY010000245.1:0-3467 GCA_050697935.1 Gaiellaceae bacterium | reverse complement strand
GACCAGGCCGCGTACGACCGGCAGCTGGAGCATCCGAATAAGCGCTAGCCCGACCCGGAACGGATCGTCGCAGGCGTGCATCCGCGCGCAGCACGTCGACCTCTCGAGAAACAGCACAGTCGGACAGGCAGCGTAGTCGGCCTCACGACGATCTTTCCCTCCCGGCTCGACCAGGCCGTCATGCTCGATGCCAGCGAGTCGGAAGCTACGGTTCTCGGCGTGGACTCGGTGCACGGACGTCCACGAGCACGAACGTGCCTTAGACCAGCCGTGAGCGACGCCATCGACCACGTCGGCATCCGGATCAGCGATATGCCTGTGACCACGCGGGGCGTGCCTCGGCTGTGTCGAACGACAAAGCAGGAGTGCCTCCTCGCGCTTGCGAGCGGGCGTGCCCCTGTGCTCGTCGGGCTTATGACCGGGGCGGGGGGCCCGGCGGGCCGAGGATCTCCAGGCCGTTCCGTTTCCCGATCGCGATGAGCCGCTCCATGTCCGGGGGAGCCTCGAGCGGTGGCGGCAGGACGCGCTCGGGGGCCTCCTCGCCGACCTCCCGCAAGAATCCCTCGAACTGCATCGGCGCGAAGCCGACAAGCGCCCTCGCTCCGCCTGCCTCGGCGTAGAACGTGTGCGGCACGCCCTTGGGGCCGAATGCGAACGAACCGGCCTTCAGGGAAAGCTGGGTGTCCGCGACCCAGAAGGTCATCTCGCCTTCGAGGACGTAGAACCACTCGTCCTCCTCAGGATGAACGTGCCAGGGAGAGCCGATGCCCGCGGGCACAACGATCTCGATCAGACCGTACTGCCCTGCCGTGTCGTCCCCGCCGATCTTGATCGTTTGCAGCATCCCGAGCAGCCAGAACGCCTCGCCCTCGTTGCCGTCCAGGCGGTATCCGAACTCTGCTCGCGCTTGGGCGATAGTGGTCACCTCTCACCCCTTTCTGTGGTTGATATGCTAGACAACTGTCTATCTTAGAACAGTTGTAGAGAGGACTATCTCAGATGGAACAAAGCTTGTCAAGCCCCACGGAGGAGCGCCTTCGCTGCTGGCGCCTCTTTTTCGAGAGCGCGCTTGCGCTAGGCGACGTGCTCGACACCGAGCTCGAGCAAGCCGTGGGCATCTCACAGCGCTGGTACGACGTCCTCGTCCACCTCGAGGAATCGCCCGCTGGTATCCGCATGAACCAGCTCGCGGAACGCATTCTCTACAGCAAGAGTGGCTTCACTCGGGTCATCGACCGCATGGAGGAGGCAGGGCTCGTCCAGCGTGTCCACCCCGCAGACGACCGCCGCTCGATCCTCGTCGTCCTGACCGCGAAGGGCACGGCGACGATGGAGGAGGCCCGCCGCTACCACCGCGACGGAATCGAGCAGCATTTCTCGCAGCACCTGACGGACGCCGACGTCGAGGCGCTGACTCGCGCGCTCGAGAAGGTGAGTGCGCATGCCCGCCCGCTCCGCCCCGGCCGCATCCGCGGGTAGCACGAGGCTCACGCGTGACAGGGGCTCACAGACCGTCGACGGTTGGTCGCCTGCTCTGGCGACATTCCCGCACACTCGGCCAGGCGAAGGAGCTCGACCCCGATCGTCCAGGCCGGTCGACACGCTCAATGGGCGCCAGTAGCCGGTCTCTAGGGGCGCGTAAGAAACAGTCGTTTCTCCATTGCGAGCTCTGGCGCCCACTCGAGGCGGGTCGCGCCTCCGAAGTACAGGTAGGCGCGGAGCGCGTCGCGCATCCCGTCGACGAAGCCCTCGCTGCGGCGCGGCACGAAGCCGTCCTCCCACCAGAGGCCGAGCACCTGCACACGGCCACCGGCGCGGTCGATGCGCGGCTCGATCCGGCCGACGAGGCGGTCGCCGAAGAGCATCGGGAGCACGTACCAACCCCAGCGCCGCTTGGCCGGCGGGACGAAGAGCTCCCACACATAGTCGAACTCAAAGAGGGATCCGAGGAGGCTCCGGTCCCACACCAATGGATCGAACGGGGGCAGGAATGCGACAGAGGGCGGCGGCTCCGGAGGGCCTGCAAGCAGTCCGACTTCGTCCTTGAGCACGAAGCACTTCCCGCGCACCTGCTCGATCTCGACGAGAACGAGCTCGCCGTCGGCGACGAGCTCCTCGCGCAGTGCAGTTCTTCCTGGGTACTCCGGCCACCTCGGATCGGGCTTGGCGGGACCGAGCCCGCCGAAGATATCTCCGCCTCCACCCACGCCGAGGAGGCCGTGAGCGCGGTACCGCGAGAGGAGCTTGTGGCGGAGTTGCTCCTCGAGCGGGACGGTGCGTGCGAGCAGGTCTGCCGGTAGCAATCGCTCGAGGAGGTCGTAGTAGCGTCGGTTGCCGTCGCGTCGCGCGAGGCCGAGCACGCCCGTGACGGCGTACGCCTCGAGCACGGCACGTACGGTATTGGTTGGCACGCCGAACCAGTCGATCGTCGTCCCGCACTCGCGCTCGAAGTCGAGCGCTGACAGTGGCCCTTCGGCGCGGATGCGCTCGAGCACCTGCTGGGCCACGGCGGCATTCGCGGCGAGGACGCGCGTCCCGTGCTGGCTCCATGTCCCGCGGAACCACGGGAGCTCGCTCGCCGGGACGAACGAGAGACCTTTGTTGTGCGCCTCGAAGATCTCGCGGCGCTCGTAGAGGAGGTCGCACCAGGCGGGGTCGTAGTCGGCCACGCGCGCGTGCAGCACGAGGTCATGGCTGCGTCCGGCAACCGCCAAGGGGTCGAACTGGAGCGAGCCGAGACGACGGAAGACCTCGAGCACGGCGTCGGGTCCGCCCTCGAGCGACCGTGCTGGCGCGAGCGCGTGGCGCGCCACGAGGAAGTGACGCGCGGCCTCGGCAGTGACCATCACGCAGAGGACGCTATCGGGCTTTCAGTAGCATCGTGCCGTGCGCGAGTTGGCGCCGGGCCTGTGGCACTGGGACGCACCGCACCCGCAGTGGCGGCCGACCGAACCGTGGAGCGAGAACGTGTCGTCCTACGCGATCGACGACGAGGAGCGGCTGCTGCTCGTCGATCCGCTGGCCGTACCGAGCGAGCTCGCGGACCTCGCGGCCGGCCGCGAGACGGCGATAGTGCTCACCGCGCCGTGGCATGAGCGCGACGCGGAGAGCCTCGTCGAGCGGCTCGGAGCGCCGGTCTACACGCCGCTGCCCGACACCGCGCAGTTCCTCATGGACACGTACGGCCTCACGGCCGAGCAGGCTGGCGACGGCAGTCCCGACGTCGTCTGGCTCCTCCGCGAGCAGAAAGGCGAGGCACGCCCGTACTCGTCCGGCGACCGGCTGCCGTTCGGCGCCGACGTGTTCCCCGGGCACAAGGCGAACGACACTGTGCTCTGGTTCGAGAGCCAGCGTGCGGTGATCTCCGGCGACACGCTCGTCGACTTCGGCCGGGGCCTCGAGATCAACGAGAGGTGGCTCCGCCCTGGCGTGACGCGCGAGGAGATCGCCGAGGGGCTGCGCCCGCT
>JBOHAY010000244.1:0-2208 GCA_050697935.1 Gaiellaceae bacterium | reverse complement strand
GAGATCTCCGTCGGCGCGCTCACGCACTCCGCCCGTTCTCTCGACGTCTCACTGGAGCTGAAATGACGACACTCGAGATTTCCACCATGCAGGACGAGATCCGCGCGCTCGCCGCCGAGCGAGGCGCCGTGATCCTCGCTCACAACTACCAAGTGCCCGAGGTTCAGGACGTCGCCGACTTCGTTGGTGACTCACTCGGCCTCTCGCGTGAAGCGGCCGCGACCGACGCCGAGGCAATCGCCTTCTGCGGGGTCCACTTCATGGCCGAGACGGCGGCAATCCTCAGTCCGCAGAAGACCGTGCTGATCCCCGACCTCGACGCAGGCTGCTCGCTCGCCGCGTCGATCACGGCAGATCAGCTCCGCACCTGGAAGGCAGAGAACCCGGGCGCGGTCGTCGTCTCGTACGTCAATACGACGGCCGAGGTGAAGGCGGAGAGCGACTACTGCTGCACCTCCGGCAACGCCAAGGGGGTAATCGACGCGATCCCGGAGGACACCGAGATCCTCTTCCTGCCGGACATGTTCCTCGGCCTGTGGCTCGAGAAGGTCACCGGCCGGAAGCTGCGCATCTGGATGGGGGAGTGCCACGTCCATGCGGGCATCCGCCCGCGCGACATCGAACGCATGCAGGCCGAAGCGCCCGATGCGGAGTTCCTCGTCCACCCCGAATGCGGTTGCGCAAGCCAGTGCATGGCGTTCGGCAACGAGAAGACGCACATCCTGTCGACCGAAGGGATGATCAACTTCGCGAAGCAGTCGTCGAAGGAGCGTTTCCTCATCGCGACCGAGACGGGGATCATCCACCGGCTGCAGAAGGAGGCTCCCGAGAAACGCTTCGAGGCCGTCTCCGAGAAGGCGATCTGCCGCTACATGAAGATGATCACGCTCGAGAAGCTCCGTGACTCGCTCCGCGACTGGAAGTACATCGTCACGGTTCCCGAGGACATCGCTCTGCGGGCTCGCGGCGCGATCGACCGGATGGTCGCGATCTCCTGACGCCGCTCACCGAGTCGCAGCGCGCCTTCCTGGCTCAGCCGTTCGTGGGCGTCATCACCGATCTGCGCCCTGACGGGTCGCCTCACTCCACGATCGTGTGGGTCGACGTCGACGACGACGGTGTCTCGTTCAACACGGCGTACGGCCGCGCGAAGCCGACGTACATCGCTGCCGATTCGCGGGTTTCGCTGACGGTCGTCGACCCGCAGGATCCCTACCGCTGGCTCTCGGTCAGCGGGACAGCGACGCTTGTCGACGAGGGCGCGGACGATCAGATCGATCGACTGGCCAAGAAGTACATCGATGCAGACTCGTACCCGTTTCGTCAGCCCGGAGAGCAGCGCGTTAGCGTTCGGATCGCGATCGAGAAGGTCGACGGCCGCGGCGTGGACTGAGTCTTGCGCAAGACCGGAATCCGCTTGCGCGGACTTCCGGTCGCGCGCAAACCCTGAAGGCGGCCGCTTCGCGGCCGTCTCGCTCCGTTCTGACAACGCGGTGTGCCTGGCCGACGTCCTGCTGCCCTCCCTTTGTGGCTCAGAGCCACAAAGTGTGTCTCGCGCTACGCCGCCCGCACCGAGTGCACGGGCGGGAGCTTCGTCGCCGCCGTGAACCACGTGGCGCCCGCGTCTCCCGATCCGAACACGTCACCCGACGTCGCGCCGAAGTAGAGGCCCATGCTCGACCCAGACCCATCGCGACAGAACGCCTGCCTCAGGATCGTGAGGTACGCGTTCTCCGAGGGCAAGCCGTCGCCGCGTTCTATCCAGCTCGCTCCCGCATCACGCGTCTCGTAGACGCGGACGCGACCCTCGGGCGTCGTGCGATCCATGTCCGCGACGAGTGGAATGACGTATGCGCTGTCCGGATCGGCCGGATCGAGCACCATCGGGAAGCCGAAGTCGGAGGGTAGCCCGTCGGCGATCGACACCCAGCTCTCGCCCGTGTCGTCCGAGCGATAAACGCCGCCGTGGAACTGCATGAAGAGTCGCTCCGGTTGCTCCAGCGCCCGGTGCATGTTGTGGACGCATAGATCGATCGTGTCCTCGCGCGCCTCCTCCGGCATATACCGCGGGTAGAGACCCGTGTTGCCGTGGCGCCACGTCTGACCGCCGTCGTCCGAGAGCCACACACCGACCGCCGAGATGGCGAGTGCGATGCGTGACGGATCACCGGGCCAGGTCGCGATCGAGTGCATGCACATGCCGCCTGC
>JBOHAY010000243.1:0-3266 GCA_050697935.1 Gaiellaceae bacterium | reverse complement strand
TCGGCGCCGGCGTCGGCGAGCGCGGCAAGAACGCTTCCGCGCCGCTTCAGGGGCCGCTTCCTCGCTGCACGCCACGGCGGCGCCGCCAGGTGATGGTGGAGTGCGACGACTCGCAGGGCAGGCGGCGACGCATCGGCGATGCGCGCCGTCGCCTTCCGCAATGCCCCATCCTCGACGGCGCCGCCTTGCTGACGCCACGGGCGCACCGAGTTCATCCCGACGACCATGAGGTCGTCCGACACGAAAACCGGCTCGGCCGGTCCGAAGACGCGTTCCCACTCGTCGAACGTCCGTGAGAAGCGAGCCGGAAAGGTGTAGGGGATGTCGTGGTTTCCCGGAACCACGAGGTACGAGGCGCCCAGGTTCTCGAGGATCTCGCGCGCCCGCTCGAGCTCGACGCGGCGCCCGCGGTGTGCGAGATCGCCTGTAGCGAGCACGAGATCCGGTCGGAGGATGGACACCAGCTGCTGCAGCGCCGCGACCGGCTCCTGCGCGTCGCGTCGGCCGAGGTGCAGGTCCGAGACGTGGAGGACGCGCGCGGTCACCGCCGGGGCAGGCTATACACTCGCGTCGTGGCGGACGAGTCGCCGGAGCTGTTCGACGACATCTACCTCGGTCTTCGAGCGGGCGGAGCCGTACGCAAACAGCGTCGCGGCGAGCCCCTGTCGGTCGAGGAGGAAGAGGCGATCGGGCGCTGGCAGCGGCTGTCGCTGTGGCGCAGGTTCATCGCTATCGGTGCCTTCGCGCTCGGCACCTTCGGTCTCGGGTTCACCGTCGGCGGCCTCATCTTCGGCCGCTGGCGTACCGCGCGTCGCTGACCGGGCCTGCAAACCGTTACGCACGCAATCTCGAAGGACCGGTAGTGAGACTGATTCGAGGAGGACCGATGACGAGGACGCTTGGGGCGGCTGCAGCCGCAGCCCTCGCGCTCGCCGCGGTCGCGCTCGCCGCCCAGCAGAAGGACACGCTCAAGCTGACTGCCAATCTCAAGGCACGATCTGAGGTCCCGAAGGCCACGGGCGTCCCTGCCGGCGCAGTTGGTCTCTTCACGGGCACGGCCGTCGAGCTGGAGAACGACAAGGCGAGAGTCACGTGGCGCCTGACCTTCTCGAAGCTCTCGGGCCGAGCTGCTGCGGCGCACATCCACACCGGCAAGCCTGGGAAGGCGGGCGGCGTCATGCTCGCGCTCTGCGGTCCGTGCAGGAACGGCCAGCGCGGCTCCTCGAACATCTCGCATGCGCAACTTCGCAAGATCCGATCGGGTGGGGCGTACGTCAACGTCCATACAGCGAGGAATGCTGCAGGGGAGATTCGCGGCCAGGTCAAGGCGTCGGAGGCGAGCTCGAGCCCGGGCCCAGCACCGACGCCGACGACTCCCGAACCGTCGCCATATCCGCCGTACCCGTAACGTCAGACGCAATCGTCCGCCGAGAAGTCCTGGTGCCCGCGGTCGGGCTGGCAGCGCTGCTCCCTGAGAGCAGCCGTCAGGGTGTAGACGCCGGCTTCCTCCTCGAAACCGAGCATCCAGCGCTCGGCACGCACCGAGTCGTCGAACAGTCCGTCGAGCGTGACGACGACGGTTTGGGGGCCGGTCCCTTCGGCCGAGGCCTTGCCGTCGATCGTGGTTCGGCCGGCCGTGCGCTCGTCGAGACGCAAGAACTCGCCTGCAGACATCGCCGCCGAACGCTCCCAGTGCTCGTCGACCTCCTGCTGGTACGCCGCGAATCCGGCCACGGAGACGACGCCGCCGGCTTGTGGTTCAGGAGGGCCACCCCAGACGAGCTCGACGGAGACATCGGAGCCACACCCGGCCAGAGCAAGAGCGGAAAGCGACAAGGCGGCGTACGCGAGAAAGCGCACGCCGCCTTTGTACCTGAACCCGGACCGGGTGCTTCACCGTCAGCGCAGCGGCGGCGAAAGCAGCCTCCTTCAGGGACTTCGCGCGACCGGAATCCGCTTTCGCGGATTCCGGTCATGGCGCAGAGTCTGAGCGTTAGGCGAACGCGCCGATCTGCTCCGTGTACGAGCCCATGAGGCGCTCGAGGCGCGCACCCATGCTGGCGCCTACGACGCCCACGTTGTCCACGACGAGCCCTGCGCGGATGATCGTCGACTGGAACTCGTCGTCCACGCGCAGGGTCGCGAGCTTCTCTGCCTCGCCGCGGAGGAAGAAGAAGCCCTGGAGATCGCCTCCGTGCGGCTCGAGGAAGACGGGCTCGATGCTCTCGATCGTACCGTCGGCCTGTAGTCCTCCGAAGTACTCCATCGTCGCGTTGAAGGTCTCGACTGCCTCGGTCTCGCGACCTCGAACGACTTCTCCCCAGCCGATGAAGAGACCGGCGTCTGCCATTCCTTACCTCCTTCGAAGCTGACGTCGGGAGAATTGCAAGTCACGGCCGCTCGCGCTATCGAACATCTGTTCGACTGGGTAGAATGACGCGCCAATGACTCAAGCCGATGAGCTCGTCGTCCACGGAGCGCGCGAGCACAACCTGAAGAACGTCACGGTCCGCATTCCGCGGAACGCGCTCGTCTGCGTGACGGGTCTTTCGGGCTCCGGGAAGTCCTCGCTCGCGTTCGACACGATCTACGCCGAGGGGCAACGCCGCTACGTCGAGTCGCTCTCCGCGTACGCGCGGCAGTTCCTGCAGATGATGGAGAAGCCCGACGTGGACTCGATCGACGGGCTCTCGCCCGCGATCTCCATCGACCAGAAGACCACTTCGCGGAACCCACGCTCGACGGTCGGCACGGTCACCGAGATCTACGACTACCTACGCCTCCTGTACGCACGGATCGGTCGGCCGCACTGTCCGATCTGCGGGCGGCCGATTGCCGGGCAGTCGCTGGATCAGATCGTCGAGCAGGTGCTCCGGCTCGACGAACGGACGAAGTTCACCGTCAACGCCCCGGTCGTGCGCGACCGCAAGGGCGAGTACAAGGACGTCCTCGAGGAACTCCGCCGCGACGGCTTCACACGAGTGAAGGTCGACGGCGAGCAGCGACTGCTCGAGGAGGAGATCGAGCTCGACAAGAAGTACAAGCACACGATCGAGGTGGTGGTCGACCGGCTCGTGATGAAGGCAGACCTGCGGCAGCGTCTTACGCAATCCATCGAGACAGCGACCAGCTTGGCCGAGGGCCTAGTGGTTATCGACGTCGTCGATAACCACTCGCTGACCTTCTCCGAGAACCTCGCGTGTCCCGAGCACGGCGTCTCGCTCCCCGAGCTCGAGCCGCGCGTGTTCTCCTTCAACTCCCCGCAC
>JBOHAY010000242.1:0-5257 GCA_050697935.1 Gaiellaceae bacterium | reverse complement strand
GACTTCCGCCGGGCGTGCGGGTGCGCCTGGAAGTACACGTCGCGGCGGCGGCGGTCGGAGACGTGTGTATAGCGCTCGGTCGTCCCGAGATCGGCGTGGCCGAGCATCTCCTGCACCGAACGGTGGTCGGCGCCGCCCTCGAGGAGATGCGTCGCGAACGAATGCCGGAGGAGATGGGGGTGGACGCGTCCGGGCTCGAGGCCTGCGCGGTCGGCGAGCTTGCGCAGGATCAGAAATGCGCCCGCGCGGGTCAGCGGGCCGCCACGCGCGTTCAGGAAGAGCTCGGGCCGATACCGGCGGTCGAGGTGAGGCCGGCCGAGTGCGAGGTACCGACGCACTGCCTCTGCCGCCGGGCGTCCCAGAGGTACCAGACGTTCCTTGTCCCCCTTGCCGAGCACGCGTACGACGCGCTCCTCGAGAGCGACGCTACCCTTCTCGAGCCCGACTGCCTCGGACACGCGCAGGCCGGCGCCATAGAGGAGCTCGACGAGCGCTCGATCGCGCAGCGACCGTGGGCCAGAGCCCGTGGCCGCATCGATGAGGCGCTCGGTCTCGGCCGGCGAAAGCGCGCGTGGGAGAGTGCGCGCTCGCCGCGGTAGCTGAAGCGAGGCAGCCGGATTCTCGGTCTTGGTGCCGATAAGGACGAGGTGACGGAAATAGGAGCGAACGGCAGAAACACGACGGGCAATCGTCGATGCAGCGAGCCCGTCGGCCCGCATCGAGGCGAGCCAGCGCTCGAGCTCGTCGACGCTCGCGTCTCCGACCGGGCCTTCGCGGAACGTCGCGAGCGCCGCAAGGTCGCGCTTGTAGGCGTCGACGGTCCGTGGCGAACGGCGAGCTGCGAGAACCAGCAGGAAGCGCTCGACGTCGGAATCGGCGGCAGTCACGGCGCTCGACCGGATTCGGCGGGCAGGCGTCGGCTCCTCTGCGCGGCTGCCGCTGTGCTAGTCGCGATCGTCGGCGGCGCATCGCTCCCCGACACCGCGCACGCCTCACAGCTCATCGCGCGCAACACCTCCTCCGCGCACCTCGCGGTCTCTGCCGAAGGGAAAGCTCTGCTGACGTTTCACTCCCGAGGACGGCTTCAGCGCGTGCTCGCCTGGGGGGCGCTGAATGCCCGTATGCCCTCCGAGACGACGAAGCAGGCGGAGTTCGACGTGGACTACTCCGGTGGCTGGGGCACGTTCGGCCGGCCGGTCTGGAAGACGCTTCGCAATGCCTGCGGTCCGTATCGAGGTCCGTCCATCCCATGGCTCGTCGCCGCGTGCACCGCGCCGGACGGATCCCATTGGGCTGTCCAGCGCTGGCGGAGGCACCAGGCGAACTTCGGGATCCCGCCCTGGAGACCCGGACAGGGAGCATGGGAGCTGCGTCTCTCGCACTGGCGCGGGCCGCTCGCGCAGCTCGAGGTCTCGCTCGACTGGAGCTACGGCGGCCGCTGGCACCACCTCTTCGGGCGGCTCACCTATCGTGGCCTTCCGGTCCATGGTTTCTCGACGACGCCGACCGGGGATCCGCTGGACCGCTACGGGCGCGTCCTCTACCTCGACACCCTCGACTCGGCGTACGGGCCCGGCTGGAGGCGCGAGAACGGCTTCGTCTCACGCAATCCCGATGGGACGTTCTGCTACGGCTTCGTTCCGCACACAACTCATCTCGGGGAGTCGCGGCCCGCTGGTCACGGGCGCCGCTATCGCCTCGCGGTGAGCGGGCCCGGCGTCACGCCGGACGTCGCCTGGGAGGGCTCCGGGCTCCACGACTTCGATCCGGACAACAAGGACGATCGCGCGCATGAGGACGCGATGAATGCGCTCCAGCGCGAGCTCGCCACGGGCTCGAAGCCCTGCCATTCGTAATCTCATGAGCTATCATCATGATCATGAGATTCCTCATGATCTCGAAAGGTGGTCAGATCTCGGTTCCCGCCGAGGTCCGGAAGCGCTGGCAGACACGCCGACTTCAGGTCGAGGATCGCGGCGACGAGCTTGTCATCCGGCCAGCGCCCGAAGACCCGATTGCGGCCGCCCGCGGGTCGCTCAAGGGACGCATCGCGTTTTCCAGCGAGGAGCTCCGGCGCATGGAGCGCGAGGAGGAGGCCGAGATCGAGGAGCGCAAGTGGGGACCCTTCTAGACGCCTTCGCGCTGGTCGCCTTTTTCGAAGACGAACCCGCGGCCCCTGAAGTCGGCCGCCTGATAGCGGCTCGTGACGCGTCTATGTCGACCGTCAACCTCGCAGAAGCTGGTCAGCGGATTCTCCGACACTCGGATGTCACGTCCGAAGAGCTCCGTCAGCTCGTCGGGTCGCTTCCCCTGGCGCTCGTTCCTTATACCGTGGCACATGCGTGGCGTGCCGCCGAGCTACGTGCTCGTCACTACCACCGGCGAGACAGCTCGGTTTCGTTTGCGGATTGCTGCCTCGTCGCTGCCGCGACCCCCGCCGACCGCGTCGCGACCGCCGATCCGGCTGTCCTGCGGATGGCCGAGGGTGAAGGCATCGGAACGGTCGAGCTCCCGCGGCCGTAGCGCGTCAGCTCCGCGGGTGCGAGCGATCGTAGACGCGCCTCAGGCGGCGCGCGTCGACGTGGCTGTAGATCTGCGTCGTCGAGAGCGACGAGTGGCCGAGCAGTTCCTGGATGACGCGCAGGTCGGCACCGCCTTCGAGAAGGTGTGTCGCGAAGGCGTGGCGCAGGCGATGCGGGTGCCGCAGAAGCCGGCGCACGGTGCTCGTGTCGAGACGCCGCCCGCGGGTAGAGAGGAACAGCGCGTCGATTGCGCCTCGCGCCAGCTCGGGCCGCCCGTCTCGCAGGTAGTGGGCCACGTGATGCGCGGCCTCTTCGCCTAGCGGTACGACGCGCTCCTTGCCGCCCTTCCCCTGAACGTGAACGGCTTCGCGCTCGAAGTCGACATCTACGAGATCGAGCCCGACGGCCTCGGCGCTTCTGAGCCCACAGGAGTAGAGAAGCTCGAGCAGTGCGCGGTTTCTAAGTGCGAGCGGCGAGTCGCCGTCCGCGCGCTCGAGCAACTCGTCGATCTCGGCTGCCTTCGGGGCGTCGGGGAGTCGCCGCGGCCGTCCGGGCGACAGCGCCGCTTCAGGCACGGCGGCCGGGCCGAACGCGTATCGCAGGCATGAGCGAATCGCCGCAAGTCGACGCGAGATCGAAGCTGGCGCGAGTCGTCGATGCCCTCGTCCCAGCTCGCCCACGTAGTCCGAGAGAACGCGAGCGTCGACGGCGTCGAGCGTGAGCTCTCGCGCGTCGAGCCAACGCGCGAACGCGCCGAGGTCGCCGCGATAGGCACGCTGCGTTGCCTCCGACAGCCCGCCGTGCTCGAGGAAGCGGTCGATTGCCGTGGTGTCCACGGAGACGTATTCGCGTTCCCGCCGGCTCTGCCTCCGGTGTCGAGCCACGTCCGGATTCGGCACTTGCGGTCTCCTTCGAATCGGCGTACTCTGTTCGTATGACGGTTCAGATCCCAGTGCGCATCCCAGATCGGGATGCAGAACTTCTCGACGAAGCGGTCGCGCGCGGGCGTTTCGCCAGCCGGAGCGAGGCTCTGCGAGAGGGTCTCTCGAAGCTCCTCCGCGAGGAGCGCGATCGCGAGATCGCCGAGCAGTACCGCCGCGCTTACGAGAAGTATCCGCAGGAGGAGCGAGTGGGACAGGACGGGCTGGCCCTCTTTGCTGCGTGGGTCGACGCGGAAGAGCGAGATCAGGAGCCGCTCTGAACCGCGGCGACGTCCACGATGTCTACGTCCCGGGCGGTCGTCATCCCGCGGTGATCATCACCCGCGGTGGCGCCATTCCGGCAATGCGGAGCGTGACCGTCGCCGGAATCACGAGCACGATACGTGGGCTCTCGACTGAGGTTCTCGTCGGTCGAGCCGAGGGGCTCGCGCACGACAGCGTCGTGAATTGCGACAACCTCTTCACGCTCCCCAAGGCTGGGCTTGGTCGATACAGAGGCTCACTCGATGCCGCAAAGACCGCTCGTCTGGACGCCGCACTCGCGATCGCGCTCGGCCTCGACTGACCTCCGACAGGCAGGCTTAGGGCATGCCCGGCCGCCGCTTCGAGTCGTTCGCCTCCGGCGACGATCAGCCCCAGCGGCCGGCGGACCCCGCGGTCCGGAAAGCCAACCTTCGCCGGATCTTCCCGCTCTTCCGCCCGTACCGGCTACGACTGAGCGCCGTCTGTGCGCTCATCGTGTTCTCGGCTGCGATCGGCGTCATCTCCCCGTTCCTGCTGCGCGAGGTCCTCGACGTCGCGATCCCGGAGGAGAACGTCGGCCTTTTGACCGCCCTTGTCGCAGGAATGGTCGCGATTCCGATCGTTACCGGCGTCATCGGCGTGTGGCAGACGTTGCTCTCGAATCAGGTCGGCCAGAGCGTGATGCACGACCTGCGAACGAAGGTGTACCGCCATCTCCAACGGCTCTCGCTCGCGTTCTTCACGCGCACGCGCACCGGCGAGGTGCAGAGCCGCATTGCCAACGACATCGGCGGCATCGAGAACGTCGTCACCTCGACCGCGACGTCGGTGCTCTCGAACGTGACGACGGTCATCGCGACGATCGTGGCGATGTTCCTGCTCGACTGGCGCCTGGCGGTGTTCGCCCTCGCGCTGCTGCCCCTGTTCGTCTGGCTCACGAAGCGCGTCGGCGCGCAGCGCAAGAAGGTGACGGCGGAGCGCCAGGCGTCGCTGGCGGACGTCTCCTCGATCGTGCAGGAGTCGCTGTCGGTCTCGGGGATCCTCCTCGGCAAGACGATGGGCCGAACCGACGACCTCGCCGAGCGCTTCGCAGGCGAGTCGAAGCGGCTCGCCGATCTCGAGGTGCGAAGCCGGATGACGGGCCGCTGGATGATGGCCTCGATCCAGATGACCTTCGCGATCATGCCTGCGCTCGTCTACTGGTTCGCGGGCTTCTCCATCGCGCGGGGCTCCGACACGATCACGATCGGAACGCTCGTCGCGTTCACGACGCTGCAGACGCGCCTGTTCTTTCCGATCGGGAGCCTCCTCGGCGTGCAGGTCGAAGTGCAGTCGTCGCTCGCGCTCTTCGACCGCATCTTCGAGTACCTCGACCACGAGATCGACATCGTCGAGGGCACCGAGCGGTTGGCGGAACCGCGCGGCGAGGTTGTGCTCGACTCCGTCTGGTTCCGCTACGACGACGCTGCCTGGACGCTCCAGGACGTCTCGTTCGCCGTGCCGCCCGGGACGAAGACGGCGCTCGTCGGCGAGACGGGCTCGGGCAAGACG
>JBOHAY010000241.1:0-2322 GCA_050697935.1 Gaiellaceae bacterium | reverse complement strand
CCTCACCGACCGCATGCGCGCGCTCGAGCGTGCCGAGGTCATCGAGCGCAGGACGGGCCCCAAAGGCCGCACCCTCGAATATCGCCTCACGGCCGCCGGCCGTGACCTCCAGCCGGTCGTGCAGGCGATCGGCGAGTGGGGGGCAACGTGGTCGTTCACCGAGCCGCGCCCCGAGGAACTCGATCCCGACCTGCTGATCGTCTGGATGGCCCGCCACGTCGATCGCCGGCGGCTCCCACCCAACCGAACTGTGGTCAAGTTCGACTTCCGCGACCCCAAGCGGCGTTACTGGATGGTCCTCGAGCCCTCCGAGGTCTCGGTCTGCCTCCAGCATCCCGGCTTCGATGTCGACCTCGAGGTCACCGTCGACACCAGCACGCTCTACCGCGTCTACCTGGGACGCACCGAGCTGGGCGGCGCGATTCGAGCCGGCCAGCTGAGGATGAGCGGCCCGCGGACGCTGCAACGCGGACTCGGGCACTGGTTCACCTGGAGCGCGTTCGCCCCAGCCAGCCGCTCGGCGCAGGAGCGCCGCACAATGGCCTCACGCCTGGCCAGCCCTCATCGCGTGCGGATCGCCGAATACGGCGATCTGGGCACTGCACCACAGTGGCCGCAACCGCCACGCCTGCGTCCACGTGCAAGTAGGCCTCGACTTGACTCGACCGACGCATGACAGGCCCAGGTGGTTGTACGTTGCGACGTACACGCTCGTCTCCGTTCGCTGCTCTGGGTCTAGTTCGCTGCAGCCTACGAATGCTTCGTTGAGCCAAGTCTCAGCTCGTCGCAGGGTGCTGCAACCCACGAGGCTGGACTTCTGATCCGCGGGTCGGAGGTTCGAATCCTTCCGGGCGCATCGCCGACGCCGGCTCGAGACCGCTCTATCGCGCGCCTGTCGCTGCGGTCCGACTGCGTTTACACACTCTTGGGACTTAGCGACGCATAACTGCATAACGCAGAGTTGCGTAACGCATGCTACGCTCCGCCCGGAGTGACGACAAACCCTTTCCGCTACGGCGCACTCGCACTCGGCGACGCCTTCACGAACCGCGAGGCTGAAGTTGCAGAGCTCCTGACGGACATCGTCAACGGCCAGGATGTCGTCGTCTTTGCGCCGCGACGCTACGGCAAATCGTCGCTCGTCTGGCGGGTGTCGCAACAGGCGGTCGCCCGAGACGTGCTGGTCGCGCACGTCAACCTCATGACGACCCCAACCACCGAGCGGCTCGCCGAAAAGCTGGCGGAGACGATCCACGACGATCTTGCTTCGACGCTGTACCGCGCACGGGAGCGCCTGCGTGTCTTCGCCGACCTCCGCATCACACCGGTCGTGACCGTCGACCCGAACACCGGCAAACTCGGCTTCGCCTTCGATGCCGGGCGACAACCGCAGGATCTCGAGGCGACCGTCGAGCGCCTCTTCGAGCTCCCCGGCCAGCTCGCAGCGGAGCGCGAACGAAAGGTGGCGCTCGTCCTTGACGAGTTTCAGGAGATCGTCGACATCGACCCCGAGCTGCCGAAGCTCATGCGTTCGGTCTTCGAGACACAGCCCGATGTGGCGCACGTCTACTTGGGAAGCAGGCGCCACATGCTCGAGCGGATCTTCAACGACGAGAACGAGCCGTTCTGGCGCAGCGCGAAGCAGATGGAGCTCGGTGTGATCGCGCCGGCGCTGTTTCGGGGCTACATCGGTGCGCAGTTCGAGCGCACCGGCCGGGAGATCGCCGCGGCGGTCGTCGACCGCGTGCTCGGTGCCACCCTCGGCCATCCGTACGCGACGCAGGAGCTGTGCTACTTCCTGTGGGGCGAGACGCCCGAGGGAGACACCGCCGGCGACGCGCAGTACGACACCGCGCTCGAGAAGCTCCTCCGGGCCGAACATGCCCATTTCGGCCTCGTCTGGGAGAAGGCCGCGCGCGCACAGCGGGTCGTGCTGCACGCGCTTGCTCGGGAGCCGGGCCGTCCGCTGTCCGGCGAGTACCGACGTCGTCATGGGCTCCCCGCCCCGTCAAGCGTGCAGCGTGCCCTCGACGCGCTTGCCAAGGAGGAGCTCATTGCGCGCGACCCCCGCGGGGAGTACCGGATCGCCGAGCCCTTCCTCGCCGAGTGGCTGAGACGAGAAGAGCAGTAATACGTTGGTGATCGATCGATCGCTAGGCGGCCGACAGCGCGATCGACAGTTGGGCCGCGTCCACGGAGAGCTGTGCTCGGCTAGAGCAGTGGCGTCAGGACCAGCTGGATACGTCCCGTCTTTGCGCTCCGGCGGACGACGTACCTGCTCAGGAGCTCCGGGTGCGCGGACTTACTTCATTTGGTATAGCA
>JBOHAY010000240.1:0-3554 GCA_050697935.1 Gaiellaceae bacterium | reverse complement strand
GTACTGCTTCCCGGCAACCTTGATGATCGCGTATGTCATGGAATTGAAGATAGTGCCGGGTCAGACTCGAGTCTGACCCCGGCGCAGTGCTTGTTAGCGGGCACGTGGCCCGCGAAGCCGCCGCATGATACCGATTTGGACGCACACTCAAGGGGACGACACGCGCAGCGGCCGGGAAGGCGGCCGCCTTTAGGATCTTCGCGCGACCGGATCTGCGTGTCAGCGGATTCGGTCTTGCGCGACTAGCGAGCGCCGAAGTCCCTGATCCACTCGGACATCGGGACATACTCGGGCTCGGTTTCCTCGACAACGGTGTCAGCGATCGCGACCGGCCCTCCGTCGCTCCCGGCGTCCGTCCCATCGCGCTCGATCGCTCCGGGCTCGCCAGTCGCAGCGGGAATGCTCTGATCGCCATTCGCCGACGGCTTGCGGCGCTTTCGCCCACCTCGCGATCCGCGCCGGGAGCGCTTGCGTTTGGGCTCACCGTCAGCCGAGATCTCTCCGTCTACGACTGCATCGGCCACAGCGTCCACCTGGGCCGGAGCCGCAGCGGCGACAGCGACCGCCGTCTTCCCTGATTCGCTTTCGACCGCCGGCACGTGGATCCTTGGCTTGGGCCTCGACCTCGGCTTCGGCTTCGGCCGCTGCCCCGAGCCGTCAGCTCCGGGCGCTTCGTCCATAGCCGGTGTCGCCGCCGTCCCGTCAGCGGTCGCAGCCGCGGCAGTCGGGGTTTTCTTACGCCCACGCCCACCGCGCGTTCCGCGTCGAGTTCGTTTCTTCGCCGGCGCTGCGTCGGCCTGAACGCCGTCGTGCACGTCGGCGTCGCCTGATACGTCCTCGACTGCGGCTGCGGTCGGGACATCGTCTTCCGCTTCGGATTCGAGCTCCAACTCGACGTCGATCCCGGGCGCAGCTTCGGCATCGGCAGTGGCGTCGGGCTCGGGCTCGTCGGCGACCTTCTTGCGGCTGGGCGCGCGCATGGGGCGCTCTGCTTCCGCTTCGAACGTGATCGGCGATGGGATGACGACGTCGTCAGAAGGTGTCGCGTACGCGGCTCCCTCGAGGGCGCGCCCGACCAACGCGGTGACCTTTTTCCCGACGAGCTTCGCTGCGCCTGCGACCACGATCTCGTAGTCGCCGACCTTGCCGACGCCTGCGGTCGCGTTGTACAACCCGACCTCGACGAGCTTGACCTCGACCGACGCGCCTTCCTCGACGGGCGCGACAGGCTGCAAGGTGTCGAGCTTCCCTTGCCTGAGCACCTCGAAGTGATCAAGGTGGACGTGCCCGTTGTCCGCGGTCCGCGTGAGGAAGAATCTCCGTCGCGCGGCCGCCTCGATCTCTGCGAGCCGGCTCCCACCTGGGCCCACGAGCAGCGAGAGGACCCGCGGATGGACGGCGATGCTGAATGCCTGGACGCGCGATCCCTTCGCGATGGCGCGCATCCTGCGCTCGATCTCCAAAGCGTGGGTGGCGTCGGAGACAACGAAGCCGTCGCCCGCGCACACCGGACATCGGCTCGTCTGGATCTCGCGTGGCCCGTCGGTAACATTCTGGCGCGTCATCTCGACGAGCCCGCGCGGGGAGATCTCGACGACGTAGGTCTTCGTTCGGTCGCGCTCGAGCTCGTTACGAAGAGCCTCTTCCACCGTGGCGCGGTTCTTGGGATTCGCCATGTCGATGAAGTCGATGACGATGATCCCGCCGATGTCGCGCAGCCGGAGCTGGCGCACCACCTCCTTCACCGCCTCGAGGTTGTTCTTCACGATCGTGTCCTCGAGTCGGCCCTGCGCGCTCTTTCCGCGGGAGCCCACAAAGCGTCCGGTGTTCACGTCGATGACCGTGAAGGCCTCGGCGTAGTCGAAGACGAGATACCCCCCTGACGGAAGGTCGACTCGACGCTCGAGCGTCGAGTGGATCTCCTGGTCGACGCCCGAGGCTTCGAAGAGCGGCGCCTTCTCGCGATAGCGATGGACGCGCTCGATCATGTGCGGGGAGGTCTTCTTCAGGTAGCTGACGATGCGCCGGTGCGTGCGGTCGTCGTCGATCTGGGCGCCGACGAAGTCCCCGGCGAAGAGATCCCGGACGATGCGCAGCGGAAGCTCGGCCTCCTCGTAAACGAGGGTCGGCGCCGTGGCGCCCTTCGCCTTGGTCTGGATGGTCTTCCACAGGCGCTGCAGGAAGACGAGGTCGCGCTCGATGTCCTCCGCGGACGCACCCTCCGCAGCCGTTCGCACGATGATGCCGCCGCCCTTGGGATCGAGCTTTCTCACGATCTCCTTGAGACGCGTGCGCTCTGCGTCCTCGAGCCGCCGAGAGACACCCGAGCCTTCTCCGTTGGGGACGTAGACGAGGAAGCGTCCGGGAAGCGAGATCTCGGTGGTCAGACGGGCGCCCTTCGACTTCATCGGATCCTTGACCGCCTGTACGAGGATCGTCTGCCCGCGCTTGATCAGATCCTGGATCTTGCGCGCTCCCTTTCGGCCCTCGAGCTCCGGGCCGACGATCTCGTCCACGTACAGGAAGCCGTTCTTCTCGAGCCCGATCTCGACGAATGCCGCCTCCATCCCCGGGAGGACGTTGTCGACCACGCCGAGGTAGATGTTCCCGGCGATGGATCGTCGCTCGGGTCGCTCCAGATAGACCTCGGCGACTCGGTCGTCCTCGAGGATCGCGACCCGCTGCTCCCCCACGTCGACGGAGATGAGCAGCTCGCGCTTGGCCGCGGGCAGCGGAGCACGCTTCGTCGGTGTGCGTCGGCGGCTGCTTCGCTGCGACCTCTTGTCGGTCTTGCGCTCGGTCTTTCGCTCGGGCGTCCGCTCGGCCTTGCGGTCCGAACCGGCGCGCCCATCATCCGAAGGCCCGTCGTCCGGCTCTTCAGAACTCTCTCCGGCAGCCAGTGCAGCTCCGGGCTTCTTTCTGCCACGCCCTCCGCGACTTCCGCGGCGGCGCCTCTTCCTCGGGCCCTCGGGCGCATCCTGCGCCCCTGTGGGCTCCGGTGCCTGGGTCTCAGGCGGAGGTTGTACCTCTATTGCAACGGCTTCTCGAGCCGCGGCCTCTTCCTCTTCCTTCTTGCCAAAGCGAAACCAGCGTAGTGCCAAGGTTGAATTCTCCTCTTTCGATCGCGCGCGGGCCCCGGAAAGCCACCGGCTCGTCCGGCCTCGCGCTGCGTGGGTTCAAGACATCGGTCGACATGACCTTCCGCAACCGTAGCAGTCGCAACGACGGGCGCCCTTCGAGCGGACGGCCAGCGTCCACGTCAGGCAGCCGCTGGACGAAGGCGAGCGCGACGTGCGCGGACGGCACGCAGGCGCTGGGAGAGGCGCGCCCACGCCCATGGCTCGACCTCGGCATACCGAGTTTGGTTCTGGCCGCGCGTCGACTCCAGGTACTCGAACCACGCATCCGCTTCTTCGAGTTGCAAGAGCTCTTCGGCCAGCTCCGTGTTCGGCATCGTCCCTCCCATCGGCTCGGTCGGGGCGCATCCTAGGACCAAGTCCGGACAACATCCGGTTCGCGGGGGAAACGATGTTTCCCCCGGTGCCCCCTTCCTC
>JBOHAY010000239.1:0-2242 GCA_050697935.1 Gaiellaceae bacterium | reverse complement strand
TCTCCGGGGACTTCGCCGACGCGGCGACCTACGGACGGGTGGCCGAGGTGATCAAGGGCGCGAAGCTCCCGGTCTTCTACCTCGAGGTCCCGCCGTCGCTCTTCGGCATGGTCGTCGGCGGCCTCGCAGACGCAGGCCTGACCGAAAACGCGCGCATCGTGGTCGAGAAACCGTTCGGGCACGACCTCGAGTCGTCGCGAGAGCTGAACCAGACCCTCCACGCCCTGATCGACGAGTCGCAGCTCTACAGGATCGATCACTTCCTGGGGAAGATGGCCGTCGAGGACATCCTCTTCCTTCGCTTCGCAAACACGATTCTCGAGCCCGTCTGGAATCGTCAGTACGTCGATTGCGTCCAGATCACGATGGGCGAAGACTTCGACATCGCCGACCGCGGCAACTTCTACGACCCGGTGGGCGCGATGCGCGACGTCGTCCAGAACCACATTCTGCAGGTGCTCGCGATGGTGGCGCTCGAGCCACCGACCGGCCGGGGTGCCGGAGTGATCAACGATCGCAAGCGCGACGTGTTCGTCGGCATGGCCGAGGCGGATCCGGCGCAATACGTCCGCGGCCAGTACGAGGGCTACCGCGATGTGGAAGGGGTCGCTGCGGACTCTCAGACCGAGACCTACTGTGCGATGCGACTCGAGATCGACAACTGGCGCTGGTCGGGCGTGCCCTTCTTCATCCGCGCGGGCAAGTCGATGCCCGTGACCGTGACGGAGGTGCGCGTCTACTTCAAGAGCACCCCTTGGCTGGGGTTCGTTCCGAAGGATGCCCCTCGTCCCGAGCGGAACCAGCTCGTGCTCCGGATCGGCCCACAACCCGGAGCGAGGCTACGGCTGCAGGCAAAGCACGCGGAAGAGCAGGCACTCAGACCGGTCCAGCTCGACATGACGTTCGCGAGCATGGGGGGCGAAGGCCCGACCCCGTACGAGGTGCTCCTCCATGCGGCGATGAACGGTGACGCGAGTCACTTCTCCCGCCAGGACGCGCTCGAGGAGACCTGGCGCGTCGTGCAGCCATTGCTCGACGCACCACCTCCGGTCGAGGCCTACGAGAAAGGAACGTGGGGACCCAAGAGTGCCGACCGGCTCGTGAAGGACTTCGGCGGCTGGCACGACCCATGGCTGCCGGAGTGAGGAGTCACACCAAGGAGACCACGGGAACCAACGGCGACCTCGACGCGAAGTGCATCGACACGATCAGGACGCTGTGCATCGACGCGATCGAAGCGGCGAACTCGGGTCACCCGGGTACGCCGATCGGGATCGCGCCGCTGACGTACACGCTGTGGCAACGCTTCCTGCGCTTCGACCCCTCGGATCCGATCTGGCCGAATCGCGACCGCTACGTCCTCTCGTCTGGCCACGCGTCCGCGCTGCTGTGGTCGATGCTGCACCTGACCGGCGTCCGGGCCGTCGATCCCGAGTACGAGATCCTCGGACAGCCGGCCGTTGCCCTCGACGACCTCAGGCGCTTCCGCCAGCTCGACTCGAAGGCGCCGGGCCACCCGGAGTACCGCTGGACGAGCGGGGTCGAGGCGACGACGGGGCCGCTCGGGACGGGCGTCGCGACGTCAGTGGGAATGGCGGTCGCGAGCCAGTGGCTCGGTGCCCGCTACAACCGCGAGGGCTTCACGCTCTTCGACTTCGACGTGTATGCGCAGGCCGGAGACGGCTGCATGATGGAGGGGATCGCGTCCGAGGCAGCCTCGTTCGCAGCGCATCAGCGCCTCTCGAACCTCTGCTGGATCTACGACGCGAACCGCGTCACGATCGAGGGCCACACCGACATCACGTTCACCGAGGACGTGGCCGGTCGCTTCACCGCCTACGGCTGGAACGTGACGAGCGTCGCCGACGCGAACGACCTGGAGCAGATCGAGAAGGCCTTCCACGACTTCAAGGCCGAGCACGAGCGGCCGACGCTCATCGTCGTTCACAGCCACATCGGCTACGGGACGCAGGTCGAGGATACGCCCAAGGCCCACGGCGAGCCGCTCGGCCCCGAGGGCGTCAAGGCGGCCAAGCGCTTCTACGGCTGGCCCGCGGATGCGCAGTTCCTCGTCCCCGAAGGCGTCTACGAGCACTTCTCCGCTGGGATCGGCGCGCGAGGCCTGGGAGGCGAGATTCGAGGAGTACCGCGCGTCGTTCCCGGAGCTCGCCGACGAGCTCGATCGCATGCAGCGCCGCGAGCTCCCGTCCGGCTGGGATGCCGGTCTCACGCCGTTCCCTAC
>JBOHAY010000238.1:0-1984 GCA_050697935.1 Gaiellaceae bacterium | reverse complement strand
GGCGCCCGCCCGGGACGCGGATTGGCCGCGAGCCAGTCGGCATAGCGACGAGCCAGCGGAGCAGCTGAGATTCCGTGTGCGAGAACCGAGAGTCCGACCGTGGCGAAGACCACATCGAGGATGACGCGGTCGTTCGGAAGCCCACCCTCCTGTACGAGGAGCAGCGCAAACACGATCGACGCGAGCCCCCGCGGCCCGAACCAGCCGAGGAAGGACACGGTCGGCGTCCGCGCGCCGGTGCCGAGCATCGCGGCTGCGACCGGGATCATCCGCACGAGCGTCAGGCTGAATGCGGCATACAGCGCAATCTGCCAACTCAGGCCGTCGAGCGCCGGGAGCAGGAGCACCGCGCCGAAGACGACGAACGTGATCGCCCCGAGGAGGACGCTCGTCTCATCGATGAGGTTCGACACCTCGCCTCCGCGCCCTCGCCTGAGCCCGCCGAAGAACACGCCACCCACGAAGGCGGCAATGAACCCCGAGCCTCCGATCGGCTGGGCGATCCCGAACGCGAGCGCTGCTCCTGCGAGCGGCACGATCTGCAACCAGACGTCGCTCACGAGTCCGCGAGCTCCAGCTGCCGTGACGACCACGGCCGCAACGGAGCCGGCGACCACGCCCGCCGCGGCTCCGTACCCGATCTGCTCGAGCACGAGCCGAAGCGCGTCGCGCGAGCCCGCGCTCGTCTCCTCTGCCTGTGCGATCGCGAGCACGATGAAGAACACGGGAACGCAGATGCCGTCGTTGAGGCCGCTCTCGACGTTGAGGCTCTGGCGGACTCGATGCGGAAGGCGGTCGAGTGTGACGACTGCCTGGCCGAGAGCAGCATCGGTCGGGGTAAGGATCACGGCGAGGAGGAGCGCCTCGGCCCACGCAAGGTCGCCCAGCAGGATCATCGCTACTCCGAATCCGGCGATCAGCGTGAGCGGCAACCCGATACCGAGCAGTCGCGCGGGGATGCCCGCCTCGCCGCGGAGCTCGTGGAGATCGATGCGAGACGCTTCCGAGAAGAGGACGACTGTCAGGGTGGCCTCGGTGAGGACCTTGATCTCCTCGCCGTGCTGGTCGATGTCGATGACGCCGAGAGCCCGTTCTCCGACGATCAGTCCGACGGCCATGAACACCAGCGGTGCCGTGATCGACGTCCCCTCGATACGGCCGGAGATCGCCGCGAATCCGAGAAGGATCAGCGCGAGAGTGGCGAGCTGCCAGTGCACGGCTGTGCGCTACGCAAGACCGGAATCCGGGAGCGCGGATTCCGGTCGCGTCGAAACCCCTGAAGCGCGGCCGCTTTGCGGCCGCGGTGGTTGCGATTTCACATCACCCCTAGGAGCGGCCCACGATGAGCGCGAACGTCTCGCGCATGCTCTCGGCGATGAGCCCCACGAGGAACACGATGACGAGTACCGCTGCCGCGCCGCGCACGTCACCCGTAGCCGACAGCACGAGCAGAGCCGTAAAGCTGCCGAGAACGAGGAACGCGGTCGAGAGAGGCCGTCGGGTGTACGTGCCGAGCCCGAGCCCGACGAGGAACGCGGCGCCGAAGACCACGATCCCGAGCGTCATGGCGCGAGGGTAGGACCGGCGTCGGACGGACCGGACCGCTCCGATGCGGAAGCCCGACTGGACGTCTGCTGTCCAGCTCGGCATCAGATGGCGCCGAATGGCCTCGGAACGCTCAAGAAGGGAAGGCGTCAGGTCGATTGTCGTCGGGACATGTCGCATCGCGGGTGGATCTCATTCACGCGCGCAGGCTCTGCCGTGGGCTTGGCCGCGCTCGCGCTCTTCGTCCTCGCCGGGCCGGACGCCTCGAGCTTGTTCGGGTTCTTCGACACCTGGGTCTACAACGGGCTCATCGTCGTCGCATGCGTGACCGCGGGCTCCTACGTCTATCTGGTCAAACAGGAGCGCGCGGCGTGGACGGCGATCACGCTCGCACTCGTCTCGTGGACCTTCAGCGAGCTCTGGCACACGATCTTCGGGC
>JBOHAY010000237.1:0-12076 GCA_050697935.1 Gaiellaceae bacterium | reverse complement strand
GTGTGGGGAACCGGGAGGCTCCCCACGATCTCAAGAAGAAGGGGGCACCCGGGGGAAACATGGTTTCCCCCGCGAACGCGAGCCAAAGGCGAGCGTTGCTCACGGGAAGATCCCTCGCGCTTCGAGGGCGTCCGAGACCTCGCGAATGCCGGCGACGAGCGCACCCGTCCGCAACGGAACCTTCCGCTCGTCGGCCAGATCCCAGACGCGGTCGAACGCGTCGGAGAGCTTTTCCTCGAGCTTCGCGCGGATCTCGTCGCGCGTCCAGAACAGCCGACCGAGATCCTGCACCCACTCGAAATACGAGACGGTCACTCCACCCGCGTTGGTCAGGATGTCGGGGAGGATCGGGATTCCGCGCTTCCACAAGATTTCGTCCGCCTCGAGTGAGGTCGGCCCGTTCGCACCCTCGGCGATCATGCGCGCGCGAATGCGCGGGGCATTGTCTGCAGTGATCTGATCCTCGCGTGCAGCGAGGACAAGAATGTCGCACTCGAGCTCGAGAAGCTCGTCGTTCGAGAGCCGCTCCCCCGCTTCGCAGCCTTCGAGCGACCCGTGCTCGTGGGCGTAGTCGCGAAGCCAGGGAACGTCGAGGCCGATCGGCGAGTAGAGGCCACCGGACACGTCCGAAACAGCCAGGACCGAGGCGCCGCGCGCGTGAAGCTCCGCTGCGGCGATGCCACCGACGTTGCCGAAACCCTGGACGACGCAGCGCTGCTCCGCGAGCAGCCACTTCAGTCGATCGCACGCGCGGCTGACGACCATGACCACTCCCGCGCCCGTGGCCTCGTGCCGGAACACCGAGCCGCCGATCGAAATCGGCTTCCCGGTGACGATCTCCGGAACCGCATAGCCGCGCTGCATCGAATACGTGTCCATCATCCACGCCATCGTCTGCTCGTTCGTGGCCATGTCCGGTGCGGGGATGTCCTCCTGCGGCCCGATGATCGGGAGCAGCTCCGACGTGAAACGACGCGTCAGACGCTCGACCTCTCCCAGGGACAGCGTGCGCGGATCGCAGCGGACGCCCCCCTTGGCGCCTCCGTACGGAAGCCGCAAGAGCGAGCATTTCCAGGTCATCCACATCGCGAGCGCAGCGCATTCGCCGAGCGTCACCTCGGGGTCGTAGCGGATTCCGCCCTTCGTCGGACCGATGATGCTCGAGTGCTGAACGCGGTAGCCGGGAAAGACCACGCGCCGCCCGCTGTCCATACGAACGGGGATGCTGACGATCGTCGAGCGTTCGGGATAGCGAAGCCGCTCGGCGATGTCGTCGGGGATGCCGGCGACGGGAACTGCCTGGTCGAACTGTGCGACCGCCATGCGGTAGAGGGGCGTATCCCACTCGAGCTGGGCATGGGCAAGCGCTTCCGGCAGGCTCGCCACGGCCGGCGGAGTGTATCCGGCAAGTCCCGGCGCCTGAACATCGTGGTTGAGAAGACGGGACGACCGCAGCCGCGCAAGCGGCTGCGCTTTAGGGCTGTTCGCAGGTCGGAATCCGCGAGTCAGCGGATTCCGACCTTGCGGGAATGCCGGGGGTGGGAGTCGAACCCACACGTCCCGCAAAGGGACACCTGCTTTTAAGGCAGGCGCGTCTCACCCGTTCCGCCACCCCGGCGGGACGAGTGTACGCCGCGGCGGGTCTGGAGACGGCTGCGCCCGCGGGCGCGCAGCGGCCGCGCTTCAGGGGTGTTCGCGCGACCGGGATCCGCGCGAGCGGATTCCGGTCTTGCGCGTCAACTACCCGGCTGCAGCTGGCTCGGGTCGAAGCGCTCGGGACCCTGGAACTGGAAGGCTCTGAAGAACGAGGAGACGGCGTCCTCGTCGAACGCCTTGCACTTCGCGAGATGCCCTTTGTCGTCGTCTCCCTCGGCAACCCAGGCACCGAGCGCGAACTCGTCCCCGAGTCGCGCGGACGGAGCCATGATCGTTCCCGTCTTGTGGTCGTCGTAGAACGCCTCGAGCTCCTTAACTGTCGAAGCGGGCACTCCGTCGCCGTAAAGGATGAAGATGCCGCCGTGCTCGAGGTTGTGAACGACGCGCGCAGGCTCGAGCTCGTCGTTGTAGATGCCGAATATCGCGGCCACTTGGTAGTGCGGCCCATTCGTCGGTGGATCGGTGTTCCACTCGCCGGATACTCCGCCCGGATCGGCGACCGAGTGCTCGCCGGGAAGCGCTTTCACGGTCTCGAACGTGCATCCCGCCGCTTCGAGATCCGCACGGACTGACACTGCGTTCGACGACCCGCCGCCTCCGCGTCCGACCGCCGCGTACAAGACGGCGACAACGGCGAGCGCCGCCAGGATCCCGCCGATGAGGAGCATCGCCCTGCCGCGCCCGGCGTCCTCAGGGCCAGCCGTCGAGCGCTGCTTTGGCGCCTTTACACGGGGCTTGTCGGCCATGCCGCGGGCGAATGTAGCAGCACTCCTGTTGCTCCCTGGTTGCGTAAGGAACGCCGTCCGCCCGCCTGATTACCGTTCATCGACCTCATGGTCATCGCGGCACTCATCACCGGCCTTGCCCTCGGCGCGCTCGGGGTATTCCTCGCTGTACGCCCAGCACTCAAGGAGCGGCGCAGCCGAATCGACGAGGCGATCGAGCTCGGACGCGAACTCGCTGCTGCAGAGGCACGCCTCGAAGCGGCGGAGGAGTCCTCCCACGAGCGGCTTAGCGCTGCGGTGAGGTCCGCGTCCCTCGAGGCATATGCGCAGACGAATACTGCGCTGGTCGAACTCGCCGATGCGAAGCTCGCGGGAACCGTCAAACCCCTCCAAGAGTCACTCCGAGCCGTAGGCGAGCGAGTCCAAGAGCTCGACCGTGCGCGCGCGAAGGGCTACGGAGAGCTCAGCCGGCACTTGGCAGACCTGGGCGAGCGAACGTCATCCTTGACGAACGCTTTGCGAACGCCACATGTTCGCGGCCGCTGGGGCGAGGTTCAGCTCAGGCGTGTGGTCGAGATCGCCGGGATGCTTCCCTACTGCGACTTCGCGGAACAGGTCACAGCGACGACCGACGATGGTCGAATGCGTCCCGACCTGATAGTCCGGCTGCCGGGAGGAAAGCAGGTCGTCGTCGACGCGAAGGTGCCGTTGGCGGCGTACCTCGAAGCACACGAGACGAGCGACGACGACGTTCGCCGACGACATCTGGCGGATCACGCTCGTCAGGTCCGTGACCACCTCCAGAAGCTTGCCGCGAAGTCGTACTGGCAGCAGTTCGCAGACAGCCCCGAGTGGGTGGTGATGTTCCTACCGGACGAAGGATTCTTCAGGTCTGCATGGGAGCAGGATCCAAGCCTCGTCGAGGCCGGGGTTCGTGCCCGAGTGCACATCGCCTCGCCGACGACGTTGATCGTCCTGCTACAGGCGATTGCCCACGGATGGCATCAGGAGAAGGTCGCCGAGGACGCACGCGTCGTTCACACGCTCGGACGCGAGCTCTACGAACGCCTCACCGTCACCGGGTCACACTTCGCGAAGGTGGGCGCAACTCTCGACAAGGCTGTCGGCGCGTACAACGACACGGTGGGATCACTCGAGCGGCGCGTTCTACCTACCGCCCGGAAGCTCGCCCAGACGACACTGTCCGACCGGGAGCTCCCCGACCTCGAGGCCAGGGCCACGCACACGGTGCCACTTCAGGCGCCCGAGTTGGCGGGGGAAGCCGCACCAAAGCTCGCGATCCTGGCCGGCGACGCCGACGCCGCATAACGCCGGGGTGGGAACACACGACTATCTCCGAGCGTTGAAGACCACGTACCCCGCGAGATGCTTGATCGGAAACTGGCGCGCAGCCGGGGGCGGTCGCGCGGGGCTAACGTATGAATGAGGAGCAACTCGTGAACGACGTCCGCGACGTGATCATCATCGGCGGTGGCCCAGCCGGGTACACGGCGGCGCTCTATTCGGCTCGCGCCAACCTGAACCCACTCGTCATCGAGGGGTTCAACTGGGGCGGCCAGCTCATGATCACGAGTGACGTCGAGAACTACCCCGGGTACGCGGACGGTGTGCTCGGGCCGGCCATGATGTCCGACTTCCGGCGCCAAGCGGAGCGCTTCGGCGCGGAGTTCGTCACCGACGACGTCACGGGCGTCGACTTCTCGGAGCGGCCGTTCCGCGTGTTCGTGGGCGACGACGAGCAGCGTGCGGACGCCGTCATCGTTGCGACGGGGGCCAGCGCGAGACAGCTCGGATTGGACTCCGAGCAGACGCTGCAGGGCCGAGGCGTGTCGTATTGCGCGACCTGCGACGGCGCCTTCTTCCGCGACAAGATCGTCGTCGTAGCCGGGGGAGGAGACTCGGCGATGGAGGAAGCGACGTTCCTCGCGCGCTTCGCACGGAAGGTCGTGATCGTGCACCGCAGGGACGAGTTCCGCGCGTCGCCGATCATGGTCGACCGCGCGCGAGCGAACGAAAAGATCGAGTTCGTCCTGAACGCCGTTGTCGAGGAAGTCCTCGGCGTTGGCGACGGGCACGTTACCGGCCTCCGACTCCGCGACACCGTCACGGGTGATGCGCGCGAGATCGAAGCGGACGGGCTCTTCGTCGCGATCGGTCACGATCCGACGACTGGGTTGTTCCTCGACTGGCTCGATCACGACGACCAGGGCTACCTCGTCACCGATCCTCGATCGACGCGAACGAACATCCCTGGGGTCTTCGCAGCAGGTGACGTTCAGGACCACACGTATCGCCAGGCGGTGACGGCGGCCGGCTCGGGCACGATGGCGGCCCTCGACGCACAGCGGTGGCTCGAGGAACAGCGCCATCAGCCTGAAGTCGCCGCGGCCTCTGTATAGCTCGGACAGCTCCGACCGGAACCCCCGCTACGCTCGCATGCGGTGGCCGCGCGGTGGCTAGATCTGGTCGATCCGACCTATGACGAGGTGCTGGGGGCGCTCCCTGGACACGTCGATCCAGAGGTCATCGAGCTGCTCGCGGCGCACCCGGGAGACGGGCGTGCACCGCGACCCGTGATCGAGGGGCACGGCGCCTACGTCTTCGGAGTCCTCATGGCTGCGAAGCCGGTCTCCGAGGAGGATCGCATCGTCTACCAGGAAGTCGACCTGGTGGCGCTGCCGGGACTCCTCGTCACGGTGCGTAAGACGCCTGTCGACGGCTCGCCGTACGACGTCGGGGGGCTCCACCCAGCCGCCGAGCAAGATGCGTCGACGGGTGAGCTCGTCCACCGTCTCGTGGACGACGTTGCTGACACCTACCTGGAGGCACTGGACGCCGCTTACGCCGAGATCGAGGAGCTCGAGGACTCGATCGACACCTGGCCTGCAAGTCGAGTTCGCTCACGGATCTCGGGCCTTCGGCATGAGTTCCTGCACAGCAGGCGGACGGTCGCCGCGACTCGGGCCGCCGTGCGCCGAGTTCTGGACGGCCGAATCGAGGTCGGTGATCATGCCCTCTTCCCCCCAGCCACCGAGCGCCTGTTCTCCGACACGTACGAGACGCTCGTGCGCGTGACGGAGGAGCTCGACATCGCGCGCGATCTCCTCGCAGGTGTCCGCGATCATCATCAGTCGAAGGTCGTCGAGGGCCAGGGCGAGGTCGCGAAGAAGCTCACCGTGATCGCGTCGCTCGTTCTCGTGCCGTCGCTGATCGTCGGTTACTACGGCCAGAACTTCGGGTCCGCGTTCGACGAGGCGTACTGGTCGATCGCGGTCTCGACTGGCCTGATCGTCGCCTCGACACTCGTCCAGCTCGCACTGTTCCGCTGGCGCCGCTGGATCTAGCCCGGATCTAGCGAAGCCGCGAGGCCGGGCAGAGATCCTCTAGCACGCACTCGTGGCAGAGCGGCATGCGCGCGTCGCACACCCGGCGGCCGTGCCAGATCAGGAGATGCGGAAAGCGAGCCCAGTCGGCTCGTGGGACGAACCGCTGAAGGTCGCGCTCGATCTTGACCGGATCCTCCTGGCGAGTAAGTCCAAGACGCTGGGAGAGCCGACGGACGTGCGTGTCGACGACGATTCCCTGCGCATGTCCGAGCTCCGCGGCGACGACGTTGGCGGTCTTGCGCGCGACACCCGGAAGCGTCAGGAGCTCCTCGAGTCGTCGGGGAACCCGACCGTCGAAGTTCTCGATCAGGACGCGCATCGTGCCCCGAATCGCTTTCGCCTTCTGCCGGAAGAATCCCGTTGTGTAGATGTCGCGCTCGAGCTCTTCCACTGGCACGGCGAGGTAGTCCTCCGGCGAGCGGTACTTCTCGAACAGCGCCGGCGTGACGCGGTTGACGTTCACGTCGGTCGTCTGCGCAGACAGCATCACCGAGACGAGGAGCTCGAGATCCGACCGAAAGCGAAGCGCGATCTCCGCGTCGGCGTGCTCGGCCGCGAGTCGGTCGACGATCGGGTCGATTCGCTCGCGCCTCCTCCCCAGGCCGCGTCGCCGCGCCTCGCGAACGTAGCTACGCGCCACGCAGCTTCTCGAACTCGGCCGTTGCCGCCTCCGAGCCCATCGGCTCGACGAGGAGCTCGAGTTGCTGCTCCTGCACCGGCCCGTCGAGCGCGCGGATCGCACGGACCGCCGCCTCGACGTCGTACTCGGTGTGCCGGAACTCGACATCCGGCCCGAGCAGAACCCAGAACGCCCCTGGCCGTCCCTCGTACGGCATGCCGACACTCCCCGGGTTGAGGACCCGTAGACCGTTCGAGAGCCGGCGGTCGTACTGCATGTGGGTGTGACCACAGACGAGGACGTCGGCCACGACCGACCCGAACAGCGCGATCAGCTCGTCGTCCGGGGTAGCCCGGGTGTAGATGGGTTCGTCCGAGGTCGGCGTCGAGTGACACAAGAGCGCGTTCCCGAGACCCGCGATCTCGAGCTCGATCGTCAGTGGCCACTCGGCGACGGTGGCGAGACGGTCCGCTCCGAGTCGCTCTTCGTTCCATGATGCTTGAGCGCTGTCGAAGCGCGTGACCTCATCGAGCCGATCGGCGTTTCCGCGGACGATTCGCGCCTCGACGTCTGTGAGCAGATCGAAGACCTCCGCAGGCCATGGTCCGGAAACGCTGTCACCCACGACGGCGACGGCATCGACGTTCTCTTGCTCGAGGTCCGCAAGGACAGCCTCGAGCGCCGGAAGGTTTCCGTGAATGTCGGCGAGCGCTGCGACGCGCACGGTGCGAGGCTATCTCGCGACGGGGAGGCGCGGCCCCGCGCAGACGAGATCGAGCGCAGGGCAGTCGGCACACGCGAACTCGCTCGGTGTCGGCTTGAACTCACCGGTCCGGATGCGCGCGATCGCGGCGGAGAGCTCCGCCTCGAGCTCAGCGGTGTCGTCCGCCGAGAATGTCGCCGTGACCACGTCGTTCGCCCGTTCGAGGAACTGATGCGCGATCTCGACTTCGGTGGCGCCGTCGCGCAGGCAGGCAAGGGCATACACGAGCCGCTGCAGTCGATACTCGGCGTCGACCACCGCGGCCGGCTCCGCACCCTCGAGAACATTCGACTTGTAGTCGACGACGAGCGCCTTCTTGCCCTCACGCCAGAGAACGTCCAGGCGACCGTGCAGGAGAACACCGTCGTGCTCGAACGCGAACGGCCTCTCCGGTCGCGCACCTGAAAGCCCCGCGATGCGCTGCGCGAGCTCGGATGCGCAGTAGGCGTCGACCATATCGGCGATGCGGTCGAGCTCGGCCGCGGTCACTTCCGGATACCAGTCACCGACGGTCTCCTCGAGATCCGGTCGCGAGGGCGAAACGGGCTCTTCGAGCGGCACGAGTTCGAGCAGCCTATGGACGGCGTCTCCGATCTCCGTCGCAGCGAGGCCCTGCTCGCCTCCGCCGTCAACTGCGTCACGGGCCCGAGGCCCGAGACCGAGCACGCGCTCGGCGAAGTAGCGATACGAGCAGCGCTCGAACTGGGCGAGCGCGCTGTAGGAGAGACGGCGCACGTCGTGGAGCGGCGGGGCGGCGATCTCCGCAAGCGCGGCAAGTTCGATCCCGTAACGCGTTGCAGCAGAGGGAAGGCCGTCGAAGAGCGCGAGCTGTCCAAACGCCTCGACTTCCTCCGTTGGCTGCTGCTCGTCGCTGACCGGCGCGTACCGGTCGACCGTGAGCAGGAAGCGCGCGTCACCGCGCTCGATCTCGGCAGGCGTCTTCTGGAAAGCTCCGACGACGTCCTGGGCAGCGAGGCGCTCGAGGACCCAGCCGATCGGTGTCTCGCGATCCGCGGCGCGCTCCGGATCGATTGCCCCCGACACAATCAGGCGATCGATCGCCCTCGTCATGGCGACGTAGTAGAGGCGGAGCCGCTCGGCCTGGTCACGTTCCTTCGCCGCGTCACGCACGTCGTCGTAGTCGAAGACCGGCCTCCGCTCGCCTCGGGTCGGATGAACCATCCGGAAGCCAAACCGTCCGTCCGACAGCGCAACGATCTCGTCGGCACCTCGGGGCCCACCGACGTCCCTCCCTGCGTCCGCGACGATGACGACCTTGAACTCGAGACCCTTGGCGCCGTGGATCGTGAGCAATCGAACTGCGCCGGCGCCCTCCTCCTCGGCAACGGCCTCGAGCTCCTTCGCCCCCAGCGCCTCCCGCTCGCGAACGAAGCGGACGAATCCGGCGACATCAGCACCGCGGATTGCCTCGTAGTCCCTCGCGAGACGACCGAGCTTCCGCAGGTTCGCGAACCGGCGCGAGCCGTCCCAGCGCGCGAGGACGGCAAGGTCGTAGTCGTGATCACTCAGGATTCGGTCGGACAGCGCCTCGAGACCGATGCGAGTCGACGCCCGCACCAGCCGCTCGTAGCGTTGGAGAAACGCGCGGAGAAGCCGCTCGTCTGCGGTCGAGAGGTTCTCCGGCACCCCCCGCTCGAGCGCAGTGAAGAGTGGCCGGCGCGGAGCGTTCCGCCGGAGCAGGACGAGCGAGTCGTTGGAGACGCCGACGAACGGCGACGCGAGTACCGTCGTCAGGGCAACGTCGTCGTAGCGGTTGTGAATCAAGCGCAGGTAGGCGAGGAGATCGGCGACCTGCTGCTGGCCGAAGTAGCCCCGCCCCGTAGCTCGATACGTCGGGAGACCCTCTAGCCTGAGGGCCTCCTCGTAACGCTCTGCGTCCGTACCCGCCGCGAAGAGCACCACGATCTCGCCCGCCGTCGCAGCACCCGAGTCGACGAGCTCGCGCACCCGCGCCGCGATCGCACGAGCCTCCCCGGTCCGCCAGTGTTCGCCGGTGTCGCGATAGCTCGCCTTGTCGGTGACGAGGAGCTCAACGGGGTGTCCGAAGACCGGATCCGCGAACTCCGTCGACGCGGCGAGCGGCTGATACTCCTCACCGAACGCGTCTGCAAAGAGGAAGTTCACCGCCGCGAGCACCTGCGGGCGCGAGCGATAGTTGCTTTTCAGCGCCAGCAGGTTCGACGCCTCTGCACGGCGCTCGCGGAAGACGTCGACGTCCGCGTGGCGAAACCCGTAGATGGACTGGAACTCGTCTCCGACGGTGAACACGTCGGTCACCTCGGGGTGGGCGACAAGATCGATGAGCTCGCACTGCAGCCGATTCGTGTCCTGGAACTCGTCGACCATGACCAGTCGGAAGCGCAGCTGCATCGCCTCTCGGATTACCGCGTGATCACGAAGAAGATCGCGCGCTGCAAGTTGGAGGTCTTCGAAATCGACCGCCGACTCACGGCGCTTCGCAGCCGCATATTCATCCGCAAAGCGCTCCAGGAGCTCCTGCAAGAGGTCGCGATCGTGCGCCGCGAGCTCCTCCAGCCCGGCACGCTCCGCAGCCTTGCGCGCCTGCTCGAACGAGGCTCCACGAGCTCCCTTGCACTGGAGGGCCGACAGATCGACCAGCCGCTCGGGGGGTGACCCATCCGTTACGACGCGCAGCGTCTCGCTCGAGTTCCGGCGCTGGGTCGGAGTCGCCGACTCGTCGGCGGCAAGCAGCGCTGCCTCGGAACGAAGCCGCTCGATCGCATCCTCGAGGCCGGGTCGCTCGCCGAGCTCGAGCACGAGCTCGCGGCCTGCCGATCGCAGTGTCTCGTAGACGCCCGTCAGCATGCGGCGCAGGCCGCTCGCGCGGTACGTGGCGAGCAGCCTGAGACGCTCGGGGTCCCCCGTCGAGCAGAACGTCTCGAGTGCCCGCTCGAAAGCCTCGCCTCGAAGGACGGCCGCGCCGGCGTCCTCGAGCTCTCGAAACCGGGGATCGAGTCCGACCGCAAACGGGTACGTCCGCAGCAAGCGATTGCAGAAGCCGTGGATCGTCGAGATCCAGGCACCGTCGAGCTCCCGGGCGAGATCGGGACGCCCCCGAGCTCGCAGCGCGGCGCGAATTCGGCTGCGGAGCTCGCCTGCCGCCTTTCTCGTGTACGTGATGACGAGGATCGACTCCACGTCGATCCCGCGATCGCAGACGGAACGGACGTAGCGCTCGACGAGGACGGAGGTCTTTCCCGTTCCCGCACCCGCCGAGACGAAGACGGAGCCCGCCGCCTCGACCGCCTCGAGCTGCTCCTCGTTCAGCTGCGTGGTGACCTCGACAACGCTCATGCGTCCGCCGGGAGAAGGCGTGGCCGGGCTCTAGGGGAACCCTGGGTTCCTCCATGACGGGTCATGCGTGCTCCACGCGACACATCGGCCAGAGGTCGCACCAGCTGGGGCAGCCGTCGCCCTTCGGATCGTGCTGCACGTCCCCGGCGCGGATGCGACGAGCGTTCGTCGCCGCGCGCTCACGCGCCGACTCGACCTGGGCCCAAAAGGTCTCTTCGTCCAGGTAGTCGTCCTTCGCGAAGCCGGGAAGATCCTCCCGCGCGCTCTCGCGCAGCATTCCGCGCGTCAGGCGTCGGCCGGCAAGCGCGCGGTAGACGCCTCCGAGGGGCTCCACGCCGACGAGGTCGCGAAGAGCGAGAACATAGAGCGGAATTTGCAGCCGCAGCTCCCGGTCGATGTCACGAGCAGAGTGGGCGCCCTTCCCGGACTTGTAGTCCTGCACGATCCCCCGGGCGCTGTAGGGATCGATGTCGATGCGGTCGATCTTCCCCGAGAGCCACATGTCGTCACCGAGCTGTAGACCACGCTGGAGCTCCGGCGCTGCGCGGTCGGAGCCGAACGAGACCTCGAGCCTTCGGGGCACGAAGTTCACCTCCGACACCGCCTCGTCCCGCATGAAACCCTCGAGATCGGCGAGCAACGTGTGACGGAGCTCGGCCTCCTGCAACTCCGTGAGATCGAGGCGGACGCCTGAGGCGAGCGCGTCGTCGAGGCACCGACGCATCAGCTCGAGTGCGGCGTCGAGGTTCTCGGGGGTTACGCGCTCGGCGTCGAGCTCGCGCGGCAACGACGCATAGAAGCGGTTCAACGTCGTATGCACGACCTGGCCACGAAGGATCGGGTCCGGCTCGGCGTCGATCCGCTTCGGGTCGAGCACGCGCTCGACGAGCCAGGCCGACGAGCAGTCGGCGAACCGCTCGAGCTCCGTGGCGGAGAACACCGTCCTCGCTGCGAACGGGTCGACCACAGCAGAGCTCCGAAGTGATGTCGTCCGCTCGAACGCGTGTCGCGCCCGGTCGAGCCGGCGTGACCAGCCGTTGGCTTCGGCCAGCGACGTTGCTCCATCATGGTCGTCGACGGTCATTCGAGCTACCGCCCTGAGCCGCTGGCGCTCACTGGGCGCCGACTCGATCGTCCACGTGAGCGCGGACAACGAGCGGCGGCCCGTCGCATGTGCCACCTCGCCGTCGTCGAAGAGCGACGTGACGTCGTCCCAGAACGGGCTCGCCTCGCGGGGCACTCCCTCGTCGGTCGCAGCTTCGCGGACGAGAACGAGGCGTCTGCGCGCCCGAGTGCACGCGGTGTAGAAGAGGTAGCGATCGCGCGCGACCGAGTCGACGCGCTCGAGCCGCCCTCCGAGGTCGCGGCGCGCGTCGTCGTCCAGAAACGGCGACGGACGGTCACGCCTCGGGAACGTGCCCTCCTCGAGGCCGAGCAGGATCACGACGTCGAAGTCACGCGTACGGGCCCGGCGGTAGTCGAGAACGGCGACGTGTCCTGCCTCGCCCGCCGCGACCGGACGGACGGTCGTCCGCTCGAGCGCGGCGACAACGGCTTCGGGCCCGAGCGG